>NZ_DGMR01000003.1:222071-222382 GCF_002388495.1 Thalassospira sp. UBA4513
GCCGAGGCCGAGATTGCCCGGATGCTTTATCCCGCTGTGCGTGACGGCATGCTGGCGGGCTACCCTTGGCGGTTTGCCGGGCGGGGGTGCTGGCTCTCGCGCTTGGCGGACGGGGATGGCGCTGGGGCTGGTTCGGCCAAGGAGGACAGCAATCTGTTTGCCTTGCCACGGGACTTTATCCGCTTGCTGTCGCTTGAAAATGAGGGGGGCAAGATTGCCCGGTTTGAGTTGCGCGATCAGGCGGTTCTGGTCGCAAGTGACAGTGCGTATCTTGGCTATGTCGCGCGTTTGCCCGAGGGCAGCTTTCCGGC
>NZ_DGMR01000004.1:0-305 GCF_002388495.1 Thalassospira sp. UBA4513
CTCGGTGCCGACATCCTGTTTGTTGAGGCCCCGAAATCCGTCGATGAAATGCGCACCCTCTGTGCCGAACTTCCCGGCCCCAAGATGGCCAATATCGTTGAAGGTGGCGAAACCCCGGACCTGTCGCCCGAAGAACTCAAACAGATCGGCTATCAGATCGCGGCCTATCCACTTTCGCTGATGGCGGCCGCCATGAAGGCGATGGTCGAATGCCTGCAAACCATGAAGGTCGGCGAACCGAGGGATGACAAACTGATGAGCTGGGCGGACCTGCGCCAACGCATCGGCTTTGATGACTATTACGA
>NZ_DGMR01000004.1:456-2731 GCF_002388495.1 Thalassospira sp. UBA4513
ATCGGCTTTGATGACTATTACGACGTTTCGGAACGTTACACATCGTCCAGACGCGACGGCTAGGGCAGGGGAATGGTCATGGCTGATAAACATCACGGCGGCTGTCTGTGTGGGGCTGTGCGCTACGAAATCACGGGTGACTTTGACGCGTTCTTTCTGTGCCACTGCAAATATTGCCAAAAGGACACCGGCTCGGCCCATGCGGCCAATCTGTTTTCAGGCAAGGCAACGCTGTTTTGGATCGACGGCCAGGATCACATCCAGTCCTACACCGTGCCCGAAACGCGCCATCAAAAGGCGTTTTGCAAAAACTGCGGCTCGGCCGTTCCCTACACGCAGATGGATGGCAAGCTGGTGGTCGTCCCGGCAGGCAGCCTAGAAACGCCTGTCTCGATACGCCCGAACGCCCATATCATGATGGGCAGCAAGGCGAGCTGGGATGACGGGCTTGATGAAATCGTGCGCCTTGAAGGCCCGCCCAGATAGCATTTCGATGTAACGCCAAAAGAAAACCCCGCAGCCGATGGCTTGCGGGGTTTTCTTTGAGTGGTGCCGGCAGAGAGACTCGAACTCCCAACCTTCTGATTACAAATCAGCTGCTCTANNTGATGAGATTCGAACTCACGACAGCCACGTTGGCAACGTGGGGCTCTACCACTGAGCTACACTCGCATGGAGCCACTTATAGGAGTTGAACCTACGACCTGCTGATTACAAATCAGCTGCTCTACCAATTATAGCTATGCCGGCGTGAGCGGCGCGAACATAATCCGGGCCGCTGATGATTGCAAGAGTTTGAAGCACGGAAATTTACATCCCGTGAAAACGCCTCAAACGCCCATGCTGGCGCGCTGTTGCCTACTTGCGATACAGCTCGTAAAGCGCGACGGCGGCTGCGTTTGAAACATTAAGGCTTTCGATGCGATCCGACATCGGAAGCTTGACCAGGAAGTCGCAGCTTTCGCGCGTCAGACGGCGCAGCCCTTCACCCTCTGATCCCATCACAATACCCACACGGCCATGAAGTTTGGCTTCGGCCAATGTCTGTTCGGCATAGCCATCCATACCCGCCAGCCAGAAATGCGCGCCCTTAAGCTTATCGAGCGTCTGGTTCAAGTTCCCGGCATGGATATAGGGAACTGTTTCAAGCGCACCGCTGGCCGATTTGGCAAGCACGCCGGTTTCAGGCGGGGCATGACGGTCGGGCACGATAACCGCTGATGCGCCAAATGCCGCCGCACTGCGCAGGATCGCGCCAACGTTATGCGGGTCGGTCACCTGATCAAGGATCAGAACCGTGCATTGTTCAGAATCGCGGTGATCGGCAATCAGTTCTTCGACGGAAAGCTGGGGCAGGGGGGCGCAATGCATGGCCATGCCCTGATGCACGGTGCCGGGCGGCAGCATTTCATCAAGGTCGGTGCGTCCGGCCGAATCTACCGCGATGTCATCGCGCTCGGCGTCGGCAAGGGCAGCCATGACTTCATCACGGGTGTTTTCGGTGGCCCAGATTTTGTGAATCGTGCGCTGCGGATTGGCAATTGCCATCATCACCGGGTGACGCCCAAATAGAATCAGGCGCGAATTGCCGCCCGATCCACCACCGTCACGGCCGCGTTTTCGTCCGCGGCGCGAATTGCCTTCACGGTTTTCATCGCCTTGCGGGAGGGCATCGGGCGCCCCGTCACCTTGATGACGATTTCCTGAACGGGATTTATTGCGACGCGACATATGGCGGAAACCTCCGGGCCGTAGGGGACTGAATGCAGTTTGCTTCGTTTGATCGGCGAAACTTGGCGAACATATAGGAAAGGAAATACGATTTCGTGCTTTTTTTGCTGTTGACAGGGTAGGTGCCTTCGCCGTATTCCCTCCCTCGCCGCAACGAGGCCGGGGTCAAACCCGGATGGCGTTACGACCCTGATGGAGGGGTGGCAGAGCGGTCAAATGCAGCGGACTGTAAATCCGCCGACTTAGTCTACGCAGGTTCGAATCCTGCCCCCTCCACCACTCTCTCGCCCTCGCGAGAGCTCGCAGCATAAATATGCGGGTGTAGCTCAATGGTAGAGCAGAAGCCTTCCAAGCTTACGACGAGGGTTCGATTCCCTTCACCCGCTCCAATATTCTTATGATGCAACCCGTCGGCTCGTGCGTTGGGTTACTACGTGTTTTTTTGGTTCGGATAATAGGATCTGAGGGCAATGGCCAAGGAAAAGTTTGAGCGTACAAAACCGCACGTTAACGTTGGCACCATCGGCCACGTTGACCACGGTAA
>NZ_DGMR01000008.1:0-54490 GCF_002388495.1 Thalassospira sp. UBA4513
ACCATCATCGCAACCGCCCTGATCGATACCGGTTCGCGCATGGACGAGGTCATCTTTGAAGAATTCAAGGGGACCGGTAACTCCGAGCTTATCCTGGATCGCAAACTGTCTGACAAACGTATCTTCCCGGCGATTGATATCCTCAAATCGGGTACCCGTAAGGAAGAGCTTCTGGTCGACAAGAGCGTTCTGTCCAAGATGTGGGTGCTGCGTCGTATCCTCAACCCGATGGGTCCGCAGGACGCGATGGAATTCCTGCTTGGCAAGCTCAAGGGTACGAAGAACAACGACGACTTCTTCGATTCCATGAACGGCTGATGCCGCGCGGGCCTGATGGGCCCGATGTACTGGATCGTAAAAAACAAACGGGACCCTCTGTGGTCCCGTTTTTTTATTTCAATATCGAAATAACCGTTAAACAACCTCTATCCAAGGGCCAGTGTCACCTCTGCCAGACCGCTCCCCAGTTTCTGCCTATCCACACGGGCATCACCCGGCTCGATGGAAAAATTGTCGTCGCTCAGATGAATGCCGATATGATGCGTGCCGTAATTGAGCGTAATCGCCAATGTGTTGGCAGCCGTGATCTCGCACACCACCGATTCACCGGCCTCGATCCGGTTGGGCGGGGCGCTTTGCCAGCCATCCTTGGGGGCAAGGGCACTCAGATGCAGCGGGGTCTCGGCGTTTTCATTCCACAAGGTCAGTTTCAGGCGCATTTCCTGTGACATTATTGGCCTCTCCCGGGTCATGGCTTTGCTGTCAGTCTATCCTGTTTGCCGCTGTTTTTCACGGCTCTGCATGATTTTCATCGGGCGGAACGGATCAAGGCTTGAAACCGCGCAAAAGCCGTGGGACTCTGGGCAACCCGTTCACGATCATATCGCGCTTTATGCAGCTTCTACTCAAATCCGTTGATTTCGCCGCCCGTGCCCATCGCGACCAGCGTCGCAAAGGCGCTGCCCAGGAACCCTATATCAATCACCCGATCGAGGTTTCCCGCCTGATTGTTGAATGCGAACCGGGGACGGACGAGGATATTCTCTGTGCCGCCGTTCTGCATGACGTGATCGAGGATTGCGGGGCGACCCGCGATGAAATCGCCGCCTGTTTTAACGACATCATCGCCGATATCGTGCTCGAAGTCAGTGATGACAAGGCCCTGCCAAGGGACGAGCGCAAGGCAAAGCAGATCGAAACCGCCCCCAACCTTACCAACGGTGCCAAGCTTGTGCGACTGGCCGATAAGGTCGCCAATGTCGGTGCGATGCTGACCGACACGCCGGTTGGCTGGGATGAAAGGCAGATACTGGCCTATGTCGACTGGGCCGAAGCCGTCATCGCCCCGTGCCGCGAAGTAAGCGAAGGCCTTTCAGACCGCTTTGACGCGATTGCGCGCGATGTGCGGATGACCCACGGCAACTAAAAACCCGGTAATTCAACATTTACCGGGTTTCCAAGGCTGACTTGATGTCGCTTTGAACGTTATTTGACGTAGCTATCGGGGAAGGGCAGTTGTTCAACAGCCCGCCAGTCCGGCGTGACATAGTTGATAATCAGCGACTTCCGGATACCCGGAATGGTCCGTTTTTCAAAGCCGTGCCAGGTATTGTTGGAAGGCACAAAAATCAGGGCCGAGTTCGGCTTGAACGGTGATGCGCCGACATGGGTATCGGCATCCTTGTAGATATCGGTACCCAGGTTTTCATGCCCCGGCTCGTCGGAAAGATAGAGCAACATGGTAAAGCGCTTTACGCCGATATCTGTATGCGGCTGCAGCCAGAAACCATCGCGATCCTGGGCAAATTCCAGTCGAATGCGGGAATCACTCAGATCGGCACCAAACACTTCCTCGACCGTGTCGACAACTTCGCGGGAATGGAAAGCCTGCGCGATATTATTGGCGGCCTCGAATTTCGCAATGTTTTCCTGATCGAAGTAACGACGGCTTGAATTGTTGGCTTCGCGCGTGCCGGCATCATCAACTTCAAGAAACGGCGCATCAATCGGAAGGGCGCAAACGGCCTCTGCCATGCCTTCTGGCAAGACGTCTTCAAGGAACCAGTGCTGATAAGGATCCTGATAGGTTTTCGCCGATTTGAAGGCGGCGATGACAGATTGTTGTACTTTTGAAACAGACATTGCAGAGGTTCCGATATGCGAAGGCACAAGAAAAAAGCCGATCGCGCAATGTATCGGCTTTTTATCAAGTGTCCTATACTTTTCGCGTCAGGATTGATGCCTTATCAGACGGTAAAGACGATCGAACCGTTGGTTTTGCGGCTTTCAAGGTCGTCATGCGCCTTGGCAGCATCGGCAAGCGGGTAGGTCGCGGTGATGTCAATCGTGACAATGCCCGATTTCAAAACCTCAAACAGCTCATTCGCACTGGCCAGAAGCTCTTCACGGGTGGCGTTGTACTGGAAGATGCTCGGTCGGGTCAGGAAATAGGCGCCCGGGGCAAGCTGGGCCAGCGATACCGGCGGAACTGCACCCGAAGACTGACCAAAACTCACCATCATGCCAAGCCGTTTGAGGCACTTAAGCGAATCCTCAAACGTGTCCTTACCGACCGAATCGTAAACAACTTCAACGCCTTGGCCATTGGTGATTTCCTTGACCCGCTCTGAGACGACCTCGTCGCGATAGAGGATCGGATAGTCACATCCCTTGGCCTTGGCAATCTCGGCCTTTTCCTTGGACCCGACCGTTCCGATCACGGTCGCCCCCAGATGCTTGGCCCACTGGCAAACGATCTGGCCAACCCCGCCAGCCGCCGCATGGATCAGGATGGTGTCGCCCTTTTTGACGTTATAGGTCCGGCGCAAAAGATATTGCGCGGTCATGCCCTGAAGCATGGCGGCTGCGGCCAGTTCGAAACTGACATCATCGGGGATCTTGACCAGACCCTTGGCCGGCATCACGCGCGCCTCGGCGTAGGCACCAAGTGGCTGTGCGGCATACGCCACGCGATCGCCCACGGCCAGATCCGTCACACCCGGACCGACTTCCTCAATGATACCAGCCCCTTCAAGCCCAAGGCCCGATGGCATGCTGGGTGCGGGATAGACGCCGGAACGGAAATAGATATCGATATAGTTGAGGCCAACGGCCTTTTGCGCCAGACGGACTTCGCCTTCGCCCGGGGTGCCGACGTCGACGTCTTCAAATTTCAGGACATCACTGCCGCCGGTCTCGTAAAATCGGAATGCTTTGGTCATGGAAGACCTCCCTTTCTGCGTTTTCCAACGCCTGTTTCGTTAATGGGAGGAGTGTAGGTTAATCGCGATTGCTTTGCAGCACAGGATTGGAAGAATTCCATCCGAAACGACGTGATTAATCAATCCGATCGGGCAACCCTTTGCCGTTGTTCCACCAGCGATTGGGGTTGTCACTTTGCGGATTGTAGGCGGCGCGACTTGCCCAGTCCTCACGGACAAAGATCACCGGTTCCTCGTAGTGATGCGCATAGATGATCGCGTCCATGACTTTGGCGAGCGCCTTCTGGTCGCGATCAATCGAGATTTTGAGCTCGACCATCGGGTAGGTCTCAGTCGAACCGGCCGCAAATCCGTCAACATGTGTTGTGGTGGTCGATCCCGGTTCTGGCTGCGCGGTTTCTTTTCCCACTGCGGAAATGCTCGCATTGCGCTGATACCGTCCAAAGCCAAGCGGATGGACCTTCATAACTTCGTCAAGAATGCGATCCGTATCTTCGGGCAATGTCTGCACCTCGATGGTGAAAACCGGCACAAGTGTCCCGGATTTGGCGGTGTATCCCTGCAGGCTGTCCATCATGGTTCTCCGGTTGTTCACTTTATGTTCTATGCAACCGCATGGATTAATGCAATAGTGAACAGACCAAAAGCCCAATGCCCATAACCCGGATTGCCCCATGTCAGTTATCAGCCACATCACCCTCGGAACCAATGACAAGGCCCGTTCCGCGCGTTTCTACGATGCCGTACTGGGCGCGCTGGGCTTTGACCGCTTGCCAAAACCGCCCGAAAAGCCGCTGGCTTATGAACGGGATGGACAGATGCCAACGATCTATATCTACAGCCCGGCAGATGGGCGCCCGGCAACGTGGGGCAATGGTACTCATATCGCGTTTCAGGCAGACCATCGCGATCATGTCGATGCCTTTCACGCAGCGGCGCTTGAACATGGTGGCATGGATGAAGGCCAGCCCGGCCTGCGCGCGCATTACGGGCCAAACTATTATGCCGCCTATGTCCGTGATCCGGATGGCAACAAGCTGCAAGCCGTGTGCTACGCCGAAGAATAATATTAAGTCTTTGAAAAACAGGACTAAAACGGAAGAGCGCCCTGATCACTCGGCAGCGGCAAATCCACACCTTCGATCTTTAAAAGCGCGCGCTTGGTTTCAAGCCCGCCATGGCCGGAATAGCCGCCCGGCTTGTCGCCGGTTGCCAGAACGCGGTGGCAGGGAATAAGGATCGGGATCGGATTAAGGCCGCACGCCGTGCCAACCGATTGAAATGCCTTGGGCGATCCGGCCATGGTGGCCAGTTCCTTGTAGGTCGCAGTCTTGCCCATCGGGATCTCGCACATTGCTTGCCAGACGGTTTTCTGGAAATCCGTCCCGTCAGGTGCGAGTGGCAAATCAAAGCTGTGCAAGCGCCCTGCGAAATAGGCGTTCAGCTGCTTTTGGGCTTCTTCAAGCAACGGTGTGCTTTCAATCTCGTCAACAAATCCCCAGTCAAGCGCAACGATTTGATCTTCAAATGCGAAAACCGTGAGTGCGCCGACGGGGCTGTTGAGCGAGATTTGCGGCATCGGGGCTAGGCCGCTTTGGCCGGCAAATCTGCCAGCATTTCGGTTAATTCTTCGACGCCTGTGACGGGTGCCGAACATACCGGCCCCTGACAGATATAGGCGGTTTCCTTGCCGTCAATCGCGGTCTTGCCCTGGGCCGGATGGCCATCGGGCAGGGGATCACCATCAGACAGGATCGTGATCGCCCGGTTGGGCAGATATGCACCAAAAATGGCACGCCGCATATCAAGATAGGTCTGGCTGCGCTCGTTGGCGATCAGCACGATCTGCACCGGATTTTGCAGCATTTCGGCCGCCATCATAAGGCCCGGCATGTTCGGGAATTGCTCGCTGATCCGCCCGCCAAAGGCCGCAAGGGTGATTTCCGCCTGATCGCGGTATTGCGCATCGCCAGTCAGGGCATAAAGCTTGGCCAGGTTCTGAGCCATGATCGCATTGCCCGATGGCACGGCATTATCCATGAAGGGTTTTTGGCGCACGACAAGGTCGCTGGCATCCGATGCCGACTGGAAATAGCCGCCCTTGGCATCGGCAAACAGGGTTTCGACCGCGGCCGACCACCGGATGGCTTCATTAAGATAGGCATCCTCGCCAAAGCATTCATAAAGCCTCAAGGCCGCGCGGATCATATGCGCATAGTCTTCCAGCATCCCGGCATGCTGCACGCGACTATTACGATAGCTGTGCAGGAAGCGGTCATCCTTCATCAGGGTGTTGATGACAAATCCATAGGCAAGCTTGGCATAATCCAGCCAGTCGGCACGGTGGAAGGTCATCGCGGCCTCGGCAAAGGCGGCAATTGTCATGGCGTTCCAGTCGGTCAGTGCTTTGTCATCCCAGCCCGGGCGAATGCGTTTGGCCCGTTCGGTCAGAAGCTTGGCGCGAAGCTCCACCAGCCTTTCCTCGGTCGCGTCATCGGCAAGCTCGAGCCCCGAGGCGGTGCGGTTAAGGATATTATGGCCTTCCCAGTTGCCACCCTTGGAAACGTCATAGAATTTCTTAAACAGTTCGGCATCACTGCCAAGGATCTGGTCAATTTCATCCTCGGACCAGACATAGAACTTGCCTTCGACCCCTTCGCTGTCGGCATCAAGGCTTGCGGTAAAGGCACCCCCGGGAATGCGCATTTCGCGCAAGATCCAGCCAATGGTTTCCTCGACCCGCTTGGCATAAAGCGGATTGGGATCAACCCGCCAGACATCACACAAAAGATCAATCAGCTGGGCGTTGTCATAGAGCATCTTTTCGAAATGCGGCACCAGCCACTGGTCATCGACGGCATAGCGGGCAAAACCGCCGCCCAGATGATCATAAATGCCGCCCTGGCACATGCGATCCAGGCTGTGTTTGACGATGCGTTTCAGCCCGTCATCCTCGGTGCGCACACCGGTCCGCCAGATATAGGATAAAAGGCTGGGCTGCGGGAATTTCGGCGCGCCGGATGTGCCGCCATTTTCCCCGTCCATGATCTGCAAGCAGCCATGACCGCAGCGATCAATCATCTCAAGACTGGGGACCGCGCCAACCGCCGCACTGTTCATTTTGATCAGGGCATTGGAAATCTGGCTGACATTGTGGCGGACATCATCGGGTTTTTCGGCATAAATCTTTGCAACGGTCTTAAGCACATCGCCAAATCCCGGCCGGCCATATCGCGCTTCCTTGGGGAAATACGTGCCGCCCCAGAACGGCTCGCCATCCGGGGTCAAAAACATCGTCAGTGGCCAGCCGCCCTGTTGGCCCAGAAGGGCCAGCGCATTCTGATAAAGCGCATCAAGGTCCGGGCGTTCTTCGCGGTCGAGCTTGATATTGATGAAAAGCTCGTTCATCAGGGCCGCAATACCCTCATCCTCAAAGCTTTCATGCGCCATGACATGGCACCAGTGACACGCAGCATACCCGACCGACAGCAGGATCGGTTTGTTCAATTCCTTGGCTTTGGCGAGAATTTCGGTACTCCAGGGCTGCCAATGCACCGGGTTGTCGCGATGCTGAACAAGATAGGGGCTGGTTTCCGAACCAAGATTATTGCGTGCGAGTTCCATTTTGTGTCCTGTGCCATCCATTAAGCCGATGGCTTTATCGTTTGCGGTAGCGCGATCTGCAATCACGCGCCAGTCATCAGTGCTGGCAATGCTTTATAAGGCTGTTTGCGTGATTCTAAGGGTTATGGCCTCATTCATAAAGGCAAATGGCCGAAATCTTTTATCGCAATATTGTGAAAGTTGCGGTCGCCGCATGCTCTTGCTTCCCATATGGTAGGGGCTGGTTGGCGTTATTGTGATTGCGAAGGCGGTTCTGGTGGGGATAATGGGCCAGCCATGCAAACAGCCAGTCACATAAAGTGACAGAGACCAAAAAACAAAACAGATCAGGAGACCAGGGCGATGAAAGTAACCGTGAACATTGATTGCACGCCGGAAGAGGCACGGACCTTCTTTGGTCTTCCTGATGTTCAGCCGATGCAAAAGGCGATGATGCAAGATATCGAAGACCGCATGAAAGCCAACCTGGCGGCGATGGATCCGGAAACCATGCTTAATACCTGGCTGCCACAGGGCATTCAGAACTGGGAACAGCTTCAGAAAGCCTTCTGGGGCCAGTTCAATGCGGGTACCGGCGGTACCGGTGACAAGGACAAAGGCTAGGCAGACCCGCTATCATGCGTGAACACTACTATCAGGCACATGTCTTCGTGTGCCAGAACGAACGCCCCGCCGGCCATGAACGCGGATGCTGCTATTCCAAGGGCGCGACCAAACTTCGCAACTACATGAAGGTGCGCGCCAAGGAACTTGGCCTGCCACAGACCCGGATCAATACCGCCGGCTGTCTCGATCGCTGCGAACTGGGCCCGGTGATGGTGGTCTATCCCGAAGGTACCTGGTATCACTATGAGACGATGGAAGACATCGAGGCGATCCTCAATGATCATCTGATCGGTGGCAAGATCGTTGAACGCTTAAAGCTTAATCCCGATCAATAAGCGCCCCTGCGTGACCTTGCGTAATCAAACCGGCCCGCAATATATGTGTGGCCTGTTTTTTTGTGCCCTACTGCAAGGGATGCCCGTACCCGCCGCCGCGCGCACAGACTCTGTGCGGGCATGATGGGTCTTTTGGGCATTGTGGCCCAAGATGAGGCTGGATGCCCGCAGCAGAAACGATATCTAGCTGCCGTCTGCAATCCCGTCACCCCCGCGCAGGCGGGGGGTCCATGACGGGGCGAGGGCGGCTGCCAACGCGCACCCGATGATCCGCGCCACCAACACAAAGGTCATTAAACCCCTGTTGGTTATTTTCTGCCATATGTTGACCTTTGCGCCTGTCTGGACGATATCCTCCTCTGCCACGCAACCGCATTTTCAGAATTGACGGATCCGCCATGATTGCCAGCCGAGAAACCATTTTTGCCCTGTCCTCCGGCGCGGGGCGTGCCGGTGTTGCCGTGATCCGATTATCCGGGCCGCGTTCGGGGGCGGTGCTGTGTGCGTTATTGGGCCGCGATACAATGCCCAAGCCGCGCCATGCGATCTATGCCCCGATCCGCGATCCGCAATCGGGTGAGCGGCTTGATGATGCGGTGGCGATCTATTTCCAGGGTCCGGCAAGCTTTACCGGTGAAGACGTGGTTGAACTGCATGTCCATGGTGGGCGGGCCGTGATCGAAGGGGTTCTGGATTGCCTGTCGCGTCAGGACGGTCTGCGCGTGGCGGACCCGGGTGAATACACACGGCGTGCGTTTGAAAACGGCAAGATGGATCTGACCTCGGCCGAGGGGATCGCCGATCTGATTGACGCCGAAACCGCCGCCCAGCGCCGCCAGGCGGTGCGCCAGATGGCAGGCGAGCTGGGCACGCTGTATGAAGGCTGGCGTGCGCGCCTGATGAAGGCCTTGGCCCATATCGAGGCCGATATTGATTTCCCCGACGAAGATTTGCCCGATGGCATCGTGCCGGTGGTGCATGGCGATTTGCGCGCGGTGAATGACGAGGTCAAACGCCATCTGGCCGATAACCGCCGTGGTGAGCGCCTGCGCGAAGGGTTCCAGATTGTCATTTTGGGCGCGCCCAATGCCGGCAAATCGAGCCTGCTTAACCGGCTGGCTCAGCGAGATGCCGCCATTGTGTCCGAGATCGCGGGGACCACGCGCGACATGATCGAGGTTCATCTCGATCTGGGGGGCTTTCCGGTCACCATGGTCGATACCGCGGGCCTGCGCGAAAGCGGCGATGTGATTGAGTCCGAGGGTGTGCGCCGTGCGACCGAGCGGGCGGAAAATGCCGATCTGCGTCTGGTGGTGATTGATCGCAATGACTGGCCGAAGATTGATCCGGAGGCTGCCCGCCTGATAGATGACAAGACGCTGATCCTGATCAACAAGGTCGATGCGACCGATAGCAGCGCCATTCCGGCAAGCTGGCAGGGAACGTCGGTCGATGGTCGGGCGCTGGAGCTTCCCGTTTTACCCATATCGGCCATGACCGGGCAGGGGATGGAAAGCCTCTTGCAACTGCTGGAGACTCGCGTAAAAGAGGGGCTCGATTTTGCCGGGCCCGTGCCGCTGACACGGCTGCGCCATCGGCGGGCACTTGAAAGTGCCAGCGATCATCTGGATCGCGGATTGCAGACCGATATCGCAGAACTGGCGGCCGAGGATGTACGGCTCGCTGTCCGCGAAATCGGCAAGATTACCGGACGTGTCGATGTGGAAGATTTGCTCGATATTATCTTCGGGGATTTCTGTATCGGCAAATAGAGTTAGGGAAGAGTCGTTAGACTTGTCTCCCGAGAATGTTTCACGTGAAACATTCGTCACAAGGTTGACCATATACACCTATTCGAACCAAACAGGGTTCACACCCGCCGCGTGACAAGCAGTGGGGATTGAGTGAGGAAGTCGATGTCACAGAACGTGCCAAATAACCGCTTTGACGTGATCGTGGTCGGCGGTGGCCATGCCGGATGCGAAGCCGCTGCTGCCGCCGCGCGCATGGGCGCATCCACGGCACTGGTCACCCACCGTGCGGATCGCATCGGGGAAATGTCGTGCAACCCGGCCATCGGTGGTCTGGGCAAGGGGCATATGGTGCGCGAAGTTGATGCGCTTGACGGCGTGATGGGCCGCGCGATTGACCGCGCGGGTATCCAGTTCCGTATGCTCAATCGTTCCAAGGGCCCCGCAGTCCGTGGGCCGCGTGCGCAGGCAGATCGCAAGCTGTATCGCCAGGCGGTGCAGGATATCTTGGCTGAACAGGAAAACCTCACCATTCTTGAAGGCGGTGTCGAGGACCTGATCATTGATGACAATAATCGTGTTAAGGGCGTCGTCACTGGCGATGGCACCGAATACCTTGCCGGTGCGGTGGTGCTGACCACGGGCACGTTCCTTAATGGTTTGATCCATATTGGCGAGAAATCCGAACCGGCAGGTCGCATGGGCGACGCCCCGGCAACCGGACTTTCTGAGACGCTGGCAAAATATGATTTCCGATTAGGCCGTTTGAAAACCGGAACGCCGGCCCGCCTTGATGGCCGGACCATTGATTGGGCAAGTTTGCAGGAACAGCCGGGCGACACGCCGCCAGAGCCGTTTTCGTTCCTGACCCGCGAAATTACCGTGCCGCAGATTCCGTGTCATATGACCTGGACGACCGAGGCGACCCACGAAATCATTCGCGCCAATCTCGACCGTGCGCCGATGTATAGCGGCAAAATCAAAAGCAGCGGTCCGCGCTATTGCCCGTCCATCGAAGACAAGGTCGTCCGCTTCGCCGAGAAAAATCAGCATCAGATTTTCCTCGAACCCGAAGGGCTCGACGATCCGACCATCTATCCGAACGGCATTTCGACCTCGCTGCCCGAAGACGTCCAGCTTGCCATGCTCGCCACCATTCCGGGTCTGGAAAAGGTCGAGATCTTCCGTCCCGGCTATGCGGTGGAATATGACTTTGTTGATCCGCGCGAGCTGCGTCATACGCTGGAAACCAAAAAGGTCGCGGCCCTGTTCTTTGCCGGTCAGATCAATGGCACCACCGGCTACGAAGAAGCCGCTGGGCAGGGGCTTATTGCCGGTGTGAATGCCGCCCTGATTGCCGGGGGTGCTGAGCGCGAATTCGTTCTCGATCGGGCTGACGCCTATATCGGTGTAATGATCGATGATCTGGTGACCCTTGGCACGCGCGAGCCATATCGCATGTTCACCTCGCGCGCCGAGTATCGCCTGATGCTACGCGCCGATAACGCCGATCAGCGTCTGACGGATCGCGGTCTTGATATTGGCTGCATCGCATCGACACGCGCGCAGGCATGGGATGCCAAGAAATCTGCATTGAATGCTGCCAAGGCAGAAGTATCCGAGCTGACCGAAACCCCGAATTGTTTGGCCAAGTTTGATATCAAGATCAATCAGGATGGTGTGCGCCGCTCGGCCTATGACCTGCTGGCCTATCCCGATATTGATTTCGATACCCTGACCAAGGTCTGGCCGCAGCTGGGCGCACTTGACCCGGCGATCAAGGAACAGGTGTCAATCGATGCCCAGTATAAAGGCTATCTCGACCGCCAGGCGGCGGACATCGCGGCCTTCCGCCGGGACGAGGAATTGCGCCTGCCGCGCGGGCTTGATTTCGATAAGGTCGGCGGGCTGTCGGCAGAGATCCGGTTGAAGCTTAAAGAAATCCAGCCGGAAACCATCGGCGCCGCATCGCGCATTCCGGGTGTTACTCCGGCGGCGGTGACCGCATTGCTCGGTCATATTAAAAGCCACAAGCATCAGACGGCCGCCGTCAGCAAGACCGCCTGATCGGTCTTCGTCCAAACACACTATATAATGGGTCCGATCCGGACGCTTCTGATCCCCATTATAACGCCCGGCCAAATTCACTGGCCGGGCGTTTTGTTTTGGCTGGCGCGTCGGATGTAAGGGCAGGCGGATGAGACAGCCGGGTCTTGTGGAAGTGTGGCTGGTCATCACCGGCTTCTGCCGAGTCGCAGGGGATTGTGGTTGGGCAAGGTGCCGGAGTCGCCCATGCGGTGTCGGTGGGGAGTCAAACTTCATCGAATGTGCGGTGTTTTGGGTCTGGAATGATGCGTTTTGGTGTCGGAATGTTTCACGTGAAACATTCGACGCTGTTTTTAGGTGTTTTATCGCATCCGACGCGGCCAAAAACACAAACGGACGAAAATCAAGACTGGTGTGTTTTTTGGGCTCGGCCTATAACTCAAATATGCAGACAATTTCCACACCCGTAAAAACATGGTTTGAGCAGGATTTGAATGTTTCACGTGAAACATTGGATCGCCTCAGCCAGTATGCAGACCTTGTCGTGAAGTGGCAGCCACGGATTAATATCGTTGGCGCCAGCACGGCCGAAGACGTTTGGGGACGTCATTTACAGGATTCTGCGCAGCTTTGGCCGTATGTTGAAGACATCGCCACAACCGGCAAAATCGTTGATTTTGGATCGGGTGCCGGGTTCCCGGGCATCGTTCTGGCGATCCTTGGCGCCAATAACGTCACCTTGATGGAATCCAACACCAAAAAGACCGTCTTCCTGATGGAAGCCGCCCGGGTTTGCGGTGTGCTGGATAAGACCGAAATTGCCCGTGAGCGGATCGAGGCGGCTGCCCCGCGGCAGGCCGATGTGATTACGGCGCGCGCCTTTGCCCCCTTGCCGAAGCTGTTGGAGTTGGGGCAGCGCCATTTGAAAGACGGCGGCCATTATGTGCTGCTGAAGGGACGTGCCTTTGAGGATGAGCTGGCGGACGCACGTGACGCTGGTTGGACATTTGATGTAACCACGCATGCCAGTCTGGTCGATCCGGACGGTGTCGTGATGATCTTAAAAGGAGTGGGCCGGTGACGGATGTTATTGATTTGCCGCTTTCGACGAAATCTGATGGTGCCGCGCATCGTCCGCGGATTATCGCCGTGGCCAACCAGAAGGGCGGTGTGGGCAAGACCACCACGACGATCAATCTGGCAACTGCACTGGCCGCGGTAAACCAGCGGGTTCTGATTGTCGATCTTGATCCGCAGGGCAACGCCAGTACCGGCTTGGGCCTGCGTCCGTCCGACCGCGAAATCAGTTCCTATGACGTGCTGATCAACGGCAATACCTTGGAAGAGGCACGCAAGGAAACCTCGATCCCGCGGCTCAGCATCGTGCCGTCGGGCATGGATCTTTCGGGGGCGGAGATCGAGCTGGTCGATTTCGACCGTCGCGAGATGCAGCTTAAGGAATCGCTTGGCAAATTGCCGCACGATGTTGATTACGTCCTGATCGATTGCCCGCCGTCGCTGGGTCTTTTGACCCTGAATGCGCTGGTGGCATCCGATGCGGTTCTCGTACCGTTGCAATGTGAATTCTTTGCCCTTGAGGGGGTCAGCCATCTGGTGCGGACCATCAAGCGGGTCAAGAAGGCGTTCAATCCGAACCTTGAAATCCAGGGCATTGTGCTGACCATGTATGACAAGCGCAACAACCTGTCGGCCCAGGTTGCCAATGATGTGCGCGATTATTTCGGGGATGTGGTGTATCGCACGGTGATTCCGCGCAATGTCCGTGTTTCCGAAGCCCCCAGCCACGGAACACCGGTGCTGGTTTATGACATGAAGTGCCCGGGTTCACGGGCCTATCTGAATCTTGCGAGCGAAGTCCTGAAACGCGAAGGGGTGAAAGCATGAGCGAAGCAAAAAAACGCGGGTTGGGCAGGGGACTGTCTGCACTTCTGGGCGAAGAGGATGAAGAAGTTGCGGTTGCCGCCAGTGGCGATAGCGCCGAGGCGGCCCATCCGGGACCGGGCGGGACGACGCAGCATATTGCGATTACCGATCTGAAACCCTCGCCGTTTCAGCCGCGCAGCAATTTTGATGATGACGCGATTGATGATCTGGCGGCCTCGATCCGCCAAAAGGGCATCATTCAGCCTATTTTGGTGCGGGCCTCTTCGACGGGTGAAACCAAATACGAAATCATCGCCGGTGAACGTCGCTGGCGTGCGGCGCAACGGGCACAGCTTCATGAAGTGCCGGTTCTGGTGCGCGAATTTGATGATCGCGAAACCGCCGAAATTGCCCTGATTGAAAACCTGCAGCGTCAGGATCTGTCGCCGCTTGAAGAGGCCGAGGGCTATAACCGCCTGATGAGCGAGTTTTCCCACACGCAGGAAGCACTTGGTCAGGCACTGGGTAAAAGCCGCAGCCACATTGCCAACAGCCTGCGTTTGCTGGGCCTGCCAGCCCCGATCAAGCAGATGCTCTCAGACAAGGTTCTAAGCTCCGGCCATGCCCGTGCATTGCTTGGGGCGGACAATGCCGTCGAGCTTGCGGCCCAGATCGTGAAAAAGGGTTTGAATGTTCGCCAGGCGGAGAAACTGGTCAAAACCGATGGTGGCAAGTCCGCGCGTCCGAAGAAATCATCAGGTCGGTCTTCGATCGAGAAAGACCCAGATACGGTGTCTTTGGAGCGCGACCTCAGCAACATGTTGGGGTTGGCGGTCAATATCGACTTTGACGGATCGGCGGGTAAAATCTCGATCCGTTATGAAACGCTTGAGCAGCTTGATGACATCCTGCAGCGCCTGACCCATGGCAAGGCCGCCGACATTTCCGATGACGCCGATGCTGATGCTGCGCCCGGCCCGGATGAAAACGAGTTCGATTCGATGTTTATCGAAGATGACGAGTTTGAAGCCGAATCGGTCGATGATGCGGAAAACGAAGACGAGGATGCGCTGACCAGCGAGCTCGAATCGATTGCCGATGCGGTTGATGGCGGCCGTGATCTTGACAGGATCGATGACGACAGCCTGATGATCGACGATGAGCCCGAGGGCGATATGCCGATCGCGCAGGAAGAAGTCGACGAAGATGTGCTGGAGGAGGTTGCAGATGGCACGGGAAAAAAGCCGTAACCAAAACCAGCATGAAGGATCTTGATCGCGACAAGATCGATCAGCTTAAGAAACTGAAAGCCGAGCAGGCAAAGGCGGCCGGCAAATCGGTTGAGGTGAAGCGGATCCTTTAGATATTTAACGCGGTGCGGGGATCATATCCCGGACCGCGTTTTTGCGTTTTGGACGCATTCCAGTCCTAGCACGCCAATAATATGGCAACGGCCTCAGTTAGCACAATGGCGCTGAAGACTGGCGAATCGGGTTGGTGGTTACCGTCTGACCTGTTTCTGGCGGGCAACGGCGACCTTGATCATGGCGCGATGGGCGATGGTTTCGGGGATGGCCAGGCCGCTTTTGCAGTCCTTTTCAGCTTCCAGCAGGATTCGCAACGCACGCTGCAGGTTATTAACCGCCCAGTAATTCAGATTGGCGCGAAACTGATCAGCAGCCTTGAAAAACAGCGGTGGGCGGAGCGATTTCATCGCCTGATCGGCGCTAGTACCCTGGGAAACCTGTCCCTTGACCAGATGAAGCTTCTGAAAATAGCTGATCATCATGCGCAATGCGCCGACCGGGTTAAGGCCTTCTTCGACCAGGCGGGTCAGGGCGGCATCGAGATTAACCACATTGCCCTGTGAGACGGCCTGAATGACATCGTCATAGTGGCGTGCGGAACTGTCGCCAACGCAGGCCATGGCGTGTGCCAGCGTGACCTGACCGTCTTTGAGCGCATAGAGGGCGAGTTTTTCAAGCTCGCTTCGTGAAATCATGCGGTCCGAGCCGAGATTGGCGACCAGATAGCCGGTGGCATCGCGGTCAATGCGCAGTTTGTGTTCTTCCATGATCGACTGGATCAGGCTTTCGATGTCGCGCGCGCCATCGGCATAGCAGGGCAGGGTCATGCCATTGCCGGCTTTTTCGACTGCCTGACGCAGTTTGGAGCGAGTCGGAAGGCTTCCGGCCTCAATCACAATCAGGGCATCGCCGGCCGGATCGCCGAGGAAATCGGCAATGACAGGAGCCTGCGCATCACCGATATCGCGGAGTCGGATCACACGGCGCCCGCCGCCAAAGCTCATGGCGGCGGCCTCGTCGCGCAGGCGGCTGGGGTCTTCCTTGAGTTGGGCGGTGCCAAGCTCGATCACGCGGAAGGGATCCTTGAGGTCCTCGACCACGGTTTTGGCCAGTTTGGTCGCACGTTCACGCACAAGGCCTTCGTCCTCGCCATAGATCAGGACCAGCTGCGCCTTCGCATCCGGGGCGCGCAAGAAGTTTTCAACCTGTGCTGCCTTGAGCTTCATGATGCGCCTTGTGGTTCATTAGGGGAGTGGGCGTGACGTGTGAACGGTTCGGAGAACGACGTTATTGGGACCGCAGGCCAATCGCCACCTGGTTGGCCAGCTGCTGGGCGAGGTTGCGTGCGGCATCTCTGCGCGCAGCATTTTTGGCCTCGATGCTGGCAAAATCCGAATCGACGATGTTGTAGCTGGTTCGGGCGCGAACCGATCCTTTGCGCAGGACCTTGGTATCGGTTCGGCGGACCAGTTCGTATTGTGCGTTAATCAGGAAATCGGCAATCGTTGCCTCGTTTTCCTTGGTAAAGCCTTGCTCGCTTGTCGATTCGCTCAGGGTCAACTGTAGGTCATAGAGCGGGTTGGCACTTTGCCCGCGTGGGGTCAGCGTCTCAAGCAGTGCATTGCGGGTCAGTTGGCCGACACGGTCATTGATCAGGGCGACTTTCACCTGGGCCATATTGGCTGCGGTGTTGTAATCGTCACCCGCTGTGGCATAGAGCGGGCGAAATCCGCAGGCGCTGAGCGTTGTCAGGGCCAGGAGTGCGAGAACCGGAAAAACCGCGCGCAATGTCATTCAGCTATACCTTCTTTATCTTTGGTCCGGGGCCGGCTGATGGGATCCTGTTCAATCCGGCCTTGGCGCCACAATAGTTCGGTTGCGATAAAAGGGCAAAACAGAGATAGGCTGCTGAGAAAAGAAATGTACAGTTCAGCATTGTGCGGACCCTGCTGCACCTTTTTGAACAGATTGCGCAGCTCGGCAATGGCGAGATTGTTTTTGCCGTTTCGTAATACCTCTGTCACCGCGTTCCGGGTATCCATGGTAGCCGTAAACTGTGGGCGCGAGTATCCCACACGCCAGACGTCACGTAACCAACGCCAATGACCAATCAGGCTGTTTTGTGTCAGGTGTAAGGGTCGGTGGGCTGGCACATCGGCTAGCAAAGCGAGTGACATGATATCGAACCCGACTTCATGATAGAGCTGTGCGCCATTGCCCACTGTTTCGTCGGTTTTTACCTTGGCAGGATGATCGCGCTGAGACGGGGGCGGCGAAAAATCCGGTGGTGATGCCTTAAGAACTGAGAAATAGAGTGCAGTGCGAATCGTCGCAAGACTGTCTGGTATCACCTCAAAAACATCACGTCGTTCTGCCGATACAATAAACCCCCAGTCGCATTGCAGCGAATGGGGGTTGTATTCAGACGATATATAAAGTGTGTCTTGCGACATCAGCCTTATTGAGAATTCGCACTGTCAATGCGCAGTTGACGGGCGCGGGTCAGGATAGCGTCTTCCATCGAGGTGACAGTTCCCGGTTCAACAACCGCATCCTGCCACTGGTTAGGCCCGACATTGACCTGGCGGAAGACGGAAACCTTAATGGCATCCGAGCGCAGGGCTGTGCCAAGGATGTAGGCTGTCAGTTTGAAGCGTTCATCTGAAGATTCCGGCGGCGTGTACCAGTCGGTAATAATTACACCACCAAACGGATCAGCAGAATTCAAGGGCATGAAGGAGAGGGTATCAAGTGTCGCACGCCATAGGAAGCTGTTAACACCGATGCCGGAACCGGAGCCTTCTTGCTTCTCTTCACCGCCGAAAATACTCAGTCCGTCCGATCCGAACAGTGAGCCTTGTTCCCTAATATCGTTGACTGTAGCACTTCTGCCATTGACACGTTGATCACCTGGTGCGGAACCGGGCATGTTTGCGTGGTCTGATTTACCCGCACAGCCGGACACGACGGTTAGAATGAAGAGAATGCCCAGTGACTTCGCGAGATAAGTCTGCACGTTGCGAACCTTCTTTAAGAATGCCTTTGTAATACGTGACCGCACTATAAGGCGGTTGGGCCAAACGGCAAATAAAAACATGTGTGGTTTTTGTGCAACATTTCTGAACAAATGTCGCATTTTGATCACACTATGATTGACGGGACGGACAAATGCTGGCTCCATAGCGTCGAACCGGACGGCAAAAGCTGTCCAAAATATTTGTATTGCGTAAAACGCATTCAAAGACGTTGAGGGAAAAGATGAAAAAGATTCTGGTAGCTTCCAGCGCACTCGTCGCTGTTGGTTTCGCAGGTGCAGCTCAGGCTTCTGAGCCGATCAGCCTGTCCGTAGGTGGTTACATGGAGCAGTGGGTAGGCGCTGCATCTGAAGAAAACCGCTTCGAATCCAAAAACAAAATTCAGTCCGACACTGAAATCCACTTCTCGGGTTCGACCACCCTTGATAACGGCATCGAAGTTGGTGCAACTGTCGAGTTCGAAGGTAACAACGGTGAAACTACCGCTACGAACGCTGCTGGCAATAACGTGACGACCGCTGCTTCGACCGTTGACGAATCCTGGATGTATGTCAGCGGCGGCTTCGGTGAAGTTCGTCTCGGCGCGGAAGACGGCGCAGCAGCTGACATGGGCATCACCGCTCCGTCCGTTGGTCCGGTTGGCGCAAACGACGGCGACCTTGGTAACTGGGTAACCACCAACGCAGTCCCGGATACCGTTCCGGCTGGTGGTGACTCCAAACGCGTTACCTACTACACCCCGACCCTTGGCGGCTTCAAAGCTGGTATCTCCTACGCAGACGACGACTCCTCTGAAAACAACAACACTGCCCAGACCGGCGATAGCCGCGTTTCTGGTGGTCTTGAGTACCGTGGTGACTTCGACGGCGTTTCCCTCGGTGTTTCGCTTGTTGGTGAGAGCTTCGGCGAAGGTGAATGGTACGGCGTAGGCGCGACCGTTGGCTTCGGCAACTTCACCGTTGGCGCTTCTGTATCTGAAACCGATGGCGAATTCGGCGCTGGCAAGCCGGCTGCAGGCGCGAACAAACTCGAAGACACCACCGATTTCGATATCGGCGTTTCCTATGCAATGGATGCAGCGACCGTTTCCCTTACCTATGCATATGGTGAGAACGACGGTTCCGCAACCGTTTCGGGCGTTGACGAAATCAACACCGTGCATGCGGGTCTCGACTATACCCTCGGTGCAGGCGTTAGCTGGCGTTCGTCGATCTTCTGGTTCGACGATCAGGGCGAAAACCCGGGTGCAGCTGACGACAACGAAGGTTACGGTGTTGTTACCGGCTTCCGTCTTGGCTTCTAATCTTTCCTAAGATTGGACGACAGATTGAAGGGGGTGGATTTTCCACCCCCTTCTTTTTTTTCCCGCCTGCCAATTCAGAGACGAACGCGTGTCTCCATCGAGCACAGTTTTGGCGCTACGTAACAGCGTTAAAAACTCGGTCGTAGTCAAAAAATCCGGGTGATGTCAAAGACGTCGTTCGTCTTGTTCATTGCCTTCCTCCGTCCAAGGTTCACCTTATCAATCGATATCAAGACTCAGATTTGTGAGAGAATCGAAACGCTATCATTAAATGACCAGAAGTTAGTTAGGTGTGCTTATGTGGGGTAATGTCGTATTACCTAATAAGTAACTGACTGATATATACCCTAATAGTTCCGATATCCCCCATATAAACGGCACAAACCAGTTGCAAAAATACAACACACCGTTATTTAACTGACCAAAATCCATTTATTATAATTGACCCTTATTCATTTCAATGGCCATATCACTCTCGACAGAACGAAGGGCCGTCCGGTTCAAACCCCTTCGTCCCAAAACGTCATTCTATTGAGGGTTATTATGAAAAAGATTCTTTTTGCTTCCAGCGCACTCGTCGCTGTCGCAGCCGCAGGTACCGCGCAGGCTTCCGAGCCGATCAAGCTTTCGGTTGGTGGTTACATGGAACAGTGGGCTGGTGTAGCTGACCAGGATGTTGGCGAATCCAAGAACGCCTTCCAGTCCGACACCGAAGTTCACTTCTCGGGCAAAACCACGCTTGATAACGGCATCGAAGTTGGTGCGAAAATCGAACTCGAAGGCGAAACCTCGTCTGACCAGATCGATGAACAGTACCTGTACATCAATGGTGGCTTCGGTGAAGTACGCCTCGGCAAAGACGACAGCGCTGCTGACTCGATGGGCTTCACTGCACCGTCCGTTGGTCCGGTAGGCGTCAACGATGGCGACCTGACCAACTGGGTTGATGCATACCTGATCGATACCGTTCCTTCGAGCGGCGACCAGAAACGCTTCACCTACTACAGCCCGAACATCAGCGGCTTCCAGCTTGGTTTCTCTTATGCTGATGATAGCGGTTCGAACAACAACGACACCGCAACTGATGGCGATAACATCCTCTCGGCTGGCATCAACTATCAGGGCGAATTCGATGGTATCGCGCTCGGGTTCTCTGCAACTGGTGAAAACCAGGGCGAAGGCAATTGGTATGGCCTTGGTGCGACCGTTGGTTTCGGCAACTTCGTAGTCGGTACCTCCTGGGGTCACATCGAAGACGATTATGCACAGGGTGAAAACTCCCGCACCGGTGACGACACCGACGCATTTGACGTTGGCGTCTCCTATGCGATGGATGCAGCAACCGTCTCTTTGACCTATGGTTATGCGGAATACGGCAACCGCGACATCGACAGCTCCTCTGATGGCGTTGATCTGTCCGGTACCGGTGAAGTCAGCACGGTTGACCTCGGGATGTCCTATGCGCTTGGCGCAGGCGTTGCATGGAAATCGTCAATCTTCTGGTTCGATGACGAATCCGATAACGCAGCGATCGCCGACAACGACGGCTACGGTGCGGTTACCGGTATCGCACTTACCTTCTAATTCTTCGGAATTCTGCAGGGCTTTGAAAGGGTGGCTTCGGTCGCCCTTTCTTTTTGCTTGTTTGGATGTTTTTCGACGCGATCACTGCGAACGGATTACGCTTTTGGTGGATTCAAGCTTTGGCGAGGTCTTGGGATATCAAGTCGCTGATTGCTGGAATGTCCGCGTCCAACTTGGAAACGCAGGGCACCGGTTTGTTTGTGACCAATGCCCGGGCCAATTCGGGATCACTTTTTTCCGGTGTGCCCGGCAGTGCCGAGATGGGGAGACCAAGACTGCCCATACAGCCGATTTTGCCATCCGGCGTTGCGCGCAGTTTTGCCAGCCCGCAGGGGGCGCTGCAATGTGGTCCCGTGAAATCACTTTGCCAGGCGCGTAAATTCGTATGTCGGCCCTGGAGCGTTTTGGCGTCGGCCGAACTGTAAATGCCAGTTCCTGGGGTCTGGAACAGTTTGGAGATGTGGGCGGGGCCGCTGTCGGCGACGACAAGATAATCCTGCTGTGCGACAAACGAGACCAGATCGCCAATCGTTTTGAAGCCATCGACAACCCGAATACTGTTTCCTGCAAGGGGACCAAGTGCGGCCTTGTAGGCTTTCATCACGCCCTGATAGGCATTGAGCACGAGGGTGATGTCACAATCCCGTTTGGCCAGCATGGCTGTAATTTCACTGACGAGCTTGGGGGGCAGGGTTCGTAACGGTGAGGATGCCATGGGCACAATCCCGACTTTAAGTCGCGTTCCCTTTGGTAGCTGTCGTTTCTCGAGTGGGACCGGGGGGAGGCCAAAGGCCTCGCAGAGTGCTTCTTCCGGATTGACCGGCATGGTGGCGATATCCCGCCAGCCTTCCATTTCACTGAGATCAATTAGGTAATCGAAACGTTTGAGCTGTGCGCTCGAGATAAACAGCTGAAAAATCTCGATTCCCTGCACCAGCGCAAAGATGTCCGATGCGCTGCCAGCGTTAAGAACGCCAATCCGGATATCGCCAAACCGTTGTTTGAGCGCCCGGAAAAACAGCGCCATGCCGACACAGTCGCCCAGCGCGTCATCGGGGATCAGAAACAGCACTGATTTTCCGGAAAAATCCCGTTCGCCCCAGCCATCACGCGGCAGAACCTGAAACCGATAATTGTCAGATTTGATCTTGACCCCGGACGCCGTTGCCAGAACCTGCCGCCGCAGCAGCGATGTTGCCCGAGTGAAATAGATCGGGCTGTTGTCTGAGCTCTGGCTAAGTTCGGAACTGACATTGGGCAGGCCAAACTGAAACGGCTGTTTGGAAGCAAAACGGGTGAATGTCTTGCGCGATGGGTGCGGGGCCCGGGGCATTTTGCGGGAGAACTCCGGTCAACGGGTGGATGGGGTGGTGGCAACAGAAAACCCGATCCCGGCGATGGAGGCAAGTGCGGAAGTCCGCAGGTTTCCGATTTTTTGTGCAGTTATGCCACCCAACCCAATCGGTGTGATGCCGAGCATGTGGCACATCCTTGAAATCTGGCGGATATCGGCGCGTGACATCAGATTTGCGCCCGGATGACTTTGGGTGGGGAAGATCGGGGAAATCAGGACACCGTCGGGACGCGCTGTTTCCGGAAGAAGGCCAAGACATTGAACCGTTTTTGGGGCGTGGCAGGCAGATGTGCGCATAAAGTGTACCGGAATTCGCTGATAAATACCGGGATCGGCCAGGGCACGGTATTCAGGGAAATGTAGACCGTCGGCATCGAGCCGGAGTGCGAGCCCAACGTCATTTGCCACAAGAAAGGGAATGCCCTTTGCGCGGCAGATTGTGCGGAGCTTTGCGCCGAGCTTTGCGCGCATTGGATGATCGTAATGGCGGAAAATGACCATGCTGTCGCGGGGCAGGGCGCGGATGGCGGGTTCCGGGTTGGGTAATCTTTGATCATCGGTCATCAGGACAATCGGCGGAATCGGGCAATTCGGGCCGCCATTGCGCAGGTTGAGCCTGCGTGCCTGCTTTAACAGGGCCTTATCCATTGATACACTCCCGACTTGGCAGCTATACCTGCCGTTCCTGAATGCGTTACCGATGAAGGACCACCCTCCATGAGCCATCATGATCTGTCATCTGGCAAAACCGACGTTGCCGACAACCTTGCCGAAATCCAGAGCAATATCAATGCGGCATGTGACGCCGCCGGTCGTGATCCGGGTGATGTGACGCTGGTCTGTGTCAGCAAGAACCATGATGCCGATCATGTGCGCAAGGCATTGGTGGATGGCAGGCGTGTGTTTGGTGAAAACCGCGTGCAGGAAGCCGCAGGGAAATGGCCGGAATTGCGTGCCGAGTTTCCTGATATCGAGCTGCATCTGATCGGGCCGCTTCAGACCAACAAGGTCAAGGATGCGGTTGCCCTGTTTGACGTGATTGAAACGGTGGACCGCCCGAAGCTGGCCAATGCATTGGCCAAACACCGCGATAAAACCGGTGCCTGCCCGGATCTGTTCATTCAGATCAATACTGGCGAGGAAGAGCAAAAGGCCGGCATCGCGCCAAAGGATGCCGATGATTTCATCAAGATGTGCCGCGAAGAGCTTAAACTTCCGATCATTGGCCTGATGTGCATTCCCCCGGTCGATGAGGAACCCGCTCCGCATTTCACTCTGCTTGGCAAGATTGCCGATCGCCATGGTCTTAAAATCAAAAGCATGGGCATGAGCGGCGATTACGAGGCTGCAATCCGGTTTGGCGCCACCCATGTGCGGGTTGGGACAGCACTTTTTGGCTCCCGGGGCTATTGATTGGCCTTAAAAGGCCTAAATTTCGGTATCTAAATCGATATTCGGGGCGAAAACCTGTGAAAAAGGCCATATTTTAGGTCGGTTTTGTGTATTTAACGCCAGATTGCATGAACTGGGCTGTTCTGTGGATAATCAGGGCGATAACATAGACGCCGTAACCCGACATCTGTGACAAAAAAATCCCGCATCAGCGGGATTTTCTTTTGGTGGGTTCTAAAACCAGTGTCTGATCAGGGGATTAGCTTGTAACCGCCTGGTTCGGTGATCAGGATCGCCGCGTTTGACGGATCTTTCTCGATTTTCTGACGCAGGCGATACACATGGGTTTCAAGCGTATGGGTGGTAACGCCAGCGTTATAGCCCCAGACTTCGTCCAGCAATGTTTCACGGCTGACCGGTTTGTCACCAGCCCGGAACAGGAATTTCAGGATCGAGGTTTCCTTTTCCGTCAGGCGGACTTTTTTCTCGGTCGCGGTTTCAATCAGGATCTTGGCACTGGGCTGGAAGCTATAGGGGCCAATAACAAAGACGGCATCCTCGCTTTGTTCATGCTGGCGGATATGCGCACGGATGCGGGCCAAAAGCACATTGAGGCGAAACGGCTTGGTGACATAGTCATTGGCGCCCGATTCCAGACCCAGAATGGTGTCAGAGTCACTATTGGCGCCGGTGAGCATGATGATCGGTGATTTCACATTGGCGCGCCGCATCAGTTTGCAGACATCGCGGCCATCCATATCCGGCAGGCCAACATCAAGCAGGATCACATCAAAATAGGAATCCTTGGCAAGATCGAGTGCTTCCTTGCCACTGTTGGCAACCACGCATTCGAAATCTTCATGAAGTCTGAGCTGTTCCGTCAAAGACTGGCTGAGCGCTGCATCGTCCTCAACCACCAGAACCTGTTTACCTGTCGACATTCACCATCCCTTGCTGCTTGTCAGATCCGCCGTCATATCCGGGGTCTGCGCCTGATGTTGATTTTACCGGCTTGTTTTTGTGGCGCTTTCGGGTCCGGCCCGCCATATATGCATTACGTATTCCGCGCTGAACCATAGGATCAGCATCTTAAGTTGTATTTTCAAGAACAAACTGTTTTCTGTTTGGTCCTTTAACTCCCGGCCCAACCGGATTAGGTAGTAGGGGCGATTTGTCTAAAACGTGATGTCGTAAAATCTTGAAAGATGTGCTTCTTCCTGCGATTTTGCGCATCACCGACCAAGCAGGTTCGCATCGCCTGATGCGCTTATATGAATTAAACCGGGTCTTTATCCAGCCCCATAGCCACCGGATCGCGATGTTGTGATCACAAAGACAAGATGCCGATGACCCAAAGCTCTGCCGTGACGGCCCAAAATGACAGCAATCTGATCCCGGCAACCGATCTGGTAACGGTTTCCCGCGCCGTGGCAGATTTGCGCCGTGGCGAGATCGTCCTGGTTCAGGGGCATGATAATGGCGAAGCCCACAGCGTTGCGGTGATTGCCGCCGAGCCACTGTCACAACATGGTCTGCAACGTCTGTGTGACATCGCCGGAAGCGACACCTCACCGGCAATTGTCCTGCCGCGTGTGCGGGCCAAATCGCTTGGTCAGACGGCCAAGGATGATCCGTTTGTCGCCTTTGTTTCAGCCGACCAATCGGCTGTTGATGCCAATCGTCTGGGTGAAATAGCCAATCCGTTGCTTGATCTTGATGCGTTGCCTGCGGGCGATTGGCGACCGGTCAGCATGGCGGAAAATGCCGCCATTCGGTTGGCGAAACTTGCCCGTTTGTTGCCCGCGGTTGTGACGGTGCCGGTCAGTGCCGATCAGCTTGAAACCCTTGCCCGCGCACAGAACCTGCTGGTTTTGCAGTCTGAAAGCATCAATGGCTATGAAAATGCCTCGGCCGCATCCTTGCGCCAGGTCAGCGAAGCGCGTGTGCCGCTTGAAGATGCCGAAAACGTGACTGTGATTGCGTTTCGCCCGGAAGATGGCGGGCAGGAACATCTGGCCATCGTCATTGATGAACCGGTCAAGGACAAACCGGTGCTTATTCGCCTGCATTCGGAATGCTTTACCGGCGATCTTATCGGATCTTTGCGCTGTGACTGCGGGCCGCAGTTGCGTGGTGCGATTTCGGAAATCGCCAAAAGCGGGCAGGGTGGTATTGTGCTTTACCTGCGTCAGGAAGGGCGTGGCATCGGGCTTGTGAACAAGCTGCGCGCCTATGCCCTGCAGGATCGTGGATTTGACACCCTTGATGCCAACGAGGAGCTTGGCTTTGACGCCGATGAACGCGTTTATCGCCCGGCGGCCGAAATGCTGCGTCAGATGGGCTTTGAAAGCGTGCGTTTGCTCACCAATAACCCCGAAAAGCTGACCGGGCTTGAAAGCTGGGGTGTTACAGTTTCCGAGCGTGTCCCGCATAAATTCCCGTCCAATGGTCATAACGAGTTTTATCTGCAGACCAAAAAGGACCGGGCGGGGCATTTATTCTAAGCCGCTCTTATAAGCTTACGGGTCTTGAAGATGCCGATGCTACCCGGCAGAAGATTCCGACAGGCAAGTCTGGCGAAATTATTTCCCAAGAAAATATCGATAATTCAAAGCGTTAGACTGCGTTAAAACTGGCACTCCTTTTGCAAAACAGATGGCAAGAGGAGGACAGACATGTCGATTGGTGAAAATTGGCGGCAAATTTCGCCCGGTAGCCTATCCGGTAGCGCGGGCGGTGCAGGTGGCACAAATGGGGCGGCAAACGGCAAGTTTGCCCAGTCCAATGCTGCCGACCAGCTTTCTGGCACATCCGAAGGCCGGACATTCTCGCAATATATGTTTGGCGAGGATGGCTTTGAATTCACCGATTTCCTCGATGTGATCAATCCCTTGCAACATATTCCCGGAGTCGGGATGATTTATCGTTCCTTGACCGGCGATGAGATCGGCAATGGCGCGCGCGTTGCGGGCGGCGGCCTGTTTGGCGGGGTGTTTGGCCTTGCCGGGGCGGCGATTGATGCCGTGGTCGATGCGGTCACCGGCGACGATACCGGCACCCACTTCATGGCGATGGTCGAAGACGGGTTTGGAGGCAGCGGCATTGATGATGGCACGGCGGTGGCCGATGCAGGCAATGCGAACGCGGCTACCAATCAGGCAACCACGGTTGCGCAAAACAGCGCCTATCAGGGCGATCTGGTTCTGCCCTGGATGACCGGCGCGCAATCACAATCCGTCAGCCCGGCCGAACAGGCCACCATTGTACAGTCTGCGCCAACGGCCCCGGTTGATCAGGCGATGCTGGCATCGAATGCCGCAGCTGGCAGCACGGGCGTTCGGGCCTCTGATTTGAATGTGCCGTGGGCACAAGGTGCGCAAATGCCTCAGACAGTGGCTGCACAGGTTGCACAAGCCAGCCAAACCCAGCCAACAACGCAGCCTGAGGCAGAACTTGCTTCGGCATCTGTCCCGCCCTCAACCGATCCGGCAGAACTGACCGTTGCCATGGCATCGGCAGGAACGGCGAACCCGGTATCTGCCTTCAACCGGACCGTCGCATCCAATTCGACGGCAACCGAGACCGCGCGTCGCCCGGTCACCAGCACCGGTGATGCCAATACCGTATGGGCGCGTGCCGCCAGCAGCGGCCGGCTTAGCCGCCAGACCAACGGCATGGCCATTTCCGCTGAAATGGCCGCCCATGAAGCCAAATACGCCAAACTGAATGCCGTGAAGGCCGAGACCGCAGAACGCAAGGCCAGCGAAATACAGACGACGTCGCCAGATGGCACGCCACTGTCGGCGGCCGAAATGGCGGCCCGCTTTAACGCTGCCCTTGGCCGTGACAAGGCACAAACCATGGCGGCAGATGCCGTCGCCAGCAGCAATGCGGTGGCCGATGATCGCCCGGAAACCGCCTATGACGGATACGATGTCGCCAACAAAGATCAGGGTGGATCGGCCATTCCCGCCAATGCACCGGCTGCTGACGCGCCAGCTGATCACCCGCTGTTGCAGCAGGCGTCTGATAACCTGAATGGCGATGCGCCGGTGGGTGCTTGGTTCAGCCAGACGATGATGGATGGTCTGAAGAAATATCAGGCGATGCAGCAGAAGCCTTCACCGTCTGGAAATGCGATCTGATAAGGCATGTTTCGAAATCAAAACAAAAAAGCCCGCCTGGTTTAAACCGGCGGGCTTTTTGATGTTCAGATGGTCTGGTGCGATCAGCTATTGAGGAAACCGACGATTTCCTTGACCTCTTTGAGGATCGGCTGGGCGATGGCGTTGGCACGCTCGGCACCCTTGGCCAGAACGGAATCGATATAGGCCGGATCGGCCTTGAGCCGTGCCATTTCTTCGGTGATCGGTGCCAGATTTTCGACAACCACGTCGGTCAGCGCCTGTTTGAAGCCAGAGAACTGGGTGCCGCCATGTTCTGCCAGAACTGCATCGACCGTGCTGTCGGTCAGCGCTGCATAGATGGTGATCAGGTTTTTGGCTTCCGGGCGGCCTTCAATACCGGCGACCTCGGATGGTAACGGTTCCGGATCGGTTTTTGCCTTGCGGATTTTTTTGGCAAGCGTTTCGGCATCGTCGGTCATGTTGATGCGCGACATATCGGACGCATCGGACTTTGACATCTTTTTCGAGCCGTCACGCAACGACATCACACGCGTTGCCGGACCCAGGATCAGCGGTTCCGGCTGCGGGAAGAAGCCTTCGACCTCGTAATCGGTGTTGAATTTCAACGCGATATCGCGTGCCAGCTCAAGATGCTGTTTCTGGTCTTCGCCGACCGGTACATGGGTCGCCTTATAGGCCAGAATGTCAGCCGCCATCAGGCTCGGATAGGCATAAAGGCCGAGCGACGCGTTTTCACGATGTTTGCCCGCCTTTTCCTTGAACTGGGTCATGCGGTTCATCCAGCCGATGCGCGCGACACAGTTAAAGATCCAGGCCAGTTCGGCATGGGCGGAAACCTGGCTTTGGTTAAACAGCACCTGATTTTCCGGATCAATGCCCGAAGCAATCATGCTGGCCGCCAGTTCGCGAATGTTGGAACGCAGTTCCTTGGGGTCTTGCCAGACCGTGATGGCATGCATATCGACCACGCAGAAGATGCATTCATATTTCTTCTGCAGTTCGACCCAGTTGCGGATCGCGCCAAGATAGTTGCCAAGGTGAAGGTTACCGGTGGGCTGAGCGCCCGAAAACACACGTTCCATAACGTCGTCGTCCATTTCAATTTAAGTTTAACAGGGCCTGCATACTCCGCCAGGTTTTGGACACCCGCCGGCGGACGAGCATGCAAGCAAACAGCGCGCGAGTTTAGGGTCTGGCCCGATTTGGTCAAGCTGCTTTCGGGAAATGCCCGGAAATATTCGGATCAGGCGGGTTTTCCGCGTTTGAGCGTCGCCTTGAGCTCGGAAAAGCTGGTCGCACCAAGCAGTTGGGCCGTAATCGCATAGACGGCCATGCCACCGGTTACAATCACCGCCATGGTGATGATGCGTGTGATCGAAAGCGCATCATTTTGCCAGAAGGCATCAATCGCAAACCAGAGTGCCGATCCCATCAGTGCTGATGCAACAAGAATGCGCGGGATGCGTCGGGCAAGGCGGGCATCAAAGGTCAGGTCGCCCCGCCGATGCAAAATAAGACCAAGCGAGGTCGCATTGACCCAGACCGAAACAGACGTTGCCGCCGCAATGCCAAGATGCCCGAACCATGGCATCAGTACCACGATCAGAACGATGTTGAGCACCATGCAGGAAATGCCGATACGGATCGGTGTTTTGGTGTCTTCGCGCGCAAAGAAGCCGGGTGCGAGGACCTTGACCAGAACCGAGGCCGGCAGGCCAAAGGCAAAGACCGTGAGCGCCATGCCGGTCATGAGGGTTTCTTCCGCGCCAAATGCCCCGCGTTCAAACAGGACATTGATCACCGGCAGGCCCATGACACCAAGGGCTATGGCGGCCGGAAGGGTCAGAAGAAGGGCAATTTCGATGCCGCGATTCTGGCTATACATCGCGGTTTTGGCATCATCACCCTGCAATTGGCGCGACAATGTCGGCAAAAGGGCGGTGCCAATCGCAATGCCAATCACACCCAGCGGCAATTGTTGCACGCGATCGGCATAATAAAGCCAGGAGACCGCGCCATCCGAGACGAGGGAGGCCAGCATGGTGTCGATCAGAAGATTGATCTGATAGACGCCGGCGCCAATCATGCCCGGGATCATGCGTTTGCCCAGAAGCTTGATGCGGTCATCAACACGCGGCATCTGCCATTTTATGGCGAAACCGACCCGTTTACACGCAATCACCAGCATCAGGAACTGTGCCACACCGGCAATCGCCACCCCCCAAGCCAAGGCATGGGCCGGGGTTTCGGTCACCGGTGCCAAGCCGAGCAAGGCCGCAATCAGGCAGATATTGAGAATGATCGGGGCGGCGGCGGCGGCGGCATAGCGATGAAGCGTATTCATCACGCCCGACATCAGCGCGACGGCGGAAATAAAGGCAAGATAGGGAAACGTGATGCGCGACAGTTCGACAGCAAGTTCGAACTTTTCGGGATTTTCGGCAAAGCCCGGCGCAAACACATACATCGCCCAGGGCATCAGGATTTCGATAATCGCCACCAGAAAACCGGTGATCAGGATCAGCATCGACATGGCGCGCGCAGCAAATTCGCGGGCCGCGTCCATACCACGTTTTTCAATGTCACCGGCCAGAAGCGGGATGAAGGCTGCGGAAAACGCGCCTTCGCCAAACAGGCGACGAAACAGGTTGGGAAACTTGAACGCGACAAAGAACGCATCGGCCATGCCGCCCGCCCCAAGCATCCCGGCAATCAGAATATCGCGGCAAAATCCCAGAAGGCGGGACAACAGCGTAAAGCCACTCACCGTGGCGATAGAGCGGACAAGCGACATTCGAGAGCGTTCCGTATTTATGCGTCACCAAAGGGCGCGATTCTGCCGGTGATGACGTGCGATTGCGGTATTTTCACGTTTGATGCACAGAAATCTGACAGTCGAAGGTGAAAATAGTCGTAATTTTTGAGGCCGAAAACCGCGGCGTATATCGCATTTTTGTGAAAGTGATTGAATTAGGTGATTTTTTTGAGGTCCCTGTGACAGCCGTCACAGAAAAACAGTTGCAACACCCGCATATTCACATTCGCTGAGGGTTCGTTGGGACGCGAGCCTCATATTGGACGGGCGGGGAAATACGGTATCCACCTCAACCTGCTGCACTCCGAGGATTTCGGCACCGTGAATAACAGGTCACGCTGTCGGGTTTGGTTTTACCCTTCCTCGTCCGTCACAATTTCCAAAGAAATATAATTCGAACAGTTTACTGGCCCTATCGGCCGGTACATCCGGATCTGATCCATACCGTGGCGTTGCCTAGGGTAGCGCATGGGTATTGGATCGATCCGGTTTGTTTTTTTGCGGCGATTGTAAAACGCGCTAGTCGTTGCGAATCGCCTGGGTCAGGGTTTCCTTGACCTGGACAAACTTGGTACGGCTGTCGATCTTGAGCCCGAACACATCCTTGACATAGAAGACGTCAACCGCGCGTTCGCCAAAGGTGGAAATGCGCGCAGAGGCAATCTGCATCGAAAGATCGCGGAGCGCGCGCGTGATGTCATAAAGCAGGCCCAGCCGGTCGCGGGCGGTGATTTCAATCACCGTGTGGGTGCGGCTGGCCTTGTTGTCGATAATGACATTCGGTTCGACCTTGAACACCGCGGTGCGGTGCTTGTTGTCCTTGGTCTGGCGGCGTTCGATTTCCTGACTGGGGCGGATCTGCCCGGAAATGACCTTTTCCAGTGTGTCGCGCAGGCGATCAAGTTTGGTGGAGTCGTTAAACGCCTCGCCATTGGTGTCCTGCACGAAAAAGGTATCAAGTGCCATGCCATCGGCAAGAGTCAGGATCTTTGCATCGACCACGTTGGCCCCGCACAGCGCCATTGCGCCTGCAATCTGGGAAAACAGGCCGGGATGGTCCGTGGTGTGGACGGTAATTTCGGTGGCATCAATTTCGGTATCGATGCGGACATCGACCGTGATCTCGGCCCCGGAATTTCGGGCGTCCCGGGTCAGATGGGCGTGATGGACGTGGATGTCGGTATCAAAGCTCAGCCAATAGGACGGATAGCCGCGTTCGATAAAGTCCTCGATATCCTGTTCGGGCCAGTCCTTGAGCGCGTCACGCAGCGCGTTTTGCGCATTTTCGACGCGCGAATCGCGGCTATCGGCATTAAGACCGCCTGACAGCATATCATCGGTGGCATAGTAAAGTTCACGCAGCAGGGTGGCCTTCCAGCCGTTCCAGACATTGGGACCCACCGCGCGGATGTCAGCCACCGTCAGGCACAGCAACAGGCGCAGGCGTTCCTGCGATTGCACCAGATCGGCAAAGGCGCGAATGGTACTGGGATCATTGAGATCACGCTTGAACGCGGTCAGGCTCATCCACAGATGCGCCTTGACCAGCCAGGCGACCGCCTCGGTATCGGCCGGCGACAGACCCAGCCGCGGGCAGAGCTTTTCGGCGACTTCGGCGCCAAGCTCGGAATGATCGCCGCCACGGCCCTTGGCGATGTCATGGAGCAATACCGCGACATACAGCACACGACGCGAAATCACTTGACCCATGATGCGGGTTGCAACCGGGGCGTCTTCGGCAAGTTCGCCGGACTCGATTTGATTAAGCACGCCAATCGCCCTGATGGTGTGCTCGTCCACGGTGTAGGTGTGGTACATGTCGTACTGCATCTGGGCAACGACACGGCCGAAATCGGGGATGAAACGCCCCAGTACACCGGCCTCGTTCATCTTGCGGAGCGTCACATCCGGGCTGTCGCGCTGGGTGAGGATTTCAAGGAAAACCTCGTTGGCGTCCGGATCGTTTTGCAGCTTGTGATCAACATATTTCAGGCTTTGCGTGATCCAGCGCAGCGTTTCGGGATGAATGCCGACCCGGTTTTGATGGGCAACCAGAAACAGGCGCAAAATCTTGATCGGGTCGTTCTTGAAGACATCAAGGCTTTCGACCGTCAGGCGTTCATTGCGCAGCTCAAACCCGTCAATTTCCTTGGTGCCAAACAGCTTGCCCGGAAAACGGATCAGCGGGCGGCGCTGATGGCTTTCTTCAAGAGCGGCACAGAAGATGCGGGTCAGGTTCCCGACATGTTTCACCATCAGATAATAGTGCTTCATGAAGCGTTCGACGCCCGATGCGCCGGCATGATCGGTATAGCCAAGCCGTTCGGCAATATCGCGCTGCATATCGAACGTCAGGCGATCTTCTTCGCGATCAGACAGATAATGCAACCAGCAGCGTACCGCCCACAGGAAGTTTTGCGCCTTCAAGAAGCCGCGTGCTTCCTTGCGGGTCAGGACCTTGAGATCGACCAGTTCCATCGGGGAATTGACGCGATAAAGGTATTTGCCAATCCAGAACAGGGTATGAAGGTCGCGAAGCCCGCCCTTGCCGTCCTTGACGTTGGGCTCGACCACATAACGTGAATCGCCCATGCGGGTGTGGCGTTCATCACGTTCGCCAAGCTTCTTTTCGATAAACTCGATGCCGCTGCCCTTGACCAGCTCTTCCATGAAGCGGGTGCGAAACAGTTTATAGGTTTCCTCATCACCCCAGACAAAGCGACTTTCAAGCAGGTTGGTACGAATGGTGATGTCCTGTTTGCCCATGCGCAGGCAATCATCGACGGATCGCGTCGCATGGCCGACCTTAAGCCCCAGATCCCAAAGCATATAAAGAATGAATTCAACGACCTGTTCGCCATGTGCGGTCTGTTTGTAGGGAAACAGAAACAGGATATCGACATCGGAATGCGGCGCCATGTCACCGCGGCCATAACCGCCGACGGCGACGACTGACATGCGTTGTTCATTGGTCGGATTGTGCAGTGGATAGACGAACGTGGTGGCAAAATCATGGATCAGGCGAACGATCTGATCCATCAGGAAACTGTTGGAAAAGACGGTGTCCTGCCCGGAATTGCTTTCTTCGAAGCGTGCGCGGATAACAGATCGCCCGGCCTCAAGTACTGATTTCAGCTTGTTGAGAACGGCGGTGCGCTGTTTGAAGCTTTTGAGTGCCGGATCGTTTGCGATCGCCTCAAGCTCGGCAAAGACCTTTTTGCGGTCGATGATTTCGCGCTGCTTCTTGATCTTGTAGGTCACGTTGGTCGGTTTCCTCGGCCCTGGCGTGCGGTCTGTCGGCGACAGGGTTTATATATCAATTTTCTTAACAGTTGCCGCACCATAGCGCCAATTTCATCTATCCGCATCAAATGCGTGCGCAAGTTCGATCGGCAGACACGCACCTGATATGGGGATAGGCCGCCTGTTTTGCAGGTGATCAGCCCTTCAGCGACTGAAGACGATACAGCGCATCAAGGGCTTCGCGCGGGGTCATGTTATCTGGATCAAGATCGGCAACCGCATCAAGCAGCGCCTTTTGCGCGTCCGACAGGGCCGGGGCGCTTGTGCGTTCCTCCTTGGCGGCCTGTTCGATGGCAACCGCAAACAGCGGCAGGTCATCGGCAAGCTTGGACACCGCGCCACCCTGTTCGCCCTTTTCCAAGGTCTTGAGCACCTGTTCGGCACGTTTGATCACGGGCTTTGGCAGACCCGCCAGCTGGGCGACGTGAATGCCATATGACCGATCCGCACTGCCAGCGCCGACTTCATGAAGGAAGACGACCTCGCCCTGCCACTCCTTGATCAGCATGGTGTGACACGACAGGTGTTTGAGCTTGGCCGCCAAAGCGGTCAGTTCGTGATAGTGGGTGGCGAAAAGACCACGGCACTGATTGATTTCATGCAGGTTTTCAACCACGGCCCAGGCAATCGACAGACCATCAAAGGTCGCGGTGCCACGCCCGATTTCATCCAAAATCACCAGCGAACGATCGGTTGCCTGATTAAGGATCGATGCGGTTTCCACCATTTCGACCATGAAGGTCGATCGCCCGCGCGCCAGATCGTCGGCCGCACCGACACGTGAAAACAGCCGGTCAATCACCCCGATATGGGCCTTGGTCGCCGGGACAAACGCGCCGATCTGGGCGAGCACCGCAATCAATGCATTCTGGCGCAGGAAGGTCGATTTACCGGCCATGTTCGGACCGGTGATCAGCCACAGGCTTTGTTCATCTTCAAGGCGGCAATCGTTGGCAACAAAGGGGGCGTCGCCATTTTCACGCAAGGCGGCCTCGACCACCGGATGGCGGCCAGCGGTGATGTCAAAGGCAAGGCTATTATCAATGTTCGGGCGAATGCAGCCCTGATCGCGGGCGAGTTCGGCCAGAGCAGCCGATACATCAAGCCCGGCCAGCGCACTCGCACATTTGGCGATGTCATCGGCCTTGGCCAGAACGGCTGCGACCAGTTCGTCAAACAGTTCAAGTTCAAGCGCAAGGGCCTGATCACCGGCCTTGGAGACCTTGCTTTCAAGTTCGGACAGCTCGACGGTGGTAAAGCGCACCGCATTGGCCATGGTCTGGCGGTGGATAAACTCATCCATCTCCATCATCTTGTCCGCGGTTTTGGCCGATACTTCGATGAAATAGCCAAGTACGTTGTTGTGCTTGACCTTAAGGTTGGAAATCCCGGTTTGTTCGGTATAGCGGGCCTGCAGATTGGCGATCAGCTTTTTGCTTTCACTCGATAGCATGCGGAGCTCATCAAGCGGCGGGTGATAGCCCCCAGCAATGAAGCCACCATCGCGTGCGAGAAGCGGCAGGCTTTCGGCGATTGCCCGGCGCAACAGATCAATCAGATCGCCGTGATGGCCCATCATGGTCAAATGATCCGAAAGGGCTTCTGGCTGTGCAGTCAGGCCATCATTGCCGCCATCGGGTTTATTCAGAAGATTGCCAATCGCAAAGGCACAAGACAGCCCATCGCGCATCACCGCCAGATCGCGCGGACCACCCCGCCCGACCGACAGGCGCGACAACGCACGTTCGATATCCGGGCATTCGCCAAGGGCAGCGCGCAGATCAGATCGCAAGCCATCGCGATCATGGAAATATTCCACCAGATCAAGGCGTTTATTGACTTCATCGGCATTGGTCAGCGGGGCGGACAGGCGCGCGGCCAGCAAACGTGCGCCAGCACCCGTGCGGGTGCGGTCAATGACGGACAGCAACGATCCCTTGCGTTCGCCCGACTGGGTCTGGATCAGCTCCAGCGACCGACGGGTGGCGGCGTCGATTTCCATCGCCGCCCCCTCTGCCACGCGGGTTGGCGGGGCAAGGCGGGGCATCTGGCCCTTTTGGGTCAGTTCGACATAATCAATCAGCGCACCGGCAGCCGAAAGCTCGGCGATCTCAAAACCGCCAAAGGCATCAAGGGCCTCGACCTCATAAAGCTTCTTAAGCCTAAGCTGGGCATTTTCAGCATCAAAGCGTGCGGTCGGCTGCGGGGTGATGATGTTTTTATATTCGGCATAGATGTCGAACACTTCAGAACGGTTCAGCATCTTTTCCGAAAACAGGATTTCACCCGGATCAAGCCGGGCAAGGGCGGCACCAAGACCGGCCATCTCGCACGGCTGCACAAAGAAATCACCGGTCGACATATCAAGCCAGGCAAGCCCGATCTTGCCGCGCACTTCGGACACGGCGGCCAGATAATTGTGGCGCCGGGCATCCAGCAGGCTGTCTTCGGTAAGGGTGCCCGGCGTGATCAGGCGGACAACACCGCGTTTGACCACCGATTTGGCGCCGCGTTTTTTGGCCTCGGCCGGGTCTTCCATCTGTTCACAGACGGCAACCCGGAAACCCTTGCGGATCAGACGTTGCAGATAGGTTTCGTGACTATGGACGGGAACACCGGCCATGGGAATTTCGTTACCTTGATGCTTGCCACGTTTTGTCAGGGCAATATCAAGGGCTTCGGCGGCTTTGACCGCATCGTCAAAGAACAGCTCGTAGAAATCGCCCATCCGATAAAACAGCAGGCAGTCCTGATACTGTTCCTTGATTTCAAGGAACTGCATCATCATTGGCGTCGCGCCGTCTCTGGAAAAAGAAGGTGCGGTCGGTGTGGTATCGGATTTATCGGCGATCTGGTTCATGATGACTTGATAGCAAACCCTGAAGGCAAAGACGAGAGCAGGAAACTGGCGGGGTGATAAAACTTGATCTATGCCATTGCAACGCCTGAATTTCTGCGAATATATAAAGATCGTGACCAACAACCAACTGTCGTTTTTCGCGACAGAATAACAGTGAGCAAGGAGCGTACAAAATGGCAGAAGAACAGACCATCCCGCAGGCCCCGGAACTGGTCGGACTGTTTGATACCAAGGACGGTTTCGATGCGGCTCTGCGTGCGCTCCGCGATGCCGGGTTTGAACGCACCGATCTGTCGGTTCTAAGCTCCCACGAATCCATCGATGTGGCAGGCAAGGATGGTCGGTCCTGGTCCGATGTGCTGACCGCACTGGTCGGTGAAACCAAATATGAAGTGCCGCTGGTGGCGTCCGGCGCGATTGCCCTGTTTGGGGGCGCTGCGACGGCGGCCGCCGCCATTGCGGTCGGGGCCGGTGTTGGCGCAGTCGCACTTCGTGAATTTATCGAAGAAGTGACTTCCACCCCGCATACCGAGGATTTCGCCCGCGCGGTGGACGCCGGATCAGTCATCCTGTGGGTGCGGATCGACCCGGACCACGAAGGTGCCGAGGCCAAGGCACGTGACATTCTTGAACAGAACGGTGCGACCAACATCCATCTGCATTCGCCGAAGTAATCCGCACGTTTTGGCGTTGCGGGCAGCTGCATGACAGAGTCCGCCGAAAACGATTAAATTTGCCGCTAAGGCACCAGGAACACGGGGGCATTGGCCCCCGTTTTTCGTATTGTGGAAAGTTCATATTTGTGCCAATCGGCGGGTCGGTTTGCGCGGCGCAATAAAAACGGCAATCCCAAGGGCCGTTTGCGCACGCGTGATTACGCCTCTGAAAAACCAGCACTTACTGACGGTCATGGCGGCTTGGTCGATGGGGTGGGCGTATCCGCCATTGCGTTTGCGCATGTAAAGCGGCTTGGATCAGAGGGCAATGTTGCGTCGCAACATACGGAAAACGCTACGTAATTTTGCGGTTGCCGTTAACGTCGCCTTTGACCCGGGGCGCGAAGCCTGATTTATTGGGCGGTCCGACAAGACGGTCCCACGCCGCAAACTTGTCGATCAGGAAAATCAGAACTTAAGAACAAAACAGACCGTACAGGTTGCTTTCCATCTCACCACGCAAGCGTCAGTGAAAAACACAATGTCAGATACAGAAATCAAGGTTCGTGACCGTGAAGCGCTGCTGTTTCATTCCAGCGGCCGCCCCGGCAAAATCGAAATCACCGCATCCAAACCGCTGACCACTCAGCGCGACCTCTCGCTCGCCTATTCGCCGGGTGTTGCGGTGCCGTGTCTTGAAATCGCCAAGAACCCGGCGACTGCCTATGATTACACCTCCAAGGGCAACATCGTTGCGGTCATTTCCAACGGCACCGCCGTGCTTGGCCTTGGCAACCTTGGTGCGCTGGCCTCCAAGCCGGTGATGGAAGGCAAGGCGGTTCTGTTCAAACGCTTTGCCGATGTGGATGGGTTCGATCTTGAAGTGTCGACCGAAGATGTCGACGAGTTCGTCAATTGCGTGCGTTTCCTCGGCGCATCATTCGGCGGGATCAACCTTGAAGACATCAAGGCGCCGGAATGCTTCATCATCGAACAGCGCCTGCGCGAGGTTATGGACATTCCGGTGTTCCATGATGACCAGCATGGCACGGCGATCATTGCGGCATCGGGGCTTATCAATGCCTGTGACCTGACGGGTCGCAAACTTGAAGACATCAAGCTTGTCATCAATGGGGCCGGTGCGGCCGCGATTGCCTGTTGCGAGCTGGTCAAAAGCATGGGTGTTGCCCATGACAACGTGATCATGTGTGACTCGCGCGGGGTGATCTACAAGGGCCGTGAAGACGGCATGAACCAGTGGAAATCAGCCCATGCGGCGGATACCGATGCACGGTCGCTTGACGATGCGATGAAGGGGGCCGATGCGTTCTTTGGTCTGTCGGTCAAGGGCGCGGTGACGTCCGCCATGGTCAAAAGCATGGCCAAACAGCCGATCATCTTTGCCATGGCCAACCCGGATCCGGAAATCTCCCCGGAAGAAGTTGCTGCTATTCGTGATGACGCAATTTGCGCCACCGGGCGTTCGGACTATCCCAACCAGATCAACAACGTTCTGGGCTTCCCGTATATCTTCCGCGGCGCGCTTGATGTTCAGGCATCCACGATCAACGAGGACATGAAGATTGCCGCAGCCCACGCGGTGGCATCGCTTGCCCGTGAAGACGTGCCAGATGAAGTGGCCGCGGCCTATTCCGGGCGTCGTTTGCAATATGGTCCGGAATACATCATCCCGGCCCCGTTTGACCCGCGCCTGATTACCGCCGTGCCCAAGGCGGTTGCCCAGGCCGCGATGGATAGCGGTGTGGCGCGTCGTCCGATCATTGACATGGAAGAATATGAAAATCAGCTGCGTGGTCGTCTTGATCCGACGGCAGCCCATTTGCAGCTGATTTCCGATTATGTCCGTGCGCACCCGAAACGCATCGCCTTTGCCGAGGGCGAGGAAGAAACGGTGATCCGCGCAGCGGTGGCGTATCGCAATTCGGGCTACGGCACGCCGATCCTGATCGGGCGCGAAGACCGCATCCATGAAAGTGCCAAGAAGCTTGGTATTGAAAGCCTTGATGGTGTTGAAATCAGCAACGCGGCCCTTTCCAAGCATAATGCGGAATATGCCGAGTTCCTCTATCAGCGCCTGCAGCGCAAGGGCTTCCTGTGGCGTGATTGCCAGCGCATGGTCAACCAGAAGCGCAACGTCTTTGCCTCTGTCATGGTGGCACAGGGTCATGCCGATGGTTTGATCACCGGTCTTACCCGGAACTTCAATCGCAGCTTCGCCGATGTTGCTGGTGTGATCGATGCCAAACCGGGTGAAATCCCGATGGGGCTTTCAATCGCGATTGCCAAGGGCCGGACGGTGTTCATCGCCGATACCCGTGTGCATAACCTGCCCAATGCAGAGGAACTGGCCGAAATCGCCATCCAGGCGGCCGCCAAGGCCCGTCAGATGGGGCATGAGCCGCGTGTGGCGATGGTTTCGCACTCGACCTTCGGCAACCCGTATAGCGAGGATACCGACCGTATCCGCGAAGCCGTGGGCATCCTTGAAAGCAGCAATGTCGATTTCGAGTTCGATGGCGACATGGCGGTTGATGTGGCACTCGATACCGAGCTTCTGAAGCTTTATCCGTTCTGCCGTCTGTCGGGTCCGGCCAACGTTCTGGTGATGCCGGCACTGCATGCGGCGACCACAGCCTCGAAGCTTCTGGATAAGCTTGGTGGTGGCACGGTGGTTGGTCCGGTGATGATCGGTCTGGAAAAACCGGCCCAGATCGCCCAGATGGGGGCAACCGTGAACGATCTGGTGAACCTTGCGGCCCTTGCCGCCCACGAGGCAGAGCACGGCTAAGCCGAGCCAAAACCAAAGATCAGAAAGGCGGGGCTGATTTTTCAGGCTCCGCCTTTTTTGTTCGGATATCCAGATCTGCCGGGCGGGGCATGCAGGACCGCCGATCCGCGGAGCCAACACAACGAAATAATTCGGTCGGCGTATTTTGGGTGGATGGGTGATAACCTGACAGCTGGATGCGCATATAGACGTTTTGGGGCGTGTTCTGCGACATCCGACCCGATTTTTGCCACATCACAGAGGCAATAGTCCGCAATTCAAGCCAAAACCCAGAAAACAGGAATCGCTTATGGGCCAGTTGACCCGGTTTTTCGCCGCTATCATGTTTTTGCCGCTGCTTGCCGCCTGCGAAGATGAACAGGTCAGCGGACCGACAGCCGATGAAATCACCACGGCGGTGATCGAACGGTTTCGCGATGATCCCTATGCCAAGGTCGGCCATGTTGAAAACGTGACCAAAACCAACAGCATTTCCGAAGACGATGACGAAGTGCTTGTCATGGTGCGTTATGAGCTGGTGTTTGATCGCACGGTTGCCGACTTTGCCGATGACGTGACCGAAAAGGGCAAGGCGGCCGGAACGATGGATGATGTTGGCAGCACGGTGCGCGATGCGCTTGATCTGGTGAAAACCAAGATGCTGACGCTCAAGGAAGGCGAATACAAGGTGGGCGACCGTCGGGTGGTCGAGGATGAAATCCGGTTGCTGAAATCGGAAAAGGGCTGGATTTATCGCGGACGGCCATAACGGGTCTGCTGATATCCGAACCAAATAAAAAGGGACCCGTTCGGGTCCCTTTTTATTTGGTTTTCTGGCTTTGTCCCTTGGGATTATTCCTCAAGGGCGGCGAGCACCTTTGGCGGCGGTGGGACGTCGCCTGCCGCAAAATCAAGACCATCAAGCTCGTTCAGCCCGTTCACACTCATGATCGCATGCAGGCTGTCGACATATTCCTCGCCGCGCTCGGAATATTTTGTCAGGGTCTCGGCCAGTTCCCAGCCACTGATAAACTTGCCGTCAGCGCGAAGGGTTGCGCGACGTTCGCGCAATTCCTGATAGGCCGGGTGCGAGTTGATGTTGCGTGCATAGGCCCGCACACTGTCCATCAGGCTGCCAAAGGCCTTGATGACGTGGGTTTTGCCATCTTCGCGATCCTTCGGCACGATGCCTTCATCGTCGCCCCAGGCCCATTGACCAAACAGGGCGTTGCCTTTGCGCACAAAGCGTGACGTGCCCCAACCACTTTCCTCTGCCGACTGGGCAAGGATCAGGGAGGTCGGGATAACGTCAATGCGTTCAAGCAGGGCGTTGATGCCGCCATCGGTCACGCGATAGCGCTTCATCAGCTGATTGACCCATTGCTGATCGGCCTGGCTGACCGGGGTGCCGGAAATGCCCTTGGCCTGAATGGCCATCAGGCGTTCACGGCGCGCGGTGATTTCTTCGTTCACGCGCATGGCCAGCGGCAACATGATTTTCAGGAAAAGCTGTTTGCGCTCTTCAACTGATGCCAGTTCGCCAAGGCCTTCGGGCACGCGCTTGATATAGACGCGCGGAACTTCGCCTACCTCATTGAGGTGATAGCCGATGCTTTTGAAATACTGGCTGAGTGCGATGACTTCAGGACCGCGGCGATAAACCGTTTTCTTCTTTTTGATAACGGCTTCATCTGCCGTGACTTCGACGGTTTCTGTCTCGAAACCTTCCGGAGTTGGAGAAAGATCAATTCCGGCGAAAAGCCCAATATACAGGAAAACAACCGCTCCGAAAATCGAAGCGAGCGCAACATTCCTGTAACTGTTTGTTTTTGCGCTAGTCATTGTTGAATCTCCAGGATCAGTCGAACTGTCCATCCCAAGTGGAGGTTATCTATGCCTGCCGCGCGCGATGATCGCAACGGGCAATATCTCCGAGAGTTGAAAACGCCAAGAAAACCTTTTCGTTCAGCGCATAATTTTTACGCCCGGCGCGGGTTAAAGTTCACGCCGGGCGTCTGAATTTGTTAACGACTCGTAAATCCGTGCGCGGTCAGTTCACCGGATGGTCGGACGCCATCTTGTCGGTGAGGTGTCCGATAACCAAGTCAGGCTCAGTCAGCCATGACCGGTTCGACGGCCTGAACTTCGGGCACGTAATAACGCAGCATGTTTTCGATGCCCATCTTGAGCGTTGCGGTGCTGCTCGGGCAGCCGGCGCATGCGCCGTGCATCTCAAGGAAAACCACGCCATCTTCAAAACGGTGGAAGACAATGTCACCACCGTCCTGTGCCACGGCCGGGCGCACACGGGTATCAAGCAGTTCCTTGATCTGGCTGACAAGCTCATCATCACCTTCGGCAGCAGAGCTGGTACCGGTGGCGGCGTTGGAATCCTGATCAAGAACCGGCTGACCGGACGTATAGTGTTCCATGATCCCGCCAAGAATCTGCGGTTTCAGGGTCTGCCAGTCCTTGGAGTCATCCTTGGTGATGGTGATGAAATCACCGCCGAGGAAGACACCGGCAATGCCGTCAATTTCAAACAGCTTGCGGGCAAGCGGCGATTTGATGGCTTCGTCACCCTTGACGAAGTTGGCCGTGCCAAGACGGCCCATGACTTCTTCACCCGGAAGGAATTTGAGTGTCGCCGGATTCGGGGTTGGTTCGGTCTGAATGAACATTTTCGGCTTGTCCTCTCACTCTGATTGTCGGGACTTCAGGATCTGGACCCGCTGATATACATGTAATGGCAGCTACAAGGCTTGCGAAATACAAGGAAAGGCCCGTAGAGCGGGCGGGAAATCCCGGTCAAGGGGTTTGACGCAGGAGTTCGCAAGCCTTGTAGCTGTCCTTCGGATTGATCGGAGTTGCGCGGTCTACTTTGTCGCAAGGCATTGCAAGATGCATATCTTCCTGCTGCCTTGCTTCGCGTATCCACACAACTCTGAGCAACCATTGCATATATATCAGCGGGTCCAGACCCTAGAGCCCACTCAACAATCTCTATTTCATTTGGTTAGGCCCTAAATGGGGCAAAAACCACAAAAGATCAAGTCGCAGCGCGCAACTCAGGTATTCCGGATGGCGTGTTTCGTAATCACATTGACGTCAACGTTGCAGAATGCTGCTGATTTCGCGCATCTGGGTACGGGCCCGCAAAAGATAGAAACCAAGCCCCGCCAGATGGTTAGGGAAGACGATGCCATCGGCCGAGCCGTTCACAACCACCATCGGGTCAAGTGCGGCGGCCGCTTGCAGGGATCCGATCATTTCTGCCCAGACCGATGCGATCTGGCGTTCATTGATGATCTGTTCGAAGTCGGTGCCAAGATCGCGCAAGATCAGGCTATAGGCATAAAGGCGACCCTTGGTGGCATAGAAAACGTCATCGGCCGTGCGATCAAAGATCGACGGATTTTCCACCTTATCATCAATCAGGGCAGAGGCCGAGCCAAGGTCATTGGCAATGCGGTTCAGTGTTTCCTGAAGGTTGTCGGCACGGCGTTCAAAAACCGCATTTCCGTTGGTCAGACGGGTATTGTAGTTTTGCAGGGACCGAATTGCCTGACGGTATTGTTGTTCGGACGTGACACCGGGCAGCAGCGAAACACTGGGATCAAACACCCATTTGTCGCCACGGAATTTCAAAAGGCCGGCGGCGTCATCCAGATCCGGGTCGACCTGGCTTGACCCACGGGCGCGCCCGATCTGATCGGAAAGCTCGATCGCAAAGCGCGACAGGGCATAGACAATCCCGGTCTGGAAGTTCGGCATGTTATCAAGGGCCGCACTTGGCAGGAAGAACGGGTCGTTGGCGGTCCAGCGGTTCTGGTTGACCTCGCGATCAATCAGGGCTGCGGCGGTGTTGACCGCATGACTGCCGCCCTTGTAATTGCCGATAAAGTCGGGGTTGTCGTCAATACGATGCACAATCGCCATGCCTGCCGGATAATAGATCACGGCAATCAGAACGATCACACCAAGGCTGCGCACCCAGAACTTGCCCGAACCGAAAATAGCTTTCAGTCGGGAACCAAATCCTGCAACGCCGCCTTTTTTATAGAGATAATCGTCTTCAATCATGACTTGTCCTGTGAATTGATCCGGCAATTGAACCTAGGCGCTGTGCACCCAAACGGCAAGTCCATGATTTTACGCAGTGATGGTGATGAACGTTTCAAAGGTCGCCAGTCCAAGCAGTGTCTCGAGATCCTTCTCGGCCAAGGCAACACAGCCTTCGGTGCCAGCATAATCGGGTTTGGCGATATGCATGAAGATCGCCGATCCCTTTCCGGGCACGGGCGGGTCATCATTATGGCCCAGAACGACGATGATGTTATAGAGATCATCCTTGCGAAACAGCTTTTCATGGCTGGCATCAAACGGCAGGCGCACCGGGCAGTTATAGTCGGGATGACCGGGATCATCACACCAGCCGTCGGAAAATGAAATGGTGGTGACCGGAAGCTTGGTGCGCGGGCTGGGCCGGCGATCGGCACGATACATCACATAGCGCAGCTGCCAGCGACCGGCCGGCGTTTTGCCATCGCCTTCGGTTTTCTGGTCGGCATCAATCACGCCATTGATCCCAAGGGCACAGCGAAATGTGTGTTCACCCACGCTCAGCACACCGTCTGGCGAAGCAAACAGTTCAAGCGGTTGGGACGGCGAAGGTGCAGCAGCGTCGCTTTGCATTCTATTGATGGACCTTATCGAATTCGATCATGTGCTGGCATAGTGCTGGCACGCAGCTTCAATATGCTGACGCGCCGATGATGAGAAACAACAAAGGTAAATTTGTGGCATTCGCGCCAATTCGCCAGTCAGCTCACAAATGGTTGATACGGCGATTTTGGCTGCCTGGTCTTCCGGATAGCCAAATATCCCGGTGGATATGGCAGGAAACGCCACAGAGGCCAGATTGTTCTCGACCGCCAGCAAGATTGAATTGCAATAACAGCTTGCCAGCAGATCGGCTTCACCATGGTCCCCGCCATGCCAGACCGGGCCGACGGCGTGGATGACGTATTTGGCCTTCAGGTTAAATCCCGGTGTGATTCGGGCGTCACCCGTCGGGCAGGGGGCAAGCGGCCGACAGGCGTTTGCCAGTTCGGCGCCCGCCGCATGATGGATCGCGCCGCACACACCGCCGCCAGGCAACAGGGCCTCGTTGGCGGCATTGACGATGGCATCGACATCAAGTGTGGTGATGTCGCCGACGGTAATTCTGATGGCATGGGTTTTGTCGGGCACGTTTTTGTGGGTCACGAATAGTATCCTGAAACGTGAATTCTTCCCTCAATACCAACCTGTAAGGGTGGCACCCCTGCACCAAAGTAGTGTTACGCGACCGATAAGTCAAAAAACAACGCTCCGCCAAATCTGACGGAGCGTTGCATTTTAAATCCGGTACCTGTCCGAAGACGGGTTGAATGCGGCTTATTTTCCGAGGCGGGTAACACCTTCTTCGATCAGTTTGGCAGCTTTTTCAGCACCTTCCCAACCGGTGACCTTAACCCATTTGCCTTTTTCGAGGTCTTTGTAACGCTCGAAGAAGTGCTGGATCTGATCGCGCAGGATCTGCGGCAGATCTTCGTGGGATTTGATGTCGGTGTAATACGGGTCGATCTTGTCATGCGGAACGCAGATCAGTTTTTCGTCCTGACCGGCTTCGTCTTCCATGATCAGAACACCGATCGGACGCGCACGGATGACAGAACCGGCAACGACCGGCTCGCGGAACATGACCATGGCGTCAACTGGGTCGCCATCTTCGCCAAGCGTGTTGGGGATGAAGCCATAGTTGACCGGGTAATACATCGAGGTGTGCAGGAAACGGTCCACAAAGACAGCACCGGAGTCTTTATCGACTTCATACTTGACCGGTCCGCCCTGCGGAATTTCGATGACGACGTTTACGTCCCACGGAACATCCTTGCCAACGGCAATCTTGCTGAGATCCATCTGGGAAAATCCCTTTCGCTTTTTGAACGCATGCCCCGATCACCAGGGCGGCTGATATGAGCTTCTAAGATGCAAAGACGCATCCGAAGGAAAATGATGCCGACCTTTTATCGCGAAACGTCGTCGCTTCCAAGGGGGCAGGAAATGATACTTTTGATCAGAAACCCTAGGCGGTTTCGGCAACCGGCAGCAAAGAGCTTTTCACAGGCGTGAAGCGGTCTGCTTCTGCCTCAAGATTATTGAAATAACCCGGGTTCTTTGATGCGTTTGCATGACGGCTGGGTATCGAACGACCGTGGAAGAGATGCAAGACAGGAGAGGTATATTCAACATTTTTGCGACGGATACCCGCCCGGATCATGCGGAGTACGAAATCTGAATCTTCCAACCCATGGCCTTCATAGGCTTCGTCGAAGCCACCAATCTTTAAGATATCATCCTTGAAGGCCGCAATATTGCACCCCTGTGCTTTCTTCCAGCAATTGGCGTGCTCCCACAGGCTTTTCTGGCTTTGCGGGATCGGAATGAACTGAAATGGGCGATTGCAATTGCCCGTCAGGCCCAGCATGAAAAGGATCGCACGTGGCCATTTGTGGAACCGGAGACGGTTCTTCATCGCAAGCTTGGTAAAGCGTTCCTTTAGGAAAACACGTTTGCCTGTCACAAAGCAGTTTGCTTCGGCCGCTTCGCGGTGGCTTGAGACAAAGTTCGACATCAGGCAGCAATCACCGTCGGTAAACACAATGATGTCACCTTCGGACATCGCGATGGCGCCGTTGCGCACGCGCGACAGCCGGTATCCCTGATCTTCCTGCCAGAAATGTTTGATCGGCACCGGGGATTTTTTTTGCATCTTGGCAATGGTCTGCGCGGTTTCCGGCCCTGAGCCATCATCGGCAACGATCACCTCGAAGTTATCGTCCTTCTGGTCGATCAGCGATTGCAAAACCATTTCCAGCGCCTCCGGCCAATTATAGGTCGAAACGATGACTGAGACCTTATGCACTAAAATACCCCTAAATGTTGCTTGTGGTGTCCGCTTCAGGAAGCACCAAATCAGTGTGAGCAGACAGTATTTCCGACTGCTCTGACGATCAATACAGAATTGATACTTTCACGCGCCTGTAAAGATCACTGAGCGTCTGGTTTACCGGGTTTTCTCATGTTTTTCTGACAATAGGCCCAGGCATGCGCGATGATCTGGCGTGGGGACGGATAGTTGGCGCGCCAACCAAGCATGTTTTGCGCCTTGGCCGGGTTTGCAACCAGTTTGGCAGGGTCTCCGGGGCGACGCGCATCTTCTATCACGCTGAAATCCTGACCGGTGATCTCTTTGCAAAGTTCGATGATCTCTTTGACGGAACAGCCTTCGCCTGTGCCGATATTGACGGCATCGAAAGCAGCATTCTCGGACGCGATGACATGCGAAAGCGCCTTGACGTGGGCGCTGGCAAGATCATCAACGTGAATATAGTCGCGAATGCAGGTTCCATCTGGCGTGTCATAGTCCGTGCCATAAATCTTGATATGGTCGCGTTGACCGGCAGCAGTTTGCAAAACCAGCGGGATAAGATGGGTTTCCGGATCATGCCTTTCGCCCGTACGGCCTTCCGGGTCGGCGCCCGCAGCATTGAAGTAGCGCAGGGCAATGGCGTGAAAGCCGTATATTTCGGCGTAGTCCCTAAGCATGGTTTCGACCATGGCTTTTGAGCGGCCATAGGGATTTTCCGCCCGGACCTCGAGCGTCTCGGAGAGCAGCCCATCATCCCGATTGCCATAGACAGCAGCCGTTGACGAAAACACAATGTGGTTGCAGCCATTGCGCCGCATCGCTTCGAGCAGGTTCAATGCCCCGACAGTGTTGACTTCATAAAACCGGGCCGGTTCGACCATTGACGCGCCAGCTTCAATCAGGGCGGCCATGTGAATGACGGCATCAGGCTTGAAATCGTCAAAGGCCTTGTTCAAGGCAGCACTGTCGCGAATATCGGCGTGGATAAACGGCACATCTGGGGAAACAGCATCGCGGTGACCATTTGAAAGGTTATCAAAGACAACCGGTTGGTAGCCACTTTCGCGAAGCTTGATGCAAATGTGCGATCCGATATATCCCGCACCGCCTGTTATCAAAATGTTTTGCATGAAATGGAATTACTACTTTGTTCCTGAGCCGGGTGAAAGAACCCGCGGAAAAAATATGCTCACATCACCTTTTTGCGGGCAAGGGATGCGGTTTTCGGGTTGATCAGTTCGCGGATCCAGTTGGCGGCTTCGATGACGATCGGGTCTTTTTCGCGGGCCGGGCGGATCAGCAGGCGATACCACCAGTGCGAAATGAAATCCGGGAAATTAAGCGGCACCAGTTCACCGCGCTCAACGTAATTGCGGGCAACAACATCGGTGCTGGCAACGATGCCCTGACCGGCACGTGCGGCCTCAAGCGCCCAGATATGGTGGCTAAAGGTCCAGCAATCCGCGAGCGAGAAGCTGGCATCCTTGAACCATTGTTCGATCTGGGAGAACTGTTCGCTGTCACTGTCGATCAACAGGATATCGCGCGGGCCGAGTGTCGCGACGTCAACATTGCTGGCATCATAGCCGCGCTTTGCCAGCCATTCCGGGGCGGCAAAGGCGGTATAGACTTCGGGTGTGAGAAGCTCGGTAATCCAGTCTTCGGGACCGGGCAGGTCCTTTGGCGCGATCTGAAGGGCGAGATCAATTTCAAGCGGATCAAGACCGTCATCAAATTCGATCTTGCGAAATTGTACCGGAATATCGGCGGGCAGCCGGTCGCGCAGGTTATCAAGCTCATACAACAGCACAGTGAGGGCCGGGGTCGCCAGCGCCCCGATGCGGATTGCCTTGCCCTTGTCCGGGCCGACTTCGCCGGTGATATCGGCAATGCCATCAAGCGCCTCTGTCAGGCGGGGCAAAAGCAGCTCTGCCGACTTGGTCAGGGTCAATCCACGGCCCTTGCGGGTAAACAGCACCACGCCAAGGTTTTCTTCAAGCTGGCGGAGCTGATGACTTATCGCACTTTGCGTGACATGCAATTCTTCTGCGGCCCCCTTCACGCTTTGGTGGCGTGCAGTGGCTTCAAAGGCGACAAGGGCGCGCAACGGTGGGAGCTTTCTGCGCATCGTGGGTTTCCATCCGGAGAGCATTACTGTCTTTTATTCTGTCTATCAGGCCTGATCGAAAAGTGGGCCAAAAAAATCTCAACAATGGCTGAAAAAGCTTCATTCGTATTTTTCCAAACAAGCAGGCAATATCATCGTCATACAGGGTTTCCGGCCGTAATGACTTATGCCTCCTTGCGCCACCACGTAAGCAGCCTCCCCCCAACTGCCGGAAACCCCAATATTCCTCGAAACCGGGATTGACCATGACCGCAACGCGACTGAGCGGAAATTTCCGCGGTGTCCTGTGGATGACGGCTGCCATGGCATCGGGCGTTTTTGTCGATGTTTGTGCCAAGCTCGTCTCGCATGATGTGCCAACCTCGCAGATTCTTGCGATGCGTGCTCTGACCACCGTTGCGGTGTTCTTGGTCATCACCATGTTTATCGGCACGCGCCAGATCCGAACGCGCCGCCCGGTGGCGCATATTGCGCGTGGCGTTTTGTGGTACGGGTCGCTGTTCTTTGTGTTCTTCGCGCTCCGCCAGATGAGCATCGCCGAGGTCAACGCCTATCTGTTTATTGAGGCATTGCTGACCGTCATGTTGGCGGTGGTGATTCTGGGCGAGAAACTGACCCCGCGCAAAATCATCGCAACCCTTCTGGGCCTCGTTGGCGTGTGGGTGATGTGTTTCCCGCGCATGGATGGCTTTGGTGTGCCGCTGGGTGTCGCCGCGGCCCTGATCGGGGCGTTCTGCTTTTCGGCCCAGACCCTGTTTGCCAAGGTGCTGACCCGGACCGAAACCAATTTTTCCATGCTGTTCTGGCCTCAGATCATCGCGGTTGCGATCTGGGTGCCGATTGCGATGATCACCTGGTATCCGGCGTCATTGGCCGATTGGCTTTATGCGTCGGGTGCCGGTTTCTTTGCCATGCTGACCAACTATATGGTGTTGCGTGCTGTCCGGGTTGCGGATGCCAGTGTGGTGTCGCCTGCGGCATACACCGCCCTGCCATTTTCGGTCGCAATGGATTTGATCTTCTTTGACATGCTGCCGATGCCGGTGATTTTCATCGGGGCAGGCATTGTCGTGCTGGCCGTGATGTTGCTTGATTACAAGGGCGGTGCCAAAGCGGTCGAAGATGCTGTCGAAGAAGAATTTGCCGAATTTGCCGAGAGTAGCGAAATCGGGGATGAAGAAGCATCCCCGAAACCTGCAAAGGCCTGAGCCCCGATAATCGACGTTACAGATCAGCGATCATGTTGTGCGCGGGAGTCATCCGGGGCCTGATCGCGGTTATGAAGGCCGTAATCACGGATCACGCCAGCCACGCGTAAACGGTAATCTTCAAAAATCTGGTGACGTCCCTTGATCTGGGCGGTGCGGTGGTCGCCCAGATTGCGCCAGGCGGCAATTGCGTCCTCATCGCGCCAGAAGGACAGCGATAGAACCTTGCCGGGATTGGTCAGGCTTTGAAACCGTTCGATTGAAATAAAGCCATCCATGGTTTCAAGCACGGGTTTGAGATCACCGGCAATCGCAAGGTAATCGTCATAGCGTCCATCGTGCGGTGTGACCTCGAAAATGACGGCAATCATGGTTTGATCAGCTCCGTATGCGGGGTGGAGGCAATTTTGAGAAACTGGCGTTTTTCGCGCAGGATGAATTTCTCGCGCCGGGAAAATTCGTAGTTCTCGCGGCCCAAGTGATCATCTTTCAACCGCGCACGATAGGCTTCATAGGATGCCAAATCGGGCAAATGATAGATACCATAGGCGGTCGAGACCGATCCTTCATGCGGGGCGAAATAGCCGACAAGGTCCGCCCCGCAACGCGGAATAGCCTGCCCCCAGTTTCGGGCATATTCCATGAAGGCGTCTTTCTTGTACGGGTCGATTTCATAGCGAATGAAGCAGGTGATCATGACAGCGTCCTTTCAGGAGAAACATCTTGTTGGGTGACGCGACCTATTATCCTGATTGCTGCGCATTAATGCTTCGATTAGCATCGAACTATGAAAGAAGGACCCGATATCGCCCGCGTGGCCGCATTGCTTGGCGATCCGGCGCGCGCAAATATGCTGACAGCACTTATGAGTGGCCGTGCGTTAACTGCGGCCGAATTGGCGCAAGAAGCCGGTGTGACGCCACAAACGGCAAGCTCTCATCTGGCAAAGCTTGAAGCCGGTCAGATTGTTGTGCCGCGCAAACAGGGGCGACATCGTTATTTCACGCTCAGCGGCCCTGATATTGTCGAGGCACTGGAAGTCCTGATGGGGATTGCCAACCGGGTCGGGCATAACCGCGTGCGCACCGGGCCCAAGGATCCGGAACTGCGCAAGGCACGCGTTTGTTATGACCATCTGGCGGGTGACATGGGGGTTGCGCTGTTTGACGGCCTTGCCAAACGCAAACTGATTGAAAGCAACATCAATGGTGTTGCCCTGACCCCGGCCGGGATCGATTTTGCCAACACGTTTGGCATTGATTTGGATGGCTTGCGGGCCAAGCGTCGGCCGTTATGCCGGGAATGCCTTGATTGGAGTGCCCGGCAATCGCATCTGGCCGGATCATTCGGGGCGGCCTTGCTCGACCGGTTCTATGATTTGGGTTGGGCCCGACGGATGCCGGAGTCGCGGATTGTGCGATTTAGTGATGCGGGCGAGAAATCATTCCGAAGAATACTCACGAGTGAAAAGTAAGGATGACTTGTTCTCGCAGTTTTCGGGTTAATCCGAATTAGTCGATTCTTTTCAAGTGATTAGTAGCGATTTCGTTAAGTTACTGATTCAATTGCGTGAATCACTTATTTGTGCTACATTCTAAAAAGTGGGGCGCCGGTTAGCTCGGGTTGTCGTAATCAATTACGATGGCGTTCATGTGGACGGTTGTTACGATTTGAAAATGACCTATAAGCTCTTGGATTAGACGGGTCCGGGTCCCACCATTCTTTTGGGTAGCCGTAATATCTGAAAATCTCAGATTGCTCGGGTAGCAGTTCAAGCCTTTTAAAACCAGGCAGTAGCTTCAGCCCGTATCCCGAAATTAAGCCATCTTTTGTGTCTCTGTAATGTGCCATTCGTGGCTTCAGTGCTTTTGCGAACTGTGGATCGCACTCTTTGGTGTCGTATACGTCCATTGCTTTAAAGAAAGAGCTCGCAACGATGTCTGCGAGTTGTAAGCCCGCTCTTTGTTTGTGGTTGTATACTTTAAGCAGTCCAGCATCCATGACGGGCCATTTCAAATCTCCCAAAGACAGGAAGTTTGCGCTGGCATCGCTCTTCCACTTTAGCCACGAATAGTAGGCTTTCATTTGTGAGTATGAGAGACCGCCTCGCTCGCTGTATTCAATTCTCAGTTTGCAGTTCGGATTGGCAGTCTTCTTTGCATGCCAAAAGACAAAATCCGTAACTCTTTCAAGCAATACTCGAGTCATCCAGCAGTAGAACCAATTTTTTGAGGGAATCTTCTCAGCCATTGGGTTTCTGTAGCCCTGCATGTTTCTTTTATTCGAGGCTACAACGAAAAAGCGTGCATCTAGTTTCGCTGTTTCTTCGCAAACAAATTTCTTCTTGTTTGGTGTCAACTTCGCGAAGTGGATATCAGGTCGATTATGTCGCCAAAGTCCATCTCGAATATCTCTGACCCAAACTGGCACAGATTTCTCATTCTTTGCTCGTACCACTACAGCTGAAATTATCAGCCATTCACTAGAGCCATTTGGATGGTTAGGTTTAACAACTCTAAGACCGTCGTCACCTGCCTCATCGATATAAGCGACGTAGGAGTATTCCATCTAAGTCTCGCAACGCACTGAATTATTAACTGCTTACCTTCGGTAGTTTTTTGTTTATATGCAATAAACTTTTTATTGTGTAAGAAGTGCCTCAACAAAGGCCGGAACCAGTTCGGTGGCAGGGCCATAGCGGCTGTGATCAAACAGTGTGGCACCCGAACTGGGTTCGAGATTGAGCTCGACCGTTTCAGCCCCGGCTTCCTCGTGGGCGACTTGCACAAATCCGGCCGCCGGATAGACATTGCCCGATGTCCCAATCGAGATGAAAAGCCCGCAATCGCCAAGGGCAGCATAAATGCGTTCCATCTCAAGCGGCATTTCGCCAAACCACACCACATGCGGGCGCAATCCACCAGCCTTGCCGCAACTTGGGCACGGGGTTTCCTTGGCAAGGTCACCCGGCCAATCGGTGAGCAGATCACAGTAATTACAGCGGATTTTCAAAAGCTCGCCATGCATGTGGATGAGGTTTTTGGACCCGGCCCGACCATGCAGATCATCAATGTTCTGGGTGACCAGCAACACGTCACCGGGCCATTCGGCCTCTAGCCTTGCCAGGGCCAGATGGGCGGCATTGGGTTGAACCGTCTGGTCATGCAAGCCAGCGCGGCGGTCGTTGTAGAAATGATGCACCAGATTGGGATTACTCACGAAGGCCTCGGGCGTTGCGACCTCGGAAATATCGTATCTTGCCCAGATGCCATCGGGATCGCGAAAGGTATGAAGTCCGCTTTCCTTGGAAATGCCAGCCCCGGTCAGAATGACAATCGTGGCTTTTTCATCGCGCAGGATGTCGATCAGGTCGGGGCGAAGCGGCATGGTGTGCGGTCCTGTGCTGGTGATCAGTACCGGTAGCCTAATGCAAATAAAACAGCCTCGCCAAGTATGTCTGGCGAGGCTGTATTTAAACCCGATCCGCTAAAACCGATTTATCGTCTTTAATGTCCTCAGGCGGAGGTATCGACGTTGCCGCCCGGGGTGTCGGTCTGGCTTGGTTTTTCACCACCCGGATTTTTGGTCACGCCAACCATGGCGGGGCGCAGCAAACGGCCCTTAAGCACGTAACCGGCCTGCATGACCTGTGCGACGTGGCCGTCCGGATATTCCGGATGCGGCAGTTCAAACACGGCCTGATGTTTGTTCGGGTCAAGCTTTTCGCCCAGCGGTTCAAGCTTTTCGATGCCGTTCTTTTCAAGCGCCTTTTGCAATGCCTGTTCGGTCATTTCAACCCCGTCAAACAGGGTTTTCATCGCCGGATCGGCATTGGATGTATCGCCCGCGGCATCAAGCGCGCGGCGCAGGTTGTCGCTGACATCCAAAAGGTCGCGGGCAAATTTGGTGATGGCGTAGTTACCGGCATCCTCGACGTCTTTTTTCGCGCGGCGGCGGGTGTTTTCCACCTCGGCGGCCTGGCGTAGCAGACGGTCTTTCAGTTCCGCGACTTCGGCTTCAAGTGCGGCGATCGGGTCCTGGGGTGCGGCGTCCTCAACAACTTCCTCAGTCGCCTCTGCTGCGACCTCTTCAGAAGCGGTTTCCTCTGCATTGACGTCCTGCAGATCTTCCGGAGTGTTCTTTGCGGTTTCCGACATGGCTAACCT
>NZ_DGMR01000008.1:54647-55123 GCF_002388495.1 Thalassospira sp. UBA4513
CCGACCAGCTTGGCGGTGTAATCGACCAGCGGAATGATCCGGGCATAATTGATCCGGGTCGGTCCGACAACCCCGATTGCACCCACAATGCTGCCTTCAGCATTCTGATAGGGCGAAATCACCATCGAAAGACCCGATCCGCCGAACAGTTTATTCTCCGACCCGATGAAAATCTGAACGCCCTGGGCATCCGTCGTCACATCGAGCAATTCAATCATCTGATCGCGGGCTTCGAGCACGTTAAACAGGCGGCGCACGGTCTCAAGCTGTTCAATCGTATCGATATTTTCCAACAGCTGGGATTGCCCCTTCACAATCAGGGACGATCCCTTGACCCCGCCGGCCCATGTTGCAAGGCCCGCATCAATCAGATTGGCGGAAAGTTCATCAAGCTCCTGCTTGAGACGATCACGCTCCTTCGTCATCAAAAGGCGCGCATCATCAAGCGTCTTTCCAGCCAACCGGGTATTTAGATA
>NZ_DGMR01000008.1:55267-80616 GCF_002388495.1 Thalassospira sp. UBA4513
AATTCGATCTGTTTTAAGCGAATGCCATCGGTCTTGGGTGCCACCACAAGCCCAGCACAGCGCGACAGGCCTGACAACATCGTGGTTGCTTCGCCCAGCATCTGATCAAGTGAATAGCCCGCCTGTTCACAATTTTTGGTCAGTTGGTCGCGCTCGGCATTTGGAAGGTCACCAACTTCCATCAGGGCATTCACAAACAGGCGCAGGCCCTTTTCACTGGGCAGGCGTCCCGCCGAAATGTGCGGCGCGACCAGAAGACCCATTTCTTCAAGATCGGACATGACATTGCGAATGGTCGCCGCCGAAAGGTTTTCCGACATGCGACGCGCAATTGACCGCGATCCGATCGGTTCACCGGTTTCGACATAGGCATCGACAATCTGGCGGAACACTTCACGTGACCGCGCATTCATGTCGCCCAGCAATGTATCGTCAAAATGCGCCATGTGTTGCGTGCCAATTGATCCAGATGGATGAAGCGTAAAACGTGAGGAGAATTTAGTCAGGCAAACGCATTGCGTCAATTGCACGGCCTATTGCTAAGCCGAGCTTGTAAATTTGGTCGAAGTTGTTGGTTTAACTGCTTTGCGCCAGGATTGCACCAGAACAGATAAAAACATCCGGGGAAACTGCTGGACGTTTGGTGGGTCACATCTTACTTTGGGCCAAATTTTTCAGGACAGTTTCGCTTCGTGCGCGGGCATTCAAGTCGCCACGAACGCAAGCCCAGACAACCAAGAGGTTCCTTCTCATGCGCCCTTCCGGCCGTACCCCCGATCAGCTTCGCGATGTAACGATTGAAACCGGCGTTTCCAAATATGCTGAAGGCTCGTGTCTGATCAAATTCGGCGACACGCATGTGATCTGTACCGCCACGGTCGAAGACAAGGTACCAGGCTGGATGCGCAATTCCGGCAAGGGCTGGATCACCGCTGAATACGGCATGCTGCCGCGCGCAACCGATAGCCGCATGCAGCGCGAAGCCGCCCGTGGTGGTCAGTCCGGCCGCACCCAGGAAATCCAGCGCCTGATTGGCCGTTCGATCCGTGCGGTTGCCGATATGAAAGCCATGGGCGAAATGCAGATGCGCCTTGATTGCGATGTCATTCAGGCCGATGGCGGTACGCGCACCGCATCGATCACCGGCGCGTATGTTGCGGCCCATCTGGCGTTTCAGGGCGTGCGCCGCCTTGGCCTGATCAAGGAAATTCCGCTGACCCAGCCGGTCGCAGCGATTTCATGTGGTATCTATGAAGGTGAAGCGGTGCTTGATCTTGATTACGCCGAAGACAGCAATGCCGGGGCCGATGCCAACTTCGTGCTGGCCGGCAATGGCGGCATTGTCGAAGTGCAGGCAACCGCCGAAGACGTGCCGTTTGATCGCGCATCCTATGATCAGATGTTCGCGTTGGCGGAAAAAGGCTGCAAGGAATTGTTCGCCAAGCAGCGTGAGGCGCTTGGGCTTTAAGGCACCTTAATTTTAACGGCGGGCATCGGGCCTGCCGTTTTTTCGCATCAGTTGGATATCGCAGTTTCAGGCAAGACCATGGCCCGTCGTTTCACGGAAAAAAAACTCGTCATCGCCAGCCACAACAAAGGCAAGATCAAGGAAATCGCCGAACTTCTTGAACCGTTTGGCATCGAGGTCTTCTCGGCCGGTGAACTTGATCTGCCCGAACCCGAAGAAACCGAAAAAACCTTCATTGGCAATGCGCAGCTGAAATCAACGGCCGCGGCCAATGGGGCCAATCTTCCGGCCCTTGCCGATGACAGCGGTTTGGCGGTTTCGGCCCTTGATGGCGCACCGGGGATTTATTCCGCGCGCTGGGCCGGTCCGGACAAGGATTTCGATATGGCGATGGAAAAGGTCAAGAACGGTATTGGTGATCATCCGGACCGCCGGGCATCGTTCATCTGTGCCCTGTCGCTGGCCTGGCCGGACGGGCATGTCGAGAATTTCGAAGGCCGGGTTGAAGGCGAAATCGTCTGGCCCAAACGTGGCTCGCACGGCTTTGGCTATGACCCGATTTTCCAGCCCAAGGGCTACGAGGAAACCTTTGGCGAAATGGACCCGGCGAAAAAGCATGAAATGAGCCACCGGGCCGATGCCTTCCGCCAGTTGGTCAAAGCCTGCTTCGAAGACTGATTTCAGGTTTTATCCACCTGCATTGAACTTATGCACGCATCGCGGATGTCATCATCGGCGGTGCGTGTTAGTTTATCGGCCAACATTTCCGCGATTGAAAAGAGTCCCGCGTGTCCGCAGCCTCAAGTGAAACCGTGCCGTTTGGCATTTACATCCACTGGCCATTCTGCCTGTCGAAATGCCCGTATTGCGATTTCAACAGTCATGTTGCGAACAGTGTTGATCACGCGCGCTGGCGCAAAGCGCTCCGGGCGGAGCTTGCACACGGTGCGGCTCGTCATCCGGGACGGACAGTGGGATCGGTGTTCTTTGGCGGCGGCACGCCATCCTTGATGTATCCGGAAACCGCCGGGGCCTTGATCGAGGACATCAAATCTTTCTGGCCGGTAACGGATGATCTTGAAATCACGCTCGAAGCCAACCCCGGTACGGTCGAAATTGACCGGTTTTCGGCCTTTGCCGCCAACGGGATTAACCGGGTGTCGATTGGCATTCAGGCGCTGAATGACCGCGACCTGAAATTCCTTGGTCGCCTGCACAGTGCCGAGGAAGCCATGCGGGCCCTCGATGTTGCGACCTCGGTGTTTGATCGTTTTTCGTTTGATCTGATTTACGCCCGCCCAGAACACGATCCCAAGGCCTGGCGCGCGGAACTGCGCGAAGGGCTTGGCATCGCCAATGGACATATCTCGCTTTATCAGCTGACCATCGAGCCGGGCACACAGTTCTATACCCTGCATCAGCGCGGCGATCTGGTCGTGCCGGACGAAGACCTTGCGACCGAACTTTACGAGATCACCCAGGAAGAGACCGAACGTGCCGGCTATCGATGTTACGAGGTGTCCAACCACGCCAAACCGGGGCAGGAAAGCCGCCATAACCTGGTGTATTGGCGCTATGGCGATTATCTGGGCATCGGGCCGGGCGCGCATGGCCGCGAGGCGGTGATTGGTGCCGATGGCAACACCACGCCGATGGCGGTGCGTCGTCACCGTGCGCCCGATATCTGGCTTGATCGCGTGGAAAAGCATGGGCACGGCACGCAAGAAGAAACTGTTCTTGAGGCCGATGAACGCCTGCTTGAAATGGTGATGATGGGCTTAAGGCTGAATGAAACCATTCCGACGGCAAGGTTTAACCGCATCATCGGCAAGGGGCCGCGTGATGTTCTCACGCAGGATCGTCTCGAAACCCTGATCGAGTCCGGTGATCTGATTTGTGATTCTGCGGGGCTTCGCGCCACCGATCAGGGCAGGAACCGTTTGAACGGAGTTCTCGCCTATTTGTTCGACCATGCGGTGTAAGCCCAAAACCCGCAAAACACCCAGAAAAACCGCCCAATTGGCGGCGATGGTGCAGGTGCCTGATTTAGTTTCACCAAACCATCAAAAAGTTGGTTGACACTTAAGCCTGACCGCGTATATTCCGCCCCGTTCCGGCGGGTAACCCCGGACAATACCACAAGCCCCTATGCCCAGGTGGCGGAATTGGTAGACGCGCTGGCTTCAGGTGCCAGTGGCCATTAGGCCGTGGAAGTTCGAGTCTTCTCCTGGGCACCATACCCCAGCACATTTCCGATGTGCTGGGGTATTGTCGTTTTGGGGCTATACTCGTTTAATGCTCTCCAATTGCTGTGTGATGCTGTGTAAAAGCTCGAACGCTATTTGTCTCATTGTCGGAAGTATGGGTCCTTCATCAAATAGCAGCTTACCTCCAACACTGAGCTTCATATTTTGAGCTTTGCCACGTGTTAGGCGGTGATAGTTACCGCCCAGTTTAGGATCAATGTGTGCCCCACCATCTTTGTCTCGTAAATATGCGGTGAGCTTATTCCTTGAGAGGTTTCGGTCATCGTGGTCAAGGATCACGTCTTGGTGCCACCATTCATTGAAGGAGAGCCACTTACTGTCCTTAAGCGAGCTATCGTAAAGCGGCTCGTAAAGTGTCGGCTTAGGGTGGTTTTTGGCAAGACAGAGTAGCCTTGCACTCTGATGATACATTTTAGTATTTGGGTCGATGCCACGCGCTTTAAGGTCGGCGCGGATCAGTTCAAGAACTGAATCGCTCAGCGCTCCAGTATCAATGAACTTAAATTGATTTTTGACACCGAGTTGACTGAGGAGGGAGAAGCTCTTTTTGCTGTCATGCAACAGAATCATCACATGATTGGCTAGTCTTTTTGCTTCACTTTTGTAGCCGGTGTCGAAAATTGCCGATGACCTACGGAGAAAATCGATCTGTTCTTCAAGTGCTTCTAACAGGTCCTCTCTTGCTCTTTTTGGCATACGTTTATGTCTACCTTTGTTTTAAATCTATAGTTTCAAATCAACTATATTGATCGCGGCTGAATTTATGTAGAGCTTTTATGTCGTTTCTGTAGAAGCGAATTAAGAGCTGCAAAAAGCCCAACTGTACTCTGACTTTTGCGGTGCGATGCGCGGTTTGCTGTGTTAAGAACAGGCAAATTTTGACATTTGGAGAACCGCGATGACCAATTTCCTCCATCTCGGAGATCTGCCGGGTGACCTTGACCTTGGAAAGGTCGTGGCCATTGACAGTGAGACCATGGGCCTTAACCCGCACCGCGACCGTTTGTGTGTCGTGCAGCTTTCAAGTGGGGATGGCAACGCCCATCTGGTCAAGTTTGATGGGGAAGATTACAGCGCGCCGAACCTGAAAAAGCTTCTGGCTGATCCGTCGGTGTTGAAGCTGTTTCATTTCGGGCGTTTTGACATCGCAGTGATGGACAAATATCTCGGTGTGCGTTGCGCGCCGGTTTATTGCACCAAGATTGCCTCCAAACTGGTGCGCACCTACACCGACCGTCATGGTCTGAAGGATGTGCTGCGCGAGACCGTCGGGGTCGAGATTTCCAAGCAGCAGCAGAGCTCCGACTGGGGTGCAGCCGAGCTTTCCAAGGAACAGATCGATTATGCGGCCTCGGACGTGCTGTATTTGCACAAGGCCAAGGAAGAGCTTGATCGTCGTCTGGCGCGCGAAGGGCGTACCGAGATCGCGCAGGCCTGTTTTGACTTCCTGCCGACCCGCGCGACGCTTGATCTGGCGGGCTGGGAAGAAACCGATATTTTTGCCCATTCATAAGGTCGGCATAAGGCCGGTTAACCGTCTGTGAAGATTGGCGGTGTATGGGGGTGCAATAGAATTGACCCCCACGCCAACTGGGTTCATAGTTTTGGCCCAATGATCTTGCAAGATGGGTCAAATAGCCTATCTCCGGGCGGGAAACGCTAACAAGAAACAGATGACAGTGACCCCAGTCTCAAAAGACGTCTCAAACGAGTCCCCCAAAGTGCCAGCACCGGCGAGTGACGCCGATCTTGCCATCGCGCGCCGTGTTCTTGATATCGAGGCCAATGCGCTGCGCGAGCTTGCAGACTCGCTTAATGGCGAGTTCTGCAACGTCATCAACCTGATCGAGGGCCTGAAAGGCCGTCTGGTTGTTACCGGCATGGGCAAAAGCGGCCATATTGCCAAGAAAATCGCCGCGACCTTTGCCTCGACCGGCACCCCGTCCTTTTTTGTGCATCCGGCCGAGGCCAGCCACGGTGATCTGGGCATGATTGGCAAGGATGATGCGGTTCTGGCCCTGTCCAATTCCGGCGAAACCCCGGAACTGTCTGACATTATTGCCTTTACCCGGCGTTTTAACGTGCCACTGATCGGTATGACCCGCAAACCGGAAAGCTCGCTTGCCAAGCAGTCCGATTGTCCGCTGGTCCTGCCAGCAAGCCCGGAAGCCTGCCCGAACAAGCAGGCACCGACGACATCAACCACCGCCATGTTGGCCCTTGCCGATGCGCTGGCGGTGACGTTGATGGAGCGGCGCGGCTTTACATCCGAGGATTTCCGCACCTTCCACCCCGGCGGCAAGCTGGGTCAGCGGTTGCTGCATGTCCATGATGTCATGCACGGGGTTGATACCCTGCCGCTGATTTCGCCCGATGCCCTGATGGCCGAGGCGCTTGTCACCATGACCAGCCATTCGTTTGGCTGTGTCGGTGTGGTTGATGATACCGGTGTTCTGGCCGGGATCGTGACCGACGGCGATTTGCGCCGTCACATGGCCGATAATCTGGTGGCGATGAAGGTGGGTGATGTCATGACCACTGGGCCGAAAGTAACCAGTGCCGATGCCCTGGCGGTTGAGGCACTAGCCATCATGAATGACCGTTCGATCACATCCCTGTTTGTCTTGGATGACGGTGGTGTGCCGGTGGGGCTTGTGCATATCCATGATCTGTTGCGCGTCGGGGTGGCATAACGCATGAGCACAGAGGGCACGCCACAGGTCGAAGACCGCGAAAAAAGCCAGAAGGCAGCAGCGCATGACGAACGTCAGGCGCGCCATGAGCGTGGCTTTTCGCGTGATCGCATGCCCTCGGCCCGGCGCAATGTGCGGATCAATCCGTTCCGCCGTGTCATCGTCAATATGCTGAAATTCGTGCTGCCGCTGATCGCGATGACGATCATGGCGCTGGTCGTCCTATGGCCGCAGATTGAACAGGTTCAGGATAGCGGTTTTCGGCTTGGCTTTTCGACCTCGCCCGAGGATCTGATGGAAAATGTCGCGATGAGCAATCCGCGCTTCTTTGGCGTGGATGGCAATCGTCAGCCCTTTACGGTGACCGCCAGCGAGGCCGTTGAAACCGACGCAACCGAAACACGGCCCGATCATGTCTATCTGTCCGGTCCGCAGGCCGATATTACGCTGAATGACGGATCGTGGATTGCGATGACCGCCAATGAAGGCTTCTATACCGAAACCGACGGGATGCTTGATCTGGTGGGGACGGTCAATATGTACCACGATAACGGTTTTGAAATTCACACCGAGGAAGCAGAAATCGCCATGAATTCCGGCAGTGCCAGCGGCGATGTACCGGTTGACGGGCAGGGGCCGTTTGGCACCATTGCATCGGATTCCGGGTTTGAGCTTGAAGACAAGGGGGCGGTGATCCGCTTTTTGGGGAAATCCCGGCTGGTGATTTTCGACAGTGCATTGAATTCGACGGAGCAATGAGAGGGAAGTCATGATTGCGATGCCGCATCTCGCCCGCAAGACTGGAACGCTGCTGACACCCCTTATGCTAGGAGGCCTTATGCTGGGTGCGGCCGCGCTTGGCCTGTTGGCCATGGCAAAGGATGCTGCGGCCAATCCGTTGGGTTTGGCCCAGAATGGCAGCGGCGGGCTTGAAGTCGAGTCTGATAACGGCATCGAATGGCGCCGCAATGAACAGATCTTGATTGCCCGCGGCAATGCGGTGGCCAAGCGTGGTTCCTCGCGCGTCGATGCCGACGAGTTGCAGGCGCTCTATCGTGATCGCGACGGCAATAGCGAGATTTACCGCATCATCGCGGTTGGCAATGTCAAATTGTCGTCCGATACAGATGTCGCGGTCGGTGATCGCGCTGTCTATGACATTGACGAGGCGGTGGTTGTTCTGACCGGTGATAATCTTAAATACAGCACGCCCAATGAAACCCTGACGGCGCGCGACAGCCTTGAATATTGGGAGACGGAGCGTGTTGCGGTTGCACGCGGGGACGCGGTTGCGGTGTCCGAGGATCGCACGCTGCGCGGGGATGTTTTGACCGCGCGCTTTGAGGCCGGTTCGGATGGCGCAAACGAATTGCGCCGCATCGACGGGCAGGGCAATGTGAATATTCGCACAGCAACAGAGTTTGTTGTTGGCGATCAGGGTGTTTATGATGCGAAAACTGGTATCGCCACCCTTATCGGATCGGTTAAGATCACCCGCGGGGAAAACCAGTTGAACGGGGATCGTGCCGTGGTCGATCTGAATACCGGCATCAGTCGTCTGACGGCTGACGGTAATGGCGATGGCAAAACCCGCGTTCGGGGCCTTCTGGTTCCGCAAAAAGACGAAAACAACAGCCCGGCCGATGCCGGGACCGGTAACTGAGAAAGGTCGGTCATTTGTTCTGGTCGCGCAAAAGCGTAAAATCCGACAACGCAAAGGCGACAGCTGTATCTGGCAGCGCACAGCCAACTGACGGCGGGGCAAGTGGCCCGCGCCTGATCACCACCAACAAGGGTCTTGTGGCGCATAATCTGGGCAAAAGCTTTAAAAAGCGCCCGGTGCTGAAAGATGTCTCGGTTTCGGTGCAGCGTGGCGAGGCGGTTGGCCTTCTGGGTCCGAACGGGGCTGGCAAGACCACCAGTTTTTATATCATTACCGGGCTTATTGCCGCAGACCGCGGAACTATTTCTCTTGATGGGCGCGATATCACCATGATGCCGATGTATCAGCGTGCGCGCATGGGAATCGGCTATTTGCCTCAGGAAGCCTCAATCTTCCGGGGCATGACGGTTGAACAGAACATCATGGCCGTGCTTGAAGTGGTCGAGGATGATCGCATCAAGCGCGAACAGTCGCTTGAAGACCTTTTGGCAGAATTTGCTATCGAACATTTGCGCCGCACACCGGCCCTGGCGCTTTCGGGCGGGGAACGCAGGCGTTGCGAGATCGCGCGTGCCTTGGCAGCCCATCCGAACTTTGTTCTGCTTGATGAACCACTTGCCGGGATTGACCCGATTGCAGTGGGTGATATTCGCGATCTTGTACGTCATCTGAAAGATCGTGGCATTGGGGTCTTGATTACTGACCACAATGTGCGCGAGACTCTAGACATTATCGACCGGGCATATATCTTGCATGATGGTCGGGTTTTGATGGAAGGTGGTCCTGAGGAAATCGTCAGAAACGACGATGTACGAAGGGTTTATCTGGGCGATCGTTTCAGCCTTTGATAACACCCACCAGACCGTCAACCAAGTCTAGGGGGAGTTCGGATTGACACGGGGTAGTGCATAAATGGCCCTGAAGGCGCGTCTGGATCTACGCCAGTCCCAGTCACTTGTCATGACTCCCCAGCTGCAGCAGGCAATCAAACTGCTGCAATTCAATAATATTGAGCTTTCCAATTTCATCGACAGTGAACTGATGGAAAACCCGCTGTTGGAGCGGGCCGATCCCGGCCAGACCTATGCCGAGGCCGGTGATGGTGCGGTTGGCAATGGCGATGAAGGCCTTGATAGCCGATCAAACGACAATTTCACTGACCGCGATGACCGGTTCGGCACCGATCGCCTGACGTCCAGCGAAACGATGGGCAGTGATGACGGCCCGCTGGATGTTTCAAGTGACGCGCTTTATGGCGGTGAAGGTGAAATCACCCGCAACGGTGAACCGGTTTCAGGCAGTCACGATTATTCCGCGCCCTATAGCGGCGGTGCGGGTGGCGGTGCTGGCGGTGCTGGCGGTTCGGCCGCGGGTGGGGATGACCTTCCGGGGCTGGAACAGACGCTGGCTGATGAAGCGACATTGCGCCAGACCCTTGATGATCAGCTCAATATCGCCTTCGCCGATGCCATGTCGCGTATGATCGGCAGTTACCTGATCGATATGCTTGATGAAAACGGCTATATCAGCGGCGATCTTGATGAAGTTTCCGAATCCCTTGAATGCGATATCGCGGATGTCGAACGCGTTCTGAAGGTCATGCAGGGCTTTGACCCGGTTGGCATTTTTGCCCGCGATCTGGCGGAATGTCTGGAATTGCAACTGCGCGAACTCAACCGGTTTGATCCGGCGATGGCAGCCCTTCTGGCCAATCTTGATTTGCTGGCCAAGCGGGACTTTGACCGCCTGCGTCGGGTGTGTGGTGTCGATTCGGATGATCTCCATGACATGATCGCCGAGATCAAAACCCTTGATCCGCGCCCAGGCAAGACCGCCGATGGCGAAATCGCAACTCCGGTGATCCCGGACGTTTTGATGCGTGCGGCGGGCAATGGCAACTGGCATCTGGAACTGAATTCCGAAGCCCTGCCGCGGGTTCTGGTCAATGAAGACTATGTCGCCCAGATTGGGTCGGGCCTGCGCGATCGCGAAGAGCGCGGTTTCATGAGTGAGAAGCTGCAAAGTGCCAACTGGCTGGTCAAGGCGCTGCATCAGCGTGCGACCACCATCATGAAGGTCGCCAGCGAAATCGTGCGTCAGCAGGACGGGTTCTTTACCCACGGGGTTGCGCATCTGCGGCCACTGATCCTGCGCGACATCGCCGAAGCAATTGGCATGCATGAAAGTACGGTTTCACGTGTGACCAACGGCAAGTTCATGTCGACGCCGCGCGGCATGTTCGAGCTGAAATATTTCTTCACCACGGCAATTTCATCTTCAGATGGTGGCGATGCCTATTCGTCCGAAGCGGTGCGTCACCGGATCAAGTCCTTGATCGACAACGAAGAACCCAAGAAGATTTTGTCGGATGACAAACTGGTTGAGCTTCTGGGCAAGGAAGGGATCGACATCGCGCGTCGAACAGTGGCAAAATACCGCGAAGCGATGCGCATCCCATCGTCAGTGCAGCGTCGGCGCGAGAAAAAATCACGTGCTTCCTAGCACGAATTTATCGAAAAAACGCACCTTAAGGTGCTGTAATTCAAGGGAACATACCCATATCTTGACTTGGTAATGACGAGGGAATATGGTGCGCCCACCTACGAGAGGGGCACCAAACTGGTATGTCACTCAACCGGGGATAGGCGATCCATGCAAATTACGGTTATCGGTAAGCAACTTGACGTTGGCGATGCTTTTCGCCAGCACGTCGTCGAGACCTTGGACCCTGCAGTAGAGAAGTATTTCGATCACGCGATTGAAGCCACGGTGACCGTCACCAAACAGGCACATCTCTATCACGCGCAGATTTCGGTCCATGTCGGCAAGGGCATGATGGTTCAGGCCAAGGCATCAGCGAACGAGGTTTATCCCGCGTTTGATGCCGCCTGTGACAGAGTGGCCAAACAGTTGCGGCGTTATAAACGGCGCCTGCGTGATCATCACGCAACCCGTGACCACTATGAGGAGGCTCGCCTGGAGGCGATCCACTATGTGATCGCACAGGAAGATGAAGATCAAACGGACGATAATCACACAAATGGCTTCGAGCCTGTGATTGTTGCCGAGACACCCGATCGCATCGATACGCTTTCCGTTGGGGAAGCTGTCATGCGGCTCGACTTGGGGGACATTCCGGCACTGATGTTCCGGAATGGCAAACATGGCGGACTGAACGTTGTCTACCGTCGCTCGGACGGAAATATCGGCTGGTTGGACCCAAACGATAATGAAGCGAGTGGCGCGTGACAGAAACAGATTCCGAGCCAAACAACGCAACGCGAAAAATGGACATATCATCTATTCTTACTCCGTCCGGAGTTATTCCGGCACTGCGTGCCGGTGCGAAGAAGGCTGTGCTTGAGGAACTTGCCGAAAAGGCCGCCGAAGTTACCGGCCGCCCTGCAAGCGAGATTTTCTCTGTCCTGCTTGACCGTGAAAAGCTTGGCAGTACCGGTGTCGGTGGCGGTGTCGCGATTCCGCATGGCAAGCTCAATGATCTGGACCGCCTGTATATGGTTTTTGCCCGTGCAGGCAATCCGATCGAGTTTGACGCGGTTGATGAACACCCGGTCGACCTTTTCTGCATGCTGATTGCGCCCGAAGAAGCCGGTGCTGATCACCTGAAGGCACTGGCACGGATTTCCCGTCTGCTGCGCAATCAGGGCATGTGCGACAAGCTCCGCGGTGCCGGATCTGCAGATGCGATCTACGCATTGCTGACCCAGGACGAGGCCGAACAGGCCGCCTGAAAAGGTCAGTGAGTGGCGGGTAACCCCCGTAACAGACACAAGATTTAAAAAACCGGACGCCTGATTGGCGTCCGGTTTTGTTTTGGAATAGTGGACCCGTCGGTGGGCCGGATTTGGTTTCTGATCTGATCAGGCTTCGGCAGTCTTGGGTTCTTCGGGGTCCTTTACGTCTGTCAGGCGGGCGGCCAGAACAACGAGATAAAGCACCGGAATGCCGATCACAGCTGTGCCGATAAAGAACCAGCTATATCCGACCGCATCAACCACCGTGCCCGAGAAGCCGGCAAGGATTTTCGGGAACAGGGTCATGATCGAACTGAAGATCGCGTACTGCATCGCGGTGAACGAGATATTGGTCAAGCCCGACAGATAGGCGATGAAGGCCGCCGTTGCGAGACCACCCGACAGGTTATCGGCCATGATGACAACGACAAACATCGTGGTGTCGGGGCCAAGCTGTGCCATGAAGGCAAACAGGACATTGGTGATCGCCGATAACAACGCGCCAAGAAACAGGATCCGCACCACGCCATAGCGGACCGACAGAACCCCACCCAGGAAACTGCCACCAATGGTCATGAACAGGCCGAATGTCTTGGAAACGGCGGCGATTTCTTCCTTGGAATAACCAAGGTCGGTGTAAAACACGTTGGCCATCACGCCCATGACGATATCGGCGATGCGATACACCCCGATCAGGGCCAGGATGACGATGGCCGCCTTGCCATAGCGGTCAATGAAGTCCTTGACCGGCGAGATGTAGGTTTCCTGAACCATGCCGGTCGGTGTCAGGCCAACCCGGGTGGTGAGCCAGGCAACAAGGATGGCAAATCCGACCGAAATGGCCAGTTTGACGGTACCGGCAATGAAGCCTGACAGCTCGCTGATCATGCCGCCGTCAGTCAGGGCGGTTTTCAGCGGATTGGTGATCTCCCCGGCATAGACATTGGCAAGGATGAAGGCGACCACGGTAAGCGCGAACATCGCCAGAAACCGGACATAGTCCGATGTTTCGTGGAAATATTTGCTGTCGAGCTTTACGACCTTGGGCTCGCTGACAAGTAAGGTGGTGATCACACCCACACACATCGCAAGCGCCATGCAGGCATAGGCTACCGTCCATGCATGGTGTTGATAGGTACCTTCGGCTTCAAACAATCCGGCAATGGTCAGGGCCCCGGCACCAGCGACGATCATGCCAATGCGATAACCGCCGATATAGGCCGAGCTCATCATCGCCTGAAGGTCGGCATCGGCGGCCTCGATGCGATAGGCGTCAATAACAATGTCCTGGGTGGCCGAGGCAAAACCAAGGGCAACCGCGGCAAAGGCCATCATGGTCAGGTTTTCTGCCGGGTCGGTCAGTCCCATCCACAGGATGGCGGCGATGATGCCGCCCTGGGCAATGATCAGCCAGCTGCGCCGACGGCCCAGAATGCCGTGCAAAACTGGCAAGGGCAGACGGTCAATCAGTGGCGCCCAGACAAACTTGAAGGAATAGCCAAGTGCCGCCCAACTGAAATAGGTAACAGTGGAACGATCCACACCTGCTTCGCGCAGCCATATCGACAGGGTGGAGAAAATCAGAAGGATGGGAATGCCGGCCGACAGTCCCAGAAACAGCATCGTGATCACGCGCGGATGAATAAAGGCCCCAAAGGCCTCGCCCCAGCTTCGTTTTTCTGCGCTGTGCATCGATTTCCCCCAACTTGAAGCATGCTGTCATGAAGCTAGGGCAAACAGGTTAAGGAAAGCCGAAACATCGGGCTGTATGGCGAAAACGCGAACAGCAAAAAGGCCGATCCATATGGACCGGCCTTTTTGAATTCGGCTTGGCAAGAGAAAGGCTTAGCCTTCTTTCTTGCGGCTTTCGCGCTTACGCACGTTCGGATCAAGGTGCAGCTTACGGATACGAACGCTTTTCGGGGTCACTTCGACCAGTTCATCGTCCTGAATGTAAGACAGCGCTTCTTCAAGCGACATACGACGCGGCGGTGTCAGCGTAACAGCTTCGTCCTTGCCCGATGCACGAACGTTGGTCAGCTTCTTGCCCTTGAGCACATTGACTTCAAGGTCGTTGTCACGGTTGTGTTCACCAATGATCATGCCCTGATAGACGCGTTCGCCATGTTCGATGAACATGATGCCACGATCTTCAAGGTTAAACAGGGCGTAGGCCACTGCTTCGCCCTGATCGTTGGAAATCAGCGCACCGTTACGACGGCCAGCGATAGAGCCCTTGACCGGGCCATAGGAATGGAACACGCGGTTCATAACGCCGGTACCGCGGGTATCGGTCAGGAATTCACCGTGATAACCGATCAGGCCACGCGACGGCGCAATAAAGATGATACGGGTCTTGCCGCCACCAGAAGAACGCATGTCGGTCATCTCAGCCTTGCGCAGGCTCATTTTCTCGACCACGACGCCGGAATATTCCTCGTCAACGTCAACCTGGACTTCTTCGAACGGTTCGGACAGAACGCCGTCGATTTCCTTGAACAGAACGCGCGGACGCGATATCGACAGTTCGAAGCCTTCACGACGCATGGTTTCCACCAGAACGCCCAGCTGAAGTTCGCCACGACCGGCAACCTCGAATGCGTCCTTGTCTTCGGTTTCACCGATCTTGATCGCGATGTTGCCTTCGGCTTCGCGTTCCAGACGGGCACGGATCATGCGCGAGGTAACCTTGTCACCTTCCTGACCGGCCAGCGGCGAGTTGTTGACCGAGAAGGTCATCGCTAGGGTCGGCGGATCGATCGGCTGGCTTTCGATGGCGGTGGTAACTTCGGTGGAGCAGATGGTGTCAGCCACGGTTGCCTCGGTCAGACCGGCAATCGCGATGATGTCACCGGCGACGGCTTCTTCCTGCGGGACACGTTCCAGACCGCGGAAGCCCATCAGTTTCGACAGACGGCCGGTTTCAACCGTGCCATCGCCACGAATAACCTTCACCGGCATGTTGAGTTTCGCACGGCCCTGATAAACACGACCGGTCAGAATACGACCAAGGAAGTTATCGGCATGCAGCATGGTTGCCAGCATGGCAAACGGTGCTTTTTCATCAACGTCCGGTGCCGGAACGTGGCTCAGAACCAGTTCCATCAGCGGGGTCAGGTTTTCTTTCGGGCCTTCCGGGTTTTCAGCTGCCCAGCCGTCACGGCCGGATGCGTACAGAACCGGGAAGTCGAGCTGTTCTTCGGATGCTTCGAGCGACACGAACAGATCGAAAATCTCGTCGAGGACTTCCTCGGCGCGCTGGTCCGGACGGTCGATCTTGTTGATGATCACAATCGGCTTCAGACCGAGTTTAAGCGCCTTGCCCAGAACGAATTTGGTCTGCGGCATCGGGCCTTCGGCCGAGTCAACCAGCAGGACAACACCTTCAACCATGGACAGGATACGTTCGACTTCACCACCGAAATCGGCGTGGCCCGGGGTATCGACGATGTTTACGCGGGTTTCGCCCCACTGAACGGCCGTCGGTTTCGCGACGATGGTGATGCCACGTTCACGTTCCAGGTCGTTGCTGTCCATGGCGCGTTCGTCAACACGCTGGTTGTCACGATAGACACCGGACTGGCGGAACATGGAATCGACCAGCGTGGTTTTGCCGTGGTCAACGTGGGCGATGATGGCGATATTGCGCAAGCTCATGGGCGCGGACTCCAGAAATAAAAATGCCGCGCGCCGGGTCATGCCCATGCGCATCGGTCAGTAAGTAAGTGTTTCAAGGCCAGTAGATATTCAGCAACAAGCGCGATGGTTGCCGCCGGTATCACCGGTGGGAAACCCACATCAACGTATGTGCTGAATGTTTACTGGCCCGGATCGTAATCGTGCAGATATACCCGAAGGCCGCCCTGTCATAGCCAATGTTAAGGCGAAAGGCCAGCGTTGTAAGCGCCATGTCGGGTTGATTATTCTGCAATGCGGGCTGTTTGCGCCAAACTCTGGACAAAGTCAATGATTGTGTTGCGCTGCAGCGCCATGCAAACCCGGCCTTCGCGACAGAAAAAACGGGACGGCAACGAATTGTTGCCGTCCCGTGAAATCTTTCAAACATCCGCACTCTTTATATAAAAGAGCGATCAGAGTGCCTTTGCGATCAGTTCCTTGAGATCCGCATCCGGGCGGGCACCCATATGCGAAATCACCTCAGCCGCACAGATCGCACCCAGCTGACCACAGATCTCAAGGGTGTGACCCTGGGTGTAGCCATACAGGAAGCCGGACGCGAACAGATCGCCAGCACCGGTGGTGTCGACTACTTTGGCGACCGGTTCGGCGCTGATTTCATAAAGTTCGTTCTGGCTTACGATGACAGCACCCTTTTCACTGCGGGTCAGGGCAGCAACGCGGCAATGCTTGCGGACTTCGGCCAGTGCCTCTTCAAAGGTCTCGACCTCGTAAAGCGACTTGATCTCTTCCTCGTTGGCAAACAGGACGTCGATATGGTCGTCGACCAGTTCGCGGAAGGATTCGCGGTGGCGATCAACGCAGAAGGAATCAGACAGGCTGATCGAAACCTGACGACCGGCATCATGGGCAACCTTGGCGGCCTTGACGAAGGCATCCTTGGCTTCGGGGCGATCCCACAGATAGCCTTCCATGTAGGTGACTTTGGCGGATTTGATCAGATCTTCGTCAATATCATCCGGGCCAAGCTCCGTGCAGGCACCGAGGAAGGTGTTCATGGTACGGTGACCGTCCGGGGTGACAAAGATCAGGCAACGCGCGGTCGGGGAACCCTCGGTCGCAGCCGCAGAATCAAACGCGACACCAATCGCACGGATGTCATGGCGGAAAACCTGGCCCAGCTGATCATCACGCACCTTGCCGATGTAGGCACCCTTGCCGCCAAGGGCTGCGATGCCAGCCATGGTATTGCCAGCCGAACCGCCCGACATCTCAAGGCCCGGGCCCATCTGGTCATAAAGCGCATCGGCCCGGTCGGCATCAATCAGGGTCATGGCGTTTTTGACAAGCTCAAGACGCGCAAGGTCTTCTTCCTTGCAGTGGGCAAGGACGTCGACAATGGCGTTGCCGATCCCGACGACGTCGAATTTGGTGTCGTTCATATAGTAAATTCCTGCGGTTATGTGGGCTCAGACCCTGATTTACACGGCACAGTGAAAAATCGGCAAGTCACGCCGCGCGTGCGTTGGCCTCGTCATTTTCAGTGCGCCTGATACTGACTGTTGCGGAGTATAGGGAATGGGATTTTCGGTGCAAGCTTTGCAACTGTTTCGTGCCCGGTCGTTTAACCTGTCCTTAACTCCCAAAAAAACTGCAAAAGATGTTTTTTTGGGAGTTGATCGGTGAAATTCGATCTGGATCCGGTTCGAATTTATGGGGCACGACTGCAAAAATCGATTTTGAATGCGGACTGCCAAGAACGGCTAGGCGCAAAGCCCCGGAAATCAACGGTTCGGGCTTTGTTTAGGTTTTTCGCAGGTAACAGCGCGCAAATAGCGCGAAAACCCCGCAAAAATACCGAAACAAGAAGATTTATATGATTTTGAAGGGCCAATTCGCCCGGTTTTGTGGTGGAGAGGTTTCAAGACAAACCGGTTTGTCTTTGGATAGATGTAAATAAAAAATGCTATAATGTGAGATATAAATAACTTTATATAATCCTAAATGTAAAAAATAGCTATTTCACAGCCAAACGGGATGGCGGCACCTTGGTCTGGCACATCTCGCCAAATGCGACATTTCCGGTCCGCAGCACAGGATTTTTGGGCGCTATTTCGGGGTTATTTATCGGGGAAAAGCGGGATCGGCGCATTGTCGTCTGCCGATACGGTGTCGTCCTTGTCGGTGTAATCCGGCACGACCTGGTTCTTTTCCGTATGTGCCGTTCCGGGGCCCGCTTCATGACGAACCCTTTCATACAATTCTTCGATTACCGCTTCGATCCGGGCGCGATGAAGCGGGTCTTCGCAGCGTTTGACGAACTGTTCAAACGCACCAAGCGCCATATGGTCCTGGTCAAGGCGGGCATAGAGCGCGCCAAGCTGATGCCAGAGCCCTTCATGGTCCGGCGCGATCAGCAAACTGTGTTCGACAACACGGGTTGCGAGCTCCAGCTCACCGGCGCGAAGCGCCCGTACCTTTATGTTGTTTTGAAGCCGTAACAAAATATCGATGTCGGATGACGGCCGGTAATGATGGGGGGCCAGTTCTGCATCAAGGCCGCTAAATGACTTCAGCAATTCACGTAATTCTGCCGGGCCGAGACTGATCGCGCCATGGAACGGGTCGATCATCTTGCGTTTGCCATTGGCCTGCACACGCAGCAGGAAATGACCGGGAAAATCAATGCCGGTGACGGCAATGCCGCACCGCATGGCCGCGTGGATATAGAGCATGCCAAGGGCAACCGGCAGGCCGCGCTTGCGCTCGATCACCTGCATCAGATCGGCATTGGCAATGTCATCATAGTTTTCCGCATCCCCCTGAAAGCCATTGCGTTCGGCAATCACGGTCTGCAGGGCGCGCACGACCTGATCAATGGTCGGCTCGGCTTCCTTGTCATCAACCGGCAGGGCCTGCTGATCCGTGCCGTCGGTGGCAAGATCGGGCTGCAAGGTCAGACCGGCCAACTCGGCGCGGACCTGATCGGCGAGATCATCCAAAATCGCAATGAACGGCACGACATCGCGTTTATGGGTGCCGTTCGATTGATTCAGACGGGCAAAATGCAGGGCTGCCTCGGCCACGCTGGCGTCAGGTTTCAGGCCCTTGCCATAATCGACAAGCCATTGGCGATCCGGATCGGTCGGTGCTGTTATGTGGCTTACGGTACTGATGGCTCAGGTTCCTTGTCGGATGGCATCGTCTTTCAGACGGATATGACTGACAACCCGTTTGACATAACTGGTGTCCCGGGCATGTGAAATCACGCGACTGCGTTCATGGTCGTCCTGGGCAATTCCCATCAGATGGACGGTGCCATTGACTGTCTCGACGCTATAATTGATGGCGAAAACATCACCATCAAACATCAATGCAGTCTTGATCTTGGTGGTGATCAACAGATCGCTTGCACTATCAACAAGCGTCAGGCCATCACCAATTTCAATCTCGTTATGAACACTTTTGACCCCGCTAACCTGCCAGCTTAACCGCACAGCTTCAAGTTGATCAGCCACGGTGGGCACCTGACCGGCCAAAAGAACTTCGCCTTCAACCACTTCAATCTCGATATCGAGAAACAGTTTTTCGTCCTGTGCCAGAAACTTCTGCCAGATCTGGGCGGTGATCGCCGTATCACTGACAGCACCGTTAAAGCCGCGTTCCTGAAAGGCGGCAACACCGGCGGTTGCGCCAGCGCCGAGCACAACGGATGTGGGCGTGCATCCGGAAAGCGGCAAAATGCACATACCCGTCAGCAGAAGTGCCCTGGCAAAGCCAAGTGGCCGATTGACCATTCTTATTGGTGACATTAACGGATGTCTCGTCCAGTTCCCCCAAGTCTTACAACGCCCATTATGGCCCGCGGGGGTTAAAGAGACTTAAAATACTGACCGGTTTATCAGTAAAAATGCATTTTTCTGCAAATTCGTGCCTGAAATCGATGTAACAGGGCAACGATCACAGGGTGTTGCTGGCGAATAATTCCGCCCAACGCCCGGGTGACACACCATAAGTCTGGCGGAAATGGCGGTTGAAATGGCTTTGATCGGCAAAACCGGTTTCGGCGGCAATTCCGGCCAGGGGTTGCCCAATCATCATCAATGCCCGCGCCTTTTGCAGGCGACGCATCATCAAATATCGATAGGGTGTGGTTCCGAACCGCGCACGGAAATGCCGGATCAGGCGAAAACGGTCCATACCGGCAACCTGTTCAAGCTCGTTAGATTGAACCGGACGGTCAAAGTTATCTTCCAGAAAGGCGCGCACCTGATCCATGCTTTGGCTGGCCGTAAAGCGCGGGCGCTTCAGTGGTGCCTTGGCATGCAATGACAGGCGTCGGGCGATGTCGCTGACAAACTGATCGCGCAAAAGCGGATCCATGTCGCTTTCAAGTTCCCCCAAAGCCGATGCCATGATCGACCACAAAACTGGGTCCTGAATAACCGGTTCACCGACAAAGGGCAGGGGATCGGCTTCGTGATCAAGGCCCGATCGCAACAGGGCCGGTTCCAGATACAGCATGCGATATTGCAAACCGTCCTCGGTTCCAGCGCCGCCATCATGCAGCTCGTCAGGATGCAGGATGATGATATTGCCCGGATTACTGGCGCGAAATTCCCCGCGATAATTAAAAGTCTGGACACCTTTCAAGGTGATGCCCAGCGCATAGGTATCGTGGCGATGCGGGGTGAACATATTGCCATAGAACAGGGCTTCGATCCGCTCGATCCCCGGTGCAGTCGGGGCCGCAACGAAGCGTTCGCGCTTTTTGCACAAACGTTCAATACCGCGATCATCTGCCTGTTCTATTGCTTCTTTCATTACCGGATCATCCGACCGATTGGAGGAAGTGAATGTTTGATACCAAAGTCGCCCTGATTTTGCGCAATGACCTTGAAACTTGGCAATCCCTGAATGTGACGGCCTTCCTGATGAGCGGCATTGTTGCCCAAACCCCCGATATCATCGGTGAGCCCTATATCGACGCCAACCAGAATATCTATAACCCGCTGTCGCGCCAGCCCGCCATCGTTCTGGCCGCCGATGGCGATACCATCGCGAAAATCCATCAGCGCGCCTTAAATCGCGGTGTCCGGGTATCGGCCTATATCGAGGAAATGTTTGCCACTGGCCACGATGCGGCCAATCGGGATGTATTTGCCAACGCGGATCCTGAAACGGCAAAGTTTGTTGGTATTGGCATTCATGCCGATAAACGCAGTGTCGATAAGATCACCAAGGGTGCGAAAATGCATCCCTAAGCCCAACAAACTGCGGGAATGCCTGCTATGAAACCTGCCAGGCATTCCTGAGATGCTCGATCCTGCCCCAATTTCGAACAATCATCAGATCAAGGCGAAGATCACCCGTATGGCCGATCTTGCCTGCGTAAGATTCAAGGGCACGGGCGATGCGGCTTTGTTGCCTTGGGGTAATGGCATGCAGGGCGGTTGCGCGATCGGTGCGATTTTTGACCTCAATCGCGACCATGACATTTCCGCGTCTGGCAATGATGTCGATTTCACCGACCGGGCTTTTGTGGCGGATGGCCAGAATGCGATAGCCCTTCAGGCGTAACCAGAATTCACAAAGTTTTTCCGCCCGGCGTCCGGCCTTTTCCGCCCGCTTGCGGCTTGATGTTTCATCATGCACAGGACGGGATCGGGCCATGGTCAATCCGGGTCCGACTTGGCAAGTTCAAGGGCACGATTATAAAGGTCGCGCTTCTTAAGACCGGTTTCGCGGGCCAGAATATCGGCGGCATCCTTGGTGCGGTGGGTTTTGATCAGCTCGCTTAGGCGCGCGTCGATGTCTTCGGCACTTGGTTCGTTTTCGCTGGCATCGGCCGGGCCAACAATCACCACGATCTCGCCTTTGGGGGCGCCGGCCTCATTATAATGCGCCGCCAGATCGGCAAGTGTGCCATTGCGGACTTCTTCAAACATTTTGGTTAGCTCGCGGGTCACGGCGGCTTCGCGTGTGCCCCCCAGCATCTCGGCCATATCGGTTAGGCTTGCGGCCAGTCGCTTGGGACTTTCAAGAAAGATCAGGCTGCCCGGGATCGGGGCAAAGCGTGCCAGTTCCTTTTTGCGCGCCATCGATTTGGGCGGCAGGAAGCCGGCATAAAAGAAATGATCGCTCGGCAGGCCAGACAGGATCAAGGCAACAATCGGCGACGCGGCACCCGGGGCGGCGGTCACAGTGAACCCTTCTGCCTTGCAGTCGCGTACAAGTTTGTAGCCCGGATCATTGATCAAGGGTGTTCCGGCATCGGAAATAAGGGCAAGGCCCTGCCCCTTGCCCAGACGATCCATGATTTCGGGGCGCATCTTGGCCGCGTTATGTTCGTGATAGGCGATTCGCTTGGTTTTCACGCCATATCGCGACAGCAATTTCCCCGACGTTCTGGTGTCTTCACACAGGATGACATCGGCACGTTTGAGGATTTCAAGCGCTCTGAACGTAATATCGCCCAAATTTCCGATTGGAGTAGCGACAAGATAAAGACCGGCTGAAAGCGGCAAATGGCTTTCATCATGTTTACTTGCACCCTCGCCCGCATTACCCTGCGGACGAAACGACTTATCTGGAGGTGAGAGTGGGTTGTCCGAAACGTCATCCGTCACAGGATCGGATGCAGAAAGAGGCGCTGCCGTGTCAGGCGTTGTCAGATCGGGATCGGTTTTCGGATCTATTGCCGGCTTGGGGCCGGATTGCGCGCCGGACGGCATCTGTGGTTGTCCTCTCTTTCGGGCTGACCGCTTGTAATGCGACCACGAGTATCACGGACCTTTTCGGCATGCAACGTGATGGGGCGCCGGTTGAAAGTGCCAATCAGCCGGGCGGCAATACCGTTGATCCGAACAGTGCCCCCAATCAGGGCCTGATCCCCGATGCCAGCCCGTGGCCAAGCGATGCTGCCTTGCCCGAGGGCGAGGGCGCTGAGCTGCCGTTGCTTTATAATGACGATGCGGCTGTTTTTGAAAAGCGGGTTGCGTTGTTGTTGCCGCTGTCAGGGCAGCACGGCGAACTGGGCCGGGCGATGCGCCATGCCGCAGAACTCGCCATGTTTGACATTGCCGGCGATGACTTCATCCTGATGCCGATCGATACCGCTGGCACTTATCAGGGCGGGCAGAATGCCGCACGAGAGGCCGTTGATGCCGGTGCCAAGATGATCCTTGGCCCACTATTTGCCGAATCGGTCAGTGGGGCGAGCGAAGTTGCCAAATCGGCGAATGTGCCGGTGGTGGCCTTTTCCAACAATCGCCGGGTGGCGGAAAGCGGGGTTTGGGTCAATGGCCTGATCCCCGAAGACCAGATCGCGCGTGCGGCTGGCTACGCCACGACGCAAGGGCGTTACCGTTTTGCAGCCCTTCTGCCGCAAAACGATTACGGCCGCCAGATCGCAAGCGGACTTAATACCGTTGTCTCGCGCGTTGGCGGGACCCTTGGCCGGGTCGCGTTCTATCAGCCCGGTTCGGAAGATTTGCAGCAAACCATTCGGGACTTTGCCAATTATGACGCGCGGCGTGCGAACCTGCGCGCCCACAAGGCACAGCTTGAAGCCGATGGCAGTGCCGGGGCTAGACGTGCGCTAAATCGTCTTGAAGGGGTCGATACCTTTGGCGAGCTTGATTTTGATGCCCTGATCCTGCCGGCTACCGGTGGCGAGTTGCGTCAGGTTTCCTCGCTTCTGGCCTATTTCGATGTTGATCCATCGGTGGTGCAGTTTATCGGAACGTTTGGCTGGAACGATCCGGGCCTGTTTGCCGAACCGGCGCTTAAGGGCGGAATATTTGCCGCACCTAACCCGGAAAACTGGGAACTGTTTGCGGCGCGTTTCGAACGTACCTTTGGCAGCCAGCCGCCCCGCATTTCAAGCCTTGCCTATGACAGCACGGCACTGGCGGCCCTGATGGCGCGTGATGAAAACAACATGAGCCAACAGACCCTGACCAATCCAAGCGGATTTGTCGGTGTGGACGGTATCTTTCGTCTGACCCCGGATGGTCAGTCGGAACGTGGCTATGCCATCATGCAAGTCCAGCCCGATGGTGCAAAGGTAATTGCACCCGCCCCGGCAAGCTTCGATCAGGTTTTCTGATCTGGATCTTGTTAACTGCTGAAACTTTTAAACGCCTGTCGGATCAAGCCCCGGCATGCGTTTTGTCTTTGTAATTGCACAGATCATTGACGATGCAGTCACCACAGCGCGGCTTGCGCGCCTTGCAGATATAACGCCCGTGCAGGATCAGCCAGTGATGGGCATGGGTCATGAAGCGGGCCGGAACCTTTTTCAGCAGCGCCTTTTCAACCGCCAAAACCGTCTTGCCATTGGCCATGCCGGTACGGTTGCCGAGCCGGAAAATATGGGTATCGACCGCCATCGTATGCTCGCCCCAGGCGATGTTGCGTACCACATTGGCGGTTTTGCGGCCGACACCGGGCAGTTCTTCGAGCGCTTCCTGATCGTTGGGGACAATGCCGCCATGCTTTTCCACAAGAATTTTGGCCGCCGCCATCACGTTCTTGGCCTTGCCACGATAAAGCCCGATGGTCTTGATGTGCTCGATCAATGCTTCTTCGCCAAGATCAAGCATGTCTTGCGGGGTCGAGACGATCTGAAACAGCTTTTTGGTCGCCTTGTTCACCCCGACATCTGTCGCCTGTGCCGAGAGGGCAACCGCGACCAGAAGGGTATAGGGATTGGTGTAATCCAGCTCCCCTTTCGGTTCCGGGTCCGCATCGGACAGGCGCTGGAAAAACTCTTCGATGGCGGCTTTGTTCATCGGGCGGGCCATGGGCTGCGATCTCTTTTTATGTATCGATATTTGGGGTGGGGAGTGTCGTTAATACGCATCCCCTGATCCGATTTACGTGTTGCAAACTATATAAACTGTGAGGGGTGAAAAATCGAATTTTGATTGCAGCTGTCCTGTACACCAGCGCACAATCGGATATCCAGCAACAGGTAACTTACATGCCAAACGTGCCGCGTTCAGCCAAACCGATCTTTCGGGTGGATCTGTTTCCGCCGCGATCGCTGTCGCGCCGGGCTGCCCGCAATATTGTGCTGTTTATAGCCGCACTCACAACGACCATCGGGTTTATCTTCTGGTCGGTGGGCGCGTGGCCGGTGATCGGGTTTTTGGGCCTTGATGTTATCTTGCTGTCCCTGGCGTTTTATTTCAGTTTTCGGTCCGCCCGTCAGGAAGAACGGATCGAGCTTGCGCACGGCAACCTTCGGGTGACACGGATTTCGGTGCGTGGTGAACGCGAGGAATTTGATTTTCAACCCTATTGGCTGCGCGTGGTGTTGGAACGCGGCGAGGATGAACAAGCCGCGCTGTTTTTGCGCACGCATGGCAAAAGTCTGGAAATTGCGCGTTTTCTGGGCGCAGATGAAAAGGAAAATCTGGCGCACAGGCTTGAGACCGTTTTGCGCCAAACCCGCTGCAATCCTGCCGATATTCCGATCTGAGGCCCGTGATCTGAGTGTTTTGCAACCCGGTTATGAAGCAATTCGAAAGCCGGGTTTTGTGCCTTAAAAACCGGCTTTTCTTGCCCATTGCGCCGGTTTATCGGGCCTGAAATGCGGTTGATCGGATCAAAAATGCGGTTTGAAGGCAAAAAACAGCCAAGATTCCCCACTTTGACCGCTTGCGACTTTGTGGCGACTTTCATATATAGGTTCGCGGGGTAACGAAGAAGCCCCAGAAAAATTACGTGTATTACAACCATTGGTCCCAGGAGGTCCTGCGCGGCGCTTCATTTTGGAGGCTGCGGGACGGACCGGCCGCTAAAAGAGGAACTTACTATGGGTAAGATTATTGGTATCGACCTTGGCACCACCAACTC
>NZ_DGMR01000008.1:80792-82171 GCF_002388495.1 Thalassospira sp. UBA4513
ACTCCGTCAATGGTCGCTTTCACCGATGATGGTGAACGCCTTGTCGGTCAGCCGGCGAAACGCCAGGCAGTCACCAACCCGGAAAACACCCTGTTTGCCATTAAACGTCTGATCGGTCGTCGTTACGGCGATCCGGAAGTCGAAAAGGACAAGGATCTCGTTCCGTACAAAATCGTATCGGGCGAAAACGGCGATGCATGGGTTGAAGTCAATGGCGAGAAAATGGCCCCGAGCCAGATCGCAGCCATGGTGCTTCAGAAAATGAAGGAAACTGCAGAAGCCCATCTGGGTGAGCCGGTAACCGAAGCCGTGATTACCGTTCCGGCATACTTCAACGACTCCCAGCGCCAGGCAACCAAAGACGCCGGCAAGATTGCGGGTCTTGAAGTCAAACGTATCATCAACGAGCCGACCGCAGCAGCACTGGCCTATGGTCTGGACAAGAAAGACGGCGGCACCGTGGTCGTTTATGACCTTGGTGGTGGCACCTTTGACGTGTCGGTTCTGGAAATCGGCGATGGCGTTTTCGAAGTTAAATCGACCAACGGTGATACCTTCCTTGGTGGTGAAGACTTCGACAAACAGATCATCGATTACCTTGCTGACGAGTTCAAAAAAGAACAGCAGATCGACCTGCGTAAAGACCGTCTGGCCCTGCAGCGTCTGAAAGAAGCTGCCGAGAAAGCCAAGATCGAGCTTTCCTCGTCGATGCAGACCGATGTCAACCTGCCGTTCATCACCGCAGACGCCTCTGGTCCGAAACACCTTAACATCAAGCTGTCGCGTGCGAAGCTTGAAGGTCTGGTTGGCGATCTGATCGAACGCACCATGACCCCGTGCAAGGCAGCGCTGAAAGATGCCGGCATCACCGCTGGTGAAATCGATGACGTTATCCTGGTCGGCGGCATGACCCGTATGCCGAAGGTTCAGGAACGCGTTAAAGAGTTCTTTGGCCGTGACCCGCACAAAGGTGTGAACCCGGATGAGGTTGTTGCCCTTGGTGCCGCGATTCAGGGTGGTGTTCTGCAGGGTGAGGTCAAAGACGTTCTTCTGCTGGATGTGACCCCGCTGTCGCTTGGTATCGAGACGCTTGGTGGTGTCTTCACCCGCCTGATCGACCGTAACACCACGATCCCGACCCGTAAGTCGCAGACCTTCTCGACCGCTGAAGACAATCAGACGGCCGTGACCATCCGCGTCTTCCAGGGTGAACGTGAAATGGCGGCTGACAACAAGATGCTTGGCCAGTTCGATCTGGTTGGTATCCCGCCGGCACCGCGCGGTGTTCCGCAGATTGAAGTGACTTTTGACATCGACGCCAACGGTATCGTCAACGTGTCTGCCAAAGACAAGGCGACCAACAAGGAACAGCAGATCCG
>NZ_DGMR01000008.1:82272-82685 GCF_002388495.1 Thalassospira sp. UBA4513
ACCAACAAGGAACAGCAGATCCGTATCCAGGCATCTGGTGGTCTTTCCGATGACGAGATCGAAAACATGGTCAAGGATGCGGAAAGCAATGCCGAAGCTGATAAAAAGCGTAAGGCCCTTGTCGAAGCCCGCAACCAGGCAGAAGCCATCATCCACGCCACCGAAAAGAACCTTTCGGAGCATGGTGACAAGGTTGACGACGCGACCAAGTCGGAAATCGAAAACGCCCTGTCGGCTTTGAAAGAAGCCAAGGACGGTGAAGATGCCGAAGCCATCACCACCAAGCTGAACGAACTGCAGCAGGCCTCGATGAAACTTGGCGAAGCCATGTATCAGGCCCAGCAGGAAGAAGCTGGCGCTGGTGACGCGGCGGACGCTGATGCCTCTGCACAGGCCGACGACGGTGTTGTTGA
>NZ_DGMR01000008.1:82924-83250 GCF_002388495.1 Thalassospira sp. UBA4513
AAAAGCGCCTATCGCAAGCAAGCGATGAAATACCACCCGGACAAAAATCCGGGCGATACCGAAGCTGAAGTCAAATTCAAACAGGTCAGCGAAGCTTACGAGGTCCTGAAGGATCAGGAAAAGCGCGCGGCCTATGACCGTTTTGGCCATGCTGCCTTTGAACAGGGCGGCCCCGGTGGTGGCGGCTTTGGTGGTGGCTTCGGCGGTGGATTTGGCGGCGGTGGTTTTGCCGACGTCTTTGACGAGATCTTTGGCGCCATGGGCGGCGGACGCCGCGGTGGCGGTGGATCGTCCCGTGGGGCGGATCTGCGCTACAACATGGCGAT
>NZ_DGMR01000008.1:83425-85854 GCF_002388495.1 Thalassospira sp. UBA4513
GTCCGCGCGCAGCAGGGCTTCTTTACCATTGAACGCACCTGCCCGAGCTGCCATGGCAAAGGCAAGATCATCAAGAACCCGTGCAAATCCTGCCACGGTGTTGGTCGCCTCGAAAAGGAAAAGACCCTTCAGGTCACCATTCCGGCCGGTGTCGAAGATGGCACGCGCATTCGCCTGGCGGGCGAGGGCGAGGCAGGCACCAATGGTGCGCCTCCCGGGGATTTGTATATCTTCCTCGATATCGGGCATCACCGCTTCTTCCAGCGCGAAGGGGCCAACCTGTATTGCCGGATTCCGATCCCGATGGGCAAAGCCGCCCTTGGTGGCACCATCGAGGTGCCGACCATCGAAGGCACGCGCACCCGGATCAATATCCCGGCCGGTACCCAGTCCGGTCAGCAGCTTCGTCTGCGCGGCAAGGGGATGAGCATCCTGCGCTCGCAGGCGCGCGGTGACATGTTTGTCGAAGTCAGCGTCGAAACTCCGGTTAATCTGACAGACCGTCAGAAAGAACTGCTTGAGGAATTCGACGAGATTTCGCGCGAACAGGGGTCCAGCCCGGAAAGCGAAGGGTTCTTTTCCAAGATGAAGGAAATCTGGAAAGACCTGACCGACTGATCGGCTTGCGCTTAAAAGATCAATATCTCAAACCCCCGGCCGCTTTGCCGGGGGTTTTGTTTTGCGCTGTCGGAGCCGTGTGTTAAAGCAATTACGAGTTTGAATTTGCTTGCCCGGAGGAGACCGGAAATGAAGATCGGGATTGTTGGATGTGCTGGCCGTATGGGGCGGATGTTGGTCAATGAAACGGCCAAGACCAAGGGCTGTGAAGTTGGTGGTGGCACCGATCTGCCCGGAAGCCCGTTCATCGGCAAGGACATAACCCTGATCGCCGGTCTTGAAGAAAGTGGCGTTGTGGTTGGCGATGATCCCAAGGCACTGTTTGAAGCGGTTGATGCGGTGATCGATTTCACCGCACCGGCAGCGACGATGAAACACGCGAAACTGGCCGCCGAAACCGGCACCATCCTTGTTATCGGCACCACAGGGCTTTCCAACGATCAGAAGGACGAGTTGAAGGTCGCTGCCAAAAAGGCCCCGATCATCTTTGCGCCCAATATGAGTGTCGGTGTGAACCTTGCCTTCGCACTGGTCGAGAAGGTGGCGAGCGTCCTTGACAAGGATGTGGCCGACATCGAAATCGTTGAGATGCACCACAAACACAAGGTCGATGCCCCGTCAGGTACCGCGCTTGGCCTTGGTGAAGCCGCCGCCAAGGGGCGTGGGGTTAATCTGGATGATGTTGCGGTCCGATCGCGTGATGGCCACACAGGTGCGCGTGAAGACGGCACCATCGGCTTTGCAACGCTTCGCGGTGGTGACGTGGTTGGCGATCACACGGTTGTTTTTGCCTGCGAGGGCGAGCGGATCGAGATCACCCACAAGGCATCCTCACGAGAAGTCTTTGCCAAGGGCGCGGTTCGCGCCGCCAAATGGGCCGAAGGCAAGGCGCCGGGGCTTTATTCCATGCGTGAAGTTTTGGGGCTTTAATCTAGTTCTGCGGACTAGCGAGCCTCAGATAGCCGCGATAAACTGCAAGCACGATATCAGCATCAAGTTCTGGGTTGTTGTATTTCCCATCTTTGATTGCCTGATTTGCTTCACGGACGCTCATGCCATCTCGTAGGCACTCCGACCAAATTTGGAAACGGTACCCGGACTGTTTGGTTAAAGCTCGGCTTATGGGAAGCTCTGTGCGTTGAAGCACCAAATCTTCCCGAAGCCTGTAGTGACGGCAAAATTCTCTTGATACCTCGCCCTTGGCGGACTTTGAAAGTTCGGCAAAAGCGATGTAGTCGACCTCTTGAAGACTATTTGAGCGAAGATCCATATTCATAAGTGCTCTCCTCGACTGTCATCAAGGCATAGCGAAGATTGTAAATGATGCTCAGGCACTAGCCGAGAAGTTTTGAGCAAATATCTCGGTTAGCACTTGGCTTCAGTTAATGCGCGTCGGCCCAGCTATCCCCGATGCCGGCATCGGCAATCAGCGGTACGGACAGGTGGGCGGCGTTTTCCATGACTTCGCGGATGGTTTTGATCGCCTTTTCGGCTTCGTCTTCCGGGGCCTCAAAGATCAATTCATCGTGGACCTGAAGCAGCATGCGGGTTTTGAGTCCCGCATCAACCAAGGCACCTGGCACCGCAATCATCGCGCGTTTGATGATGTCGGCTGCACCGCCCTGAATGGGCGCGTTGATCGCGGCACGTTCGCCAAAGCTTCGGCGCATGCCGTTTTTGTCGTTGATGCCGTTGATATGGATATGGCGGCCAAACAGGGTGCGGACAAAGCCGTGCTTTTTGGCGAATTCCTTGGCCTCGTCCATGTAATCGCGGATGCCTGGATAAATCTCGAAATAGGCTTCGATGAA
>NZ_DGMR01000008.1:85912-92107 GCF_002388495.1 Thalassospira sp. UBA4513
CGGACCATCGGGTCCATGCCCTCGATCGGGACGCCAAACACCTTCGATGCGGTTGCGGCGTGGATGTCCTCGCCGTTTTTAAACGCCTCGCGCAGGGCATCGATCTCGGCCACGTGGGCCAAAAGGCGCAGTTCGATCTGCGAATAGTCGGCAGAAATCAGTTTGTGACCGGGCTCGGCGATAAAGGCTGTACGGATTTTCCGGCCTTCCTCACTTCGGATCGGGATGTTTTGCAGGTTCGGGTCATTCGATGACAAACGCCCGGTATTGACGTTGGTTTGTCCGTAACTGGTGTGCACGCGGCCCGTATTGGGGTTGATATGGTGGGCCAGCGCGTCGGTATAGGTGCTTTTAAGCTTGGAAAGCTGACGCCATTCCAGAAGCTTGGCCGGAAGGTCGTGACCTTGGGCGGCCAACGCTTCAAGCACGTCTGCCCCGGTCTGCCAGGCGCCGGTTTTGGTCTTTTTACCGCCGGGCAGGCTCATCTTATCAAACAGGATTTCACCCAGCTGCTTGGGGCTGCCAAGGTTGAACGGCTCGCCCGCCATTTCGTGAATGGTTTCTTCAAGGGCGGCCATGCGTTTGGCGAAGTCTTCGGACAGGTTTTTAAGGATCTCGGCATCGACCTTGACCCCAAGGCCTTCCATTTCGGCCAGAACTGCCACCAGCGGACGATCAAGCGTCTCATAGACGCTGGCCATATGTTCCTGCGCGATGCGGGGTTTGAGCAACCGATGCAGGCGCAGCGTGATATCGGCGTCCTCGGCCGCGTAATCAAGCGCCTTGTCGAGCGGGACCTGATCGAAGGTGATCTGGGTCTTGCCAATGCCACAAACATCCTTGAAGGAAATCGGTTTGTAATCCAGATGCAGCTCGGCCAATTCATCCATGCCGTGCCCGTGGCTGGTGCCATCAAGCACATAGGACAGCACCATGGTGTCATCCATCGGGGCAACCTTGATGCCATGGCGGGCCAGAACGATCATATCGTATTTCAGGTTCTGACCGACCTTAAGAACACCGGGGTCTTCCAACAGCGGTTTGAGCAGCTCAATCGCGCGTTCGAGCTTGATTTGCTTTGGCGCGTCCTTGCTGTTGCTTGGGCTGTCGGCGGGATTGTCGCCAAAATCAAAGCCGCCCTGTGCTTCGCCACTGACATGACCAAGCGGGATGTAGCAGCCATTGCCGGGCTCGGTCGAAAGTGAAACGCCGACCAGTTTGGCCTGATGGGCATCAAGCGATGTGGTTTCGGTATCGACCGCGACGGTGCCAAGATATTCGGCCTCGGAAATCCAGTGCTTTAGGCGGTCTTCATCCTGCACCAGTTCATATTCGGCCTTTTCGACTTTGATATCATTGACACCAACACCGGCCGCTGTCGGGCTTTCAAATTCAACATCGCCGCCGAATTTCGACTTTACTTTAGAAAGCAATGATTTAAAGCCGTGACTTGCGATGAAGCTTAAAAGAACTTCCGGATCGGGTTCACGTAATTCGAAATCACCCAGTGGTTCGACCACCGGCACATCGGTTTTCAGCGTCACCAGATCGCGCGAAATACGGGCAAGCTGGGCATTTTCAATCAGCTTTTCACGGCGCTTGGGCTGTTTGATTTCGCCAGCGCGCTCCAGTAGAGAATCAAGATCGCCATATTCATCAATAAGTTGAGCGGCGGTTTTAATACCAATACCAGGCACACCCGGGACATTATCGACGGAATCGCCTGCAAGTGCCTGAATATCAATGACCTTGTCCGGGGAAACACCGAATTTTTCCAGAACTTCGGCAGCACCGATGGTGCGATTCTTCATCGCATCAAACATTTGCACCCGATCGGTGACCAACTGCATGAGGTCCTTGTCCGAAGACACGATAATCACGTCAGAACCTTCTGCCTCGGCCTGGCGGGCATAGGTCGCGATCAGATCGTCGGCCTCAAAACCTTCAAGCTCGATCGATGGCAGATTAAATGCACGGGTCGCATCACGGATCAGGCCAAACTGCGGTACCAGTTCTTCGGGGGGCGGTGGACGATGGGCCTTGTAGTCGGGATAGAAGTCGTTGCGGAACGACTTGCCTTTGGTGTCAAAGATCACCGCCATATGGTCTGGTTTGGTATCTTCGCGCAGCTTCATCAGCATGGTGCAGAAACCATAAACCGCATTCACCGGCGTGCCATCGGGGCTCGTCATCGGTGGCAGGGCGTGGAAGGCGCGGAAAATAAAGCCGGAACCGTCAACCAGAACGACGCGACGCGGGGATTTGTCGGCGGACGAACCGGTGCTGGACGGGGCGGAATCTGTCATGCGTCTCGTGCTCTTATACTCGTTAAAAGATTGGCCGGAAGAATGCCCGATCCCGGCCTGTAAGTCGAGTGCCGCCTGCCTTAAAGAGGCAAAAACACCCAAGGCTGCTGACAGTTTTGCGCTTGCGAATGCCAAGGGTAAGCTTGCGTGGCTCAGATATCATTTCGAAATCATAACAATATCACTAAAACCCTCATTTTCCGGGTTTTTTGGCATCATTCTTCTTTGTGCTTATCAGCTTGCCCCGGGATTGCTATGGTAGCGGATTACTTCATCCCAAGGGACATGGGAGAGCGGGTTCGTGGCCCGGAAAACGAGCAAGCCGGAATTTTTGCCAAAAGGCATCGGCGTCGAAACTGCAGGTCCGGCGCGTGAGCTTTCAGATGACATGAAGCTCGCCACCCGGAAAGGCAAAAAGCAGAAAGACCGTCGCAACGCGAACGGTGGTGGATGGCGCAGCTTTTTTAGCGTCACTGCATGGCTGCGCTTTATCCTGACCTTTGGTACTTTTGGCCTGATCGTTCATGGCCTGTTCGTTGTTTTTGGCATTTATGAACGCAATCAACGCCTCGCCAACTTTGATCACTTCGTCTTGTTGATCAAACTCGTGGTGTTTGTCGCGCTGATGTACCTGTTCTACGCGATGCTGATGCATTACGGCCCGATCCGCCACAAGGTGCGTGGCATCTTCTTTCTGGCCTTGGCACCCGTGGCCGCCCTTTGCATCTTCATGATCTATGGTGGCGGACAGATTTTTGGCAGTTTCCTACCGGTGTTGCAGTTCCTGACCCTGACCGTCGGGGTGGGTGGATTTTTGCTCTATATTCTGGGCTATACCTGGATTACCGGGCGCAAGGTCAAACGCGAAGCGGCCAAACACGGTGATCCGGCCCAAGTTGTAAATGATGGCGATGCTGCGGGTGACAGAACTTTGCCACCGCTGGTCCAGGGCGATCGTCGTCGCCAGAATACGGCGGGCAATCTGCGTCTGCGCCGTACAGATGGCGGTGATGGTCCGGCACGGGGCTCAGCGCGGCGCAAGATCGAACTGCCTGACGTATAATTGCCGCATTAAAGCTTCGTTCAGGAGCTGTGTTTTTCCAGAACCAGACCCGCAAGATAGAGGGATCCCAGAATAAGCACCCGTTTCGGGGTGCGGCAGGCATCAAGAAGCGGGGTAATGGCCGCTTCGAAGCCGTCACAGGAAAATGCCGGGGAAATGCCACAGGCAATTGCCGCGTCGCGCAGGGTTTCTGGCAGATGTGCCTGATGTTCGCCAGGGATCGGTACACCAGCCAAGGCGGTGATATGCGTTGCCAAAGGTTTCAGGAAGGCTTCCGCATCGCGGTTATCAAGCATGCCCATGATGACAACGGTGTCGCCAGCGGGTTGGCGCGACAGCCAGTCGGCAATCGCCTCGGCCGCGGCAATGTTGTGGCCACCATCCAAAATCAGATCGCAGCCATCGGGCAAGGCGTCACACAGCGGGCCTTTGGTAAGTTTCTGAAGCCGTGCGGGCCAGCTTGCGGTTTCAAGACCACGGGCAAGGATATTGATGTCCTTTCCGTCAAAGCCGGGAATGCCGGCCTTGCGCACCGAGGCAATCGCAGTGGCAGCATTGGTGTATTGATGGCGTCCCGGCAGGGCCGGGTGCGGGAGATCGATCTGCTCGGTCCCGATGCGGATCGTAAAGTCGTCTTCGCGTTCCTCAGTCACCTCGAAATCATTGAAGATCGGGGCCGAAATGCGGTTGGCGTGACAGGCCAGCGTATTAAACGCCTCAAGGCTTTGTAGTGCGGTAATGCATGGAACGCCGGTTTTCATGATCCCGGCCTTCTCGAACGCGATTTTGGCAATCGTGTCACCAAGGAAGCCCTGATGATCTAGCGAGATTGGCGTGATCACGGTCGCGGCAGGTTTATCGATGACGTTGGATGCATCAACACGTCCACCCAGCCCGGTTTCAAGCAACAGGACATCGGCCGGAACCCGCGAAAACGCCAGGAACGCCGCGGCCTGGGTAATTTCAAAGAAGGTAATCGAGTCCCCGGCATTAACCGCCTCAACTTCTTCGAGAAGATCACACAGGGCTTCTTCTGAAATCATCTGGCCGGCGAGGGTGATGCGTTCATGAAAACGCACCAGATGCGGGGATGTGGAGCAATGCACCCGAAGTCCCGCCGCCTCATAGATCGCGCGCAGATAGGCAAGGGTCGATCCCTTGCCATTGGTGCCGGCGATATGAATGACGGGGGGGAGTGAAAGGTGCGGATTGCCCAGCTTTTCAAGCAGCCGGGTAATCCGCCCTAACGAAAGGTCGATGACTTTCGGGTGCAGCTTGCCAAGGCGAGCAAGGATTGCGTCGCTGCCCGCCAAGTTATTTATCCGCACTCGGAGTTTTGGATTTGGTCGATTTGGCCTTGGCGTCCTTGATCGGCACCACAGCCGCACCCGGTTTGGTGCGACGGATCATATCGATCAGGCGGCCAAAGGTCGCATTCAGTTCCGAACGCGGCACGACCATATCCACCATGCCGTGTTCCAGAAGGTATTCAGCCGTCTGGAAGTCATCTGGCAGTTTTTCGCGGATGGTGCTTTCGATCACGCGGCGCCCAGCAAAGCCGATCTGTGCGCCCGGTTCTGCGATCTGGATATCACCCAGCATGGCAAAGGATGCCGAAACACCGCCGGTGGTCGGATCGGTCAGGAGCACGAAATAGGGGAGGCCCTTTTCCTTGACCTTTTCGATCGCAGCCGTGGTGCGTGCCATCTGCATCAGGCTGAGAATGCCTTCCTGCATGCGCGCGCCACCCGATGCCGGAACGACGATCAGGGCGGCATCCTGCACACAGGCAAGTTCAGCTGCTGCAACGATGCCTTCGCCAACGGCGATGCCCATCGATCCACCCATGAAGGAGAAATCGAAAACGGCAATCACGGTCGGATGACCACCGACTTCGCCATGGGCCACAGCCAGCGCATCTTTGAAGGTTGCTTTGGCCTGGGCCGCCTTGAGGCGGTCGGTATATTTCTTCTGATCGCGGAATTTCAGCGGATCGACCGGAACATTCGGCAGTTCAATGGTCTGGTACTTGCCATCATCAAACAGGGTTTCGAGACGTTCCTTGGCGGAAATGCGCATGTGATGACCGCAATGCTGGCAAACATGATTGTTCTTTGCCAGATCGCGATGGAAGATCATCTGTTCGCAGGATTTGCATTTGTGCCAGAGGTTTTCGGGCACATCAGTGCGGCGAACAAGTTTCTGAATCTTTGGACGGACGAATTCAGTCAGCCACGACATATCGGATACTGATCCTTGGTTCTGTCTATATCGGTTCTTTCAAACGCAGCGCCATCTATTTGCGCGCGTTTCGGACCCCGTTCGCAAGTTCACTTACAAGGCCGGTAACCATAGAGGCGGTCTTATCGGTGGCCTTGCCGTTTTCGTCAAGACTTTCGGCAACTTTTGATACGATTGCCGATCCGACGACAGCGGCATCGGCCTGTTTTGCCACGTCGGCTGCCTGGGCTGCGGTCTTGATGCCAAACCCGACCGCAATCGGCAGATCGGTATGGCGACGCAGGCGTCCCATTGCTTCGACGATCTGCTCGTTGCTGGCAGATCCGGCACCGGTCACACCGGCAACCGAGACATAGTAAACAAAGCCCGAGGTATTCTGAACAAGTTTCGGAAGACGCTTGTCATCAGAGGTCGGCGTGGTCAGGCGAATGAAGGACAGGCCCTTTTCCACGGTCGGAATGCAAAGCTCTGCATCTTCTTCGGGCGGCAGATCAACAACGATCAGGCCATCAACCCCGGCATTGCGCGCATCTTCAAGGAATTCGGCGACGCCATAGATATAGATCGGGTTGTAATAGCCCATCA
>NZ_DGMR01000019.1:0-579 GCF_002388495.1 Thalassospira sp. UBA4513
TGGGGCCGGGGCTATGTCCTGCGCGATCCCGACACCAACAGCGCTGCGGCCTGATTTTCGGGAACTTGGTATCAGGCATGCCTGATACCGCCCCAACAGTTGCCGCTATACGAAAAACGCCCCGGTTCATATCCGGGGCGTTTTTCGTTTCCGATCACGGCAAATAGATAAGCGGATCAACAAGGCCGCTGATCTGCAACCGATCAATCAGTTCGAAAATCGGGATCACCATCAAAAAGACCAGCCCGTCGCGCAATGTTCGCCACAAAAGATGCGGGCGCACTTCAAGGATATCGGCATCGCGCCAGGCACCAAACCGGGGACCAAAGCGCGGTACACGCGTTTTGTAGTCATTAAAGGATGCGCCAAAAAGTGTCGCAAGCGCCCTTTCTTCGCGCAGGATCACCGGCAAGAACACACCAAACGCCCCCACCCCGAACAACAGGGCAATCAACAGGCTTCCGGTTTGCGCGCCAATGCCGACTGCGCCGATGAAGCTGAACATATAAAGCGGATTGCGACTGATGGAATAGGGGCCGGTATCGGTCAGATCGCGGGCCTTGCGCCCGCCGATATAGA
>NZ_DGMR01000019.1:658-3793 GCF_002388495.1 Thalassospira sp. UBA4513
TGCCTTGCGGCCGCCGATATAGAGCGTGCACCAGGCCCGCCCGAAAATGGCAATCAGGATCAGGACAATCCCGCCGGTCTCGACCGTTTCATGGGTAAACATCTCCACCTGCGCCAGCGACTGCATGAGCGGAAGCGCACACAGCACCAACAGCGCGATACCTGCAATGGCAAGCTTGCGGCGGCGCTGGACACGGCGAAGGTCCTGACGCGGTGTGGCGATCGTGTTTGATGGATTTGAGGTCATTGGCCTTCCCGACTTTCAGTTCAACAGAACAGTCGGCAAGAAACCAACTGTCAGCTACTTCTTGTCGTCCGGTTTGCCAAAGCGGGACCGATCAAAGGTCGTGGACGGGCGCGTGGTTCCGCTGGAACCGCTTGTATTGCTGCTGCCTGTCCCCGGCCGCTGTGTCGTACCACCGGCACCAGCACCGGTTCCGGTGCCAAGCGGGCGGCGATAGGTCGAACCAGTGGTATCCGTTGTTCCCGGACGTGTGGTTGAACCTGTACCAGTCGAACCTGACGGTCTGCTGAACGCGCTGCCAGTTGTGCCCGATCCCGTGCTGCCGGTTCCGGTTGTTCCCGGGCGGGTGGTTGACGGGGTGGTGCCAAGTGGCCGCTGGGTCGACGTTGTGCCAAAACCTGAACCTGCGGGGCGGGTTGTTGCTGTCCCTGCTGTTCCGGTTGTTCCGGTTGTCCCGACTGCCGGGCGGGCAGTTGTACCGGCCGTGCCCGCGGCACCGGTTTGCATATGTTTGGGCTTCTGGAAGGCCAAGCCCCCGGGCGCAGCAGCACCGGCCGCACTGGCAGCCCCCGCCTGCGCCTTTTCAAGCGCCGTCAGATCAACTTCCGGCGCCCCCGGACGGTTAAGCTGATAAATGCCACGTTGACGCGCAAGCGGTTTGAACTTGTCGGAAATGCCCAGAACCGTCTCTGCCCCGCCAAGGAACAGGAAACCGTCATCTGGCATCAAGGCGGAAACACGCGAAAGGACGTCACTTTTGGTCGGTTGATCGAAATAGATCAGCACGTTACGGCAATAGACGACGTCAAACTGCCCAAGCGGACGGAAATCTTCCAGAAGGTTGAATTCCTTGTACTGCACCTTGGACCGGATATCGGCCGAGATTTGCCACTGGTCTTCCTTCTTTTGGAAGTACTTGACCAGAAGACCAATCGGAAGGCCCCTTTGGACTTCGAATTGGGAATACAGGCCCGCGCGCGCCTTGGTCAGGATCTCGCGCGAGATATCGGTCCCGACGATATCAATCCGCCAGCCAGCCAGCTGAGATTTGAATTCATCAAGGATCATCGCCAGCGAATAGGGTTCCTGCCCGGAAGAGGCCGCCGCACACCAGATGCGCAGATGTTTCTTCGACGCACGTGTCTTGATCATGTGCGGCAGGACAACATGGCGGAACTGGTCAAACGGTTTGGTATCGCGGAAGAAGAAACTTTCATTGGTCGTCATCGCATCAACGACTTCTTCGACCAGATTGCGGTCGCCACCGCGCAGCGTACCGATCAGCTCAGTCAGGTCCTTGAGACCCCGTTTGCGTGCAATCGGCATCAACCGGCTTTCGAGCAGATAAGTCTTGTCCTGGCTCAGAACGAGCCCGGACTTTGACTTGATCAATCTGCTTACAAACTCGAAGTCATCCGGCTTCATCATTGTGGGTTAACGACCCCCCGCGAATTTTTTGATATAGGCCGCAATCCCACCCACCGGCAAAACCGCAGAACAGATACCGGCATGCGCCGCAGCGCCCGGCATCCCCCATACAACGCTACTCTGCTCGTCCTGTGCCACGACCATGCCCCCCGCATTGACCACGTCACGTCCACCAAGCATACCATCCTGCCCCATTCCGGTAAGTATTGCAGTCAGAATGTTTCCTCCGTAACTCGCGACCAGACTGCGCAACATCGGATCGACCGACGGACGACAGAAATTCTCGGGCGGGTTCTGATTTAACTTCAGATGCCGACTGGCACCACGCCCCTCTACAGTCATGTGGTAATCACCGGGGGCAAGATAAACCTGTCCACCAACAATTGGCATATTGTTTTGTGCTTCCTGACATTTAAGCCCAGTCAGACGGGTGATGTGCTCGGCCAGAATGGTGGTAAAGGTGGCGGGCATATGCTGGGTAATGAAGATCGGCTGACGCACGCCATTCAGGCCGCGCAACACTTCAAACAAGGCCTGCGGCCCACCGGTCGAGCTGCCAATCGCGATGGCTTCGACATTGATGCGTTTTTCGGGCAGCAGCGTGACACCACCGCGCGCGGACTGGCGTTTTGCCGGGGCGGGTGCACTTGCCGAACGGGCCTGTTGGGCGCGCGCACTTTTTTGCGGCGCGGGTGCGGTTGGCCGCTTGGCCGGCGGTGCCGTTCTTGCGCTGGGTGCTGCTGTGGCGGGGCGTTCCGGCATTTTGGGCACGGTTTTGCCCTGCCCGCCTGCCGCAATGGCCGCATCGCGAATAAGTCTGCCCGGATCGCGTGACGGTGTCGTCGAACGCGCTGCTGCACCACCAGCCGGGTTGGCAGCCGGTTTTGCACCTTGCGTTGCGGCCTCCGACGATGCGGGTGTGGCCGGTTGCGGCTTAGGTGCCGGTTGCTGCGGCATCGGCGTCTGGCGCATCTGCGTTGGTTGCGGACGGTGTTGCTGCATCGGGCGGGGGCGCAATTCGGCGGTAAATCGTTTGCGCTGGATCCGGCCTTGTTTGTGAAGCTGCTGATGTTCGACCGACATTTCCGCCCGGAAAGCAGCCGCCTTGCCGCCAGAAGCTGCGTCATCGGGCTCGGATGCCTCGGCATCGGGCGCAGTTGATTTTTCTTCCGGTTCCGGTTCGGGTGCGGCTTGGACAGCAGCCGCTTCTGCCGCGGCAGCTTCTTCGACCTCAAGCATCTTGCGACGCTGTTCAGCCCAGGCTTTCACCTTGTCGAGAAGTTCTTCGCGGAACCCCTCGCCGACATTCAGGTCTTTTGACGAGCTTGGCTTGGGGATGTAATCCACCGCCCCTAGCGTCATCGCCTGGAAACTGATATCGGCATTTCGTTTAGTGAGTGTGGACGCCATGATCACGCGGACTGTCGGATCAATCTCCAACAGTTTCGGCAAGGCCGTCAAACC
>NZ_DGMR01000019.1:3927-69190 GCF_002388495.1 Thalassospira sp. UBA4513
TTCCATGACTGCCAGTGCTTCTTCGCCATTGCTGACCGATCCGACGACTTCGATTTCGGCGTCTTCGGTCATCATACGTGTAACAAGTCCGCGCACGATGGCGGAATCATCCACGATCAGGACTTTGTATGGCGAATGGATGGGCGTTTCTTCCACGTGGTAGCGTCCCCGCTTGATGATGGAGATCGGATCTTGAAGGCTTACAGGTTCGTGAGCACCCCGGCCTAGATCAGGCCGACCTGCTCGAACTTGGCCTGGATGATCTCGCTATCGAACGGCTTCATGATGTATTCGTTCGCGCCAGCGGTGATGGCTTCCTGAATGTGTTCAAGGTCGTTTTCAGTTGTACAGAACACAACAACAGGATCATCGCCACCAGGCGTTGCACGCAGTTCACGCAGGAACTCGATCCCGCTTTTGACGGGCATGTTCCAATCAAGCAGAACCGCGTCGGGCATGGACTCAAGGCACTTGTCGAGTGCCTCCTGACCGTCCACTGCCTCCACAACCGCAAACCCGATTTCCTCGAGAATGCGTCTTGCTACCATCCGGATGACTTTCGAATCATCGACGACGAGACAACTCTTCATCGACTTCCTTCTCGCTTACTTAGGTCGTTAAGCCACAATGGCAGGAACCGGGCACATTGCGTGCCCGGCATGGGAAATCAGGTTAACCGGCCTGCTTGATCGAAGACGTGAAATCAAGCAGACGGGTCACGTCGAGAATCACCAGAAGCTTCTTGTCGAGACGGAAAATACCGTCCGAGAATTCGCGCCAGCGCGGATCGAGCGTTGCCGGGTTCTGTTCAAACGCCTTTTTCGGAACGCTCAGAACCTCACCCACCTGATCGACCATCAGGCTGTAAAGCTCGCCACCTTCATCGACAACGATGCTCATGCCCGGCTCATCGTCTTCGCGGTCACGCAGACCAAGACGTTTGCGGACATCAATCGCGGTCACGATACGACCACGCAGGTTCAACGATCCGGCCACTTCCGGCGGTGAAAGCGGGATACGGGTTATGCGTTGCGGCCCCAGGACATCCTGAACGGTCAGGACAGGGATACCGAAAAGCTGCTTGCCAATATTCGCGGTCACGAAATCCTGGCTGTCACCACCAAGTTCAAGGGCGCCGCCTTTTTCCTGGCTCGGGACGAGTGCGTTTTTATCGCTCATAGGACTGTTCTCCCGCTTACATGCTGCTCAGTGTCTGGATCAGGGTCGAGACAAGCGCATCGCGATCAAATTTGGCCACATAGTCGCTGAAACCGACCTGACGACCGCGTTCGAAGTCTTCCTCTTTGGTGTGCGAAGACAGGGCAATGATCGGAATTTCACCCCATTCTGCATCATCCTGAAGCGCTTCGGCAAATTCAAAGCCGTTCATGCCCGGCATCTCGATGTCACTGATGATCGCGTCAAACAGAACACCACGGTTTTTAAGGTCCATGGCCTGTTCTGCATTTTCGACCGCAGTCACATTGAAACCGGCAACCGACAGCATCGGCGTCAGCAGGTTACGGAAGAACGGGCTGTCATCGATCAGAAGTACACGCTTCTTCTCGCCACCGTTATCCTCGGTGCCGAACCAGTCGCTGAAGGCCAGTTCGAGATAGTAACCGGCATCAATAAGGTCGGTCGCCTTGCCGTCAATGACGGCCGAACCAACCAGACCATCCTGATCCGCGGTCAGTTCAACATTCAGCACGTCATCAACAATATCGACGATCTCGTCGACAACCAGACCCATGGTGCGTTCACGATCCTGGAACACAAGGGTCGGCTGACGGCCTTCTGACTTCATCTGGTAGCTACCGTCGATAAAGACAAGAGGCATAAGCTTGCCGCGGTACTGGACCAGCGGACGGCCATTCGAATGTTCGATATTCTCGACATCGATTTCTTCAAGGCGGGCAACCAGTGCCAGCGGAACCGCGCGCACTTCGCTGCCACCAGCCCGGAAGACCAGCATGGATGTGGTTTCGCGATCCGATGCATCGGCCTTGGCCTTGCCTTCGACACCCTGCGAACCACCAACGGTGATTTCGCCAGTGCGGGTGGCAATGCCGTTCGGATCAAGGATCATGATCACGCTACCGTCGCCAAGGATTGTGTTACCCGAGAACAGCGACAGATCGCGCAGGATCGGGGCCACCGGTTTAACAACGATTTCCTCGGTGTCGAACACGCGGTCAACGATGATACCGAACGAATAGGTACCAACCTGTGCGACCACGATGAATGCTTCTTCATCAACCGCATCATCGCTTTCCTGAGTGGTATCAAGACCAAGAATTTTCTTGAGCGTGACCAGCGGCAGCAGACGATTACGCAGGCGCAGGACCGGCGTATCGTGAATGCGTTCGATGGAATGTTCGGAGTTGTTCGATGCACGCACAAGTTCCAGAACGCTGATCTGCGGAATGGCAAAGCGTTCGCCGCCACTTTCCACGATCAGGGCCGACACGATGGCCAGCGTCAGCGGGATCTTGATGATGAAGGTCGACCCACGGCCTTCGACCGATTTCAGCTCGACCGTACCACCGATCTTTTCGATGTTGGTACGCACAACGTCCATACCCACACCACGACCGGAAACCGAAGTAACCTTTTCCGCGGTCGAGAAACCGGCTTTGAAGATGAACTGCTGGATCTGCTGTTCACCCATGCCTTCAAGCTCGCTTTCGGTCGCAAGACCGTTGGCAATGGCTTTGGCTTTAATGCGCTCAAGGTTCAGACCACGACCGTCATCGGAAATCTCGATGATGATGTGACCGCCTTCATGATACGCATTCAGCGTGACCGTACCGGTTTCAGGCTTTCCTGCATCGCGGCGGCCCGGAATATCTTCCAGACCATGGTCGGCCGAGTTACGCACCATGTGGGTCAGCGGGTCCTTGATCAGTTCAAGAACCTGACGATCCAGTTCGGTGTCAGCACCGATCATTTGCAGATCGATTTTCTTGTTCATCTCAAGGGCAAGGTCGCGAACAATACGCGGCAGTTTTGCCCATGCGTTGCCGATCGGCTGCATACGGGTCTTCATCACGCCTTCCTGAAGGTCAGTCGTGATGTGCGACAGGCGCTGCAACGGCACGGTGAATTCACTGTCATCCTTGCCGCGAACCATCTGCAAAAGCTGGTTACGGGTCAGGACGAGTTCTGAAACCAGGGTCATCAGATTTTCAAGCAGCTCGACATTCACACGAATGGTCTGGGCTGCAACCGAGCTTTCCTTGGCTTCTGCGCGCGGAGCCTCTGCCTTTGGCTTTTCGGCAGCCTTTTTGGCCGGCGCTACTTCCTGGGATTTTGCGGCTGCGGGCGGTGCCGCCGGTTTTGCCGGTGCTTCCGGCTCCGGTTCAGCGGCCGCAGCCGGTTCGTCAGGAACTTCAAAATCGGGATCGTATTCTGCGGCGTCAAAAGCAGCCTGCAGTTTTTCGTCGTCCGTCATCGGAACTTCTTCGTCGGCTTCCTCTGCTGCCGGGGCTGCTGCAGCAGCCGGCGCACCACCCGGAATTTGGCCGGTATCGGCAAAGTGGTTCAGACGACCAATCAGGTCAGCATCATTTCCGTCCGGCTCTGCTTCGTTCTGTTCGAGCTCGCCCAGCAGATACTTAATCGTATCAATCGACTCAAGAACAAGCGTCACGGCATCAGGTGTCACCACCAGTTCGCCGTCACGGATTTTACCGAGCACGTTCTCGCCAGCGTGGGCAACAGCCTCAAGGCGCGGCAGGCCAAGAAAGCCGCAAGTGCCCTTAATGGTGTGAACCAAGCGGAAAATATTGGACAAGATGTCCGGATCATTCGGGTTCTGTTCCAGCTTCACCAGTTCGACGTCAAGCGTCGACAGGCTTTCAGAAGTCTCGGTCAGAAATTCACTTAAAAGATCGTCCATATACCCCCTCCAAATCTCCAACAATCAATAGCTTGTCGGAACTGGAACTCCCATTAAAGCGCCAAATGGCGCAAACGTACTATACTTCGGTATCTTAGGTAGAAGCTATTGCACGCCATTACCAGACCTGCCGGTCAAATTTTTATCCATAGATCAATGCAATATTTCCGTCCTGTTGCAAGACCGAAAGCACTCCACCCCCGAGTTTAGCCAGTTTCCGCAAGAAAAACGCCTGAACATTGCGCGGATCGAGTGCATCAGTAGAAACTTCTTTTTCCAATACATTCATGATTTCAGGGCGCAAGGCAGCGCGTTTGCCTTCGCCCAGAACCGTTACTTTACCGGAGTCGCGCATAACCGAAAGCGTTCCACCGAACGGCAAAGCTTCACGGGCAAGCATAACCATGTTCAATACGATTCGCCCGTGAGATGGATCAATTGGAAGATCCGGCCAATCAAGTGCGACCTTCCCCTCGGCCGCATAAGTCTGTTTTGCCGCTTCACGCATCGCGGCGGTATCGGCACTGCTGCCCGCACGCCCGAAGGCCAACCGGAACAGTTGCAAACGACGCGCGGCCTCAAGACCGCTTTTGCGCATGAGTGCCAGCGCCTCATCGTCGCTAACGCCGTCTTCCCCCATCAGTTCTGCCCCGGCATTGACCGCCCCGACCGGACCGACAAGATCATGACAGATCCGCGAACTGATCAGTTCGATCAAGGTCAGTTCAAGGGTGGCATCCTCTTCCATAGCGCGGGCTCTCCAAGGTCTTTGCGTATCGTCACAACATCATGCCCCAAGACACGATGCGCTTCCCGAATGGTCCGATCTGAGCGAACAGGTCACTCGCAGAAGCCACAAGATTGCCGCCGATATATTAAGAGCTTATTTAGCACGCTCGAAAATCAGGCTTTTCCGACCCGGCAAATTTTGCCTTTCTGCGATATCGGCCCCGATATCCGGTCCGCAACACGCAGCCGCAAATTGCGCGACCTCGGCAAACGACCTATATTGAAACCAGCAACACAGGATACAGAGCACCCAATGGATTTCTTGCTGACGCCAGGCGCCATCGTGCGTCATCCCAATCAACCGGACTGGGGACTGGGCCGCATTCAGGCCGTTGACGGAGATCGAATCGCTGTCAATTTCGAAGAGGCCGGTCGCCAGATCATCCGCCAGCGCTATGTCGTTCTGGAAATTGTCGAAGCCGCGGCGGGCTACGAATAAGCGCCCTTCCTGCAACCGGTCCTTGAAGGCAACGCTTGGCACATGGATTGCTCGGATCGAATTGTTAATCAATTCACCATAAAGATGGTCTCTATCATAAACTCGATAGATGAACCTGACACGAGCACAACAGTCTTAAGAAGGTTTCGAAGCCCATGATCGCAGCCAATAAACCACCGCGTGACAGCTTTAAACAGCGCCACCACGTCGCGGCCTTTACCGTGCTGGAACAATTTGCCCAGGGTCTTGTGCATGTTGCCCGCAACCATGGCGGTTCCGTTACCGAAGAACAGATCCTGAAATCGCTCAATAGCCTGCGCGACAACGAAGATTTGTTCGAAAATGCATGGGCGATCCTTGAAAGCGACCTCGAAGCGATCAAGACCCGTGAACATGCGGCCCTGCGTCACGATCCGTTCGGGCGTCTGCTGGTCTCGCGCTTTGATCATCTGCTTGAAGGCAATGCTGCCGGCGATACCGAACACGGCGCATTGTCACGCACCATCCTGCAGCCTTTCTTCAAGGTCATCCGCATGATGGTCGGCATGGACATGCTTCAGGAAATCGATCGTGAAATTCACGAAATCATCGAAGCCCACGCCAATGATGATGACGAGTTGCGCAATCCCTCCGAATACTGGGATCATCTGGCCAAAACCCCGGAAGTCCGTTCCCGGATCAATCTGGTATTTGCCCGCATGGCGCTGCATTTCAGCAACTATGAACACCGCAAGAAATGGCTGATCCAGCTCGTCAATGACAACATGGTCCATGGCGAAGAACGTTGGGAATTCACCGAAACCCACTGCATCCGCCTGCTTGATGCGCTGTTTGCCGATGTGCGCAAGACGCTTGCTGTGCCGGAACAGTCCGCCGAACTGGTCGCGCGGATGGGCCGCGAAAACGTCGCCACCCTGCGCGAAGTGGTCAAATGCATTGATGCGGACGTCGCCAAATTATCAAAGTGATCGTCGACCTGCGGGCACCCGTTACCTGACAGTTACCCCTTACCGAACGAATATATGAGCTGCGATCTGGTATCGGATCGTGGCTCATATCGTTTTCACCTGACGGAAAGGTGAACACCACAGATCGAAACAGACTGGTCAAAACCCCGTCTGCTGTGCCACAGTCGCCTCACAACGATTGCAAAACGCCCGGAAACTCAACAACACCGTTGAAACGCCACCATGACCAAACCGCTGATCGATAAATATGGCAGACATGTCTCTTACCTGCGCGTTTCGGTAACCGATCGCTGCGATTTCCGCTGCACCTATTGCATGGCGGAAAACATGACCTTCCTGCCCAAATCCGATGTTCTTTCGCTTGAAGAACTCGATCAGCTTTGCACGGCTTTCATCACGCGCGGTGTGCGCAAACTGCGCCTGACCGGCGGTGAACCGCTGGTGCGCCGTGGCATCATGGATCTGATCGCCAATCTGTCGCGCCATCTTAAAACCGGCGCGCTCGACGAACTGACCATGACCACCAATGGCAGCCAGCTTGCCACCTATGCCGATGATCTGGCCCGCCTTGGTGTGAAGCGACTTAACATCTCGCTTGATAGTCTGGATTCTCAGAAATTTACCGAAATCACCCGCCGCGGCCGCCTTGAACAGGTGCTGGCCGGGCTTGAGGCCGCCAAACAAGCCGGTATTTCGATCAAGATCAATACGGTGGCGCTTCGCAACTTCAACGAAGACGAAATTTCACGCCTTGTCGCCTGGTGCGGGAAGGAGGGCTTTGATCTTTGCCTGATCGAAACCATGCCGCTCGGCGACATTGATGGCGACCGGACCGACCAATACCTGCCGCTGACCGCTGTGCGCGAAAGGTTGGAGCAGGAATACACCCTGATCCCGTCCGAATATGTCACACCGGGCCCGGCCCGCTATACCACCGTGGCCGAAACCGGCGGGCGTCTCGGCTTCATCACGCCACTCACCCATAATTTCTGCGAAGGCTGCAACCGCGTACGTGTGACCTGCACCGGTACGCTTTACATGTGCCTGGGTCAGGAAGACCACGTTGACCTGCGTGCCGCCCTTCGTACCGGCGACCCGCGTGCGCTTGATCAGATGCTGGATGCCGCCATGGACCTCAAACCCAAGGGCCATGATTTTGTCATCGACCGCAAAGGCCAGAAACCGGCGGTCGGTCGCCATATGAGCATGACTGGCGGATGACATACTCAAATCTTCCCTCGCCTTTTAATATACAATAAAATAGCCAACAGCCCTCATTGGAGGGGGTTGAAGGGATATCGCGATGCGAAGCTTTTTTCAGCTCCCAAACTCATGGCATGATTACTACGATTATTCATGGAAGTGTTTCTAGGGGGCGATTGGGCTAAAGGTTGTACAGTACGGTGAGCCAATCGTAGTGGTTCATTTCGCGAAATTGCCGTGATGGCGACTGAAAATCCCTTCGGGACCATTTTGGAAGCGATCAGGTTTCGGCAGCCCGGCGAATATGATCGGAGACGGCGCGTTGAAGCACTTCTAGATGGGCGAGGTACATTCGTTGACCAAACGAACAGGTCCTCATCGATCTACCAACATGAGAGCGCGTCGTCGCGGCCTACTTATCAAAACCTAGTGACCGTAAGCGTGCTTTAGATACTTCAGAGATCAAGTGAGACACGCAGGAAACACAGTCACTGCTGCCAAATCCCGGTACCGGAACGGGTTTGCTTTGGTCCTGTAATCTAGCACGCAGTTCACACTCATCCCCACCCGGCACCACCAGCACCGACACAACGCGCCCAGCGCCCTCTGAGGTCAGTTCATCGACATGCCAATGGGTTTTTTTGTCCGCTTTGCAGTGGCGTTTGACCCGTGCGGCAATACCGCCGGGGCCGTTGGCAGAGCCGCAATAGAGGTAGGTTCCTTTGGCAAGGGTGATGCCTGTGAAGCGTTTATTTTGAAGCGTCAGGTCAGCGGTGAGTTCGATCACCAGAACGTATGCTCCGGCAACTTTGGGGAGCTGCCGGAGGGTTTGATCATTGATCTCTGTGACAAACGTGCTCACGCGTCCGGGGACTCTCGCAGCAACAGATCAATCGAAAGTCCGGGTCCGGCCATGCCATTGGTCAGGACCGGTTCGCAATGTTCGTTGATCCGCGACGCGATGCGTTGGCGAAAACCGCTAAAGCGTTTTGATTCCACGACATCGACCGGTTCATCGAGATGCACCTCGACCCGGAACACACCCGGTGTCGGGGTCGCCGTGACGCTTCGGATCAAGCCGGTGACGGCATGACCAAGGTAGGAACCGGCAAACCGTTTGCCTATGCCAAGATCAGACACACTGGTCGGGATATTGCGCCGTGCCATGGCAACGGCGGTGTTCCAGTCACGAAAACCGTGGCTTTGCGCCAGCAGTTCCAGCGAACCGGTATGCGAAATCGAGACATCACGCGCGGCCAAGGCTTTGCGCAGGCGTTTGGCCTGTGCCTTGAATTGCTCGGTCGCGTCGGTTTCAACGTCGACACGGCTGATATTGAGCGTATTGGAAGTCATAAATCGTCTCCACGCAGGAGGCCGGGGGTCCGCATTGCCGGGCCGTATCCTGATCGGGAAACGGGTCCGAAAATTTCATTCCACGCACTTTACCAAAGGCATAAACCTTGCGGACGGCAGGGGTGCGCACCCCGTAAAAAGCGTGTTAGCCCAATCTCGACCTAAAAACAAGGTTTTCACGTTGCCTGATATTGCGCGGTTATAGCCTGACATCGGCGGATGGCGCGCCTTTCTCAAAAATTGACAGCCCCCGTGACAACAACATATACCAGTGAAAACACGTCATATCGGCGGTCCCGAATATGCGCCGATCAACCATAAGGAATATGCGCCATGGCCATGGAAGCCTATGAAATCGAAAGCATGATCAAGGAAGCCCTTCCCGATGCTCAGGTCCGCATTGAGGATTTGCGCGGCGATGGCGATCATTATGCAGCGATTGTCGTCTCCGAACAGTTCCGCGGCAAAACCCGCGTGGTTCAGCACCAGATGGTCTATTCCGCCCTTAAGGGCAAAATGGGCGGCGATCTGCATGCGCTGGCGCTGCAAACTTCTGCGCCGGAATAAGGTCACCCAAGATAAAGCTTTGGCAAAGCACCTCGCCACCACGAACCGCTTCGCCAGACCAAACTCAGGGGCCGTTTGCCTTCGGCCCCTGTTGCCTTTCCGATCGAACTGAGCTGGTCCGAAGACTTAAGCGGCCGGTCACAGCCCCATTCACTGACCACGGCTTGAAATTATGTCTTCTCAAGAAAAACCGGCACTGATCGGCCCCGGCCCCCTCGCCGGGCTTGGCGCCTTCATCTTCTGGGGGTTTTTCGGCCTGTATTTCAAACAGGTCGCTTTTGCCACCCCGCTTGAAATCCTGTCGCACCGCATTGTGTGGTCAGCACTTCTCACCCTTCTGCTGGTGTTTGTTCTGGGGCGGCGCAAAAAACTGCTTGAGCTGATTTCATCAGCACGCACCGTCGGGCTTTTGTTTCTTTCGAGCCTTCTGGTTGCCGGAAACTGGTTGCTTTACATCTGGGCTGTCAATAATGCCCATGCCCTGGAAGCCAGCCTCGGCTATTACATCATGCCGCTGATCATGCTGATCCTGGGGCGCATTTTCTTTGCCGAAAAACTCAACCGCATTCAGATCATTTCCGTTTTGATCTGTACGGCCGGGGTTCTGAACCTTCTGGTTTTTTATGGCAATATGCCCTGGGTGGCCGTCGGGCTTTCGACGTTGTTTGGCTTTTACGGTGTGATTCGCAAATTCATCCCGGCTGATCCGATCGCCGGTCTTTTTGTTGAGTGTATTCTTCTGACTCCGTTTGCCTTGGGCTATCTTGGCTGGCTGACCTATCAGGGGGATATGACCTTTGGGCATATCGGACGGGTCGAAGATGCGCTTTTGATCGGGCTTGGGGTTTGCACGACAGCGCCGCTTGTGTTGTTTGCCTTTGCGGCGCGCAACATGAAATTCTCGGCCCTTGGATTGATGCAATATCTCAATCCGACCATCCAGTTCTTTGTCGCGGTTCTAATTTTCGGCGAGATCTTTACCGAGGCCCACATGATCACCTATGCGCTGGTGTGGTTCGGCTTGGGAATTTTTACCTGGGATAACCTGCGCACCGCGCGGCAAAATCGCGCCAAGAGTTGACAGAACCGCAGGTTCCAGCCATATCTTCGCCCATAAAAGTTTAACCTGAATTCGCGGCCCGAACAGGGCCCCCAAGCCAAGGACAATCATCATGACCGACAATCCGGTATTCGAACGCATCCAGAAAGACGTCAATGACAATGACGTCGTCCTGTTCATGAAGGGTACCGCTATGTTCCCGCAGTGCGGCTTCTCTGCCGCTGTTGTTCAGGTCCTGGCCGAGCTTGGCGTTCAGTTCAAGGATATCAACGTTCTGGTCGACCCGGCAATCCGTCAGGGCATCAAGGACTTCTCCAACTGGCCGACCATTCCGCAGCTTTACGTCAAGGGCGAGTTCCTTGGTGGTTGCGACATCGTGCGTGAAATGGCTGCCAGCGGCGAGCTGTCCCAGCACCTTAAAGACAAGGGCGTTGCCGTTGCCGCCTAAGGCATCAAGGCAACAAGGCATAAGGCCTTACCCCATTCAAAAACGCGCTGCGCAGGTTTTCTGCCAGCGCGTTTTTTGTGCCCGAACCATCGCCAAACTCGCCAAATGCGATCATATCCCGCACACGATAAAACTATTTCTTGATGGTTTGTCTGCTATTCCCCATCTTTAGGGCAAGCTGAAATTTGCGCCACAGGGGAAGTCACAGGCATGAAACCGGCAATCAAAACAATGGCATGTTTTGCGATCTGGCTGTTTGCAATCTGGTTTGCCTTGCCCATCCTGCCCACAGCAGCACAGATGGCGGCCGTTACCGCCCTAAGTGGCTCAGAGGGCGGATCAGAACCCGCCACAGAACTTCCCGAAGACGGCGTGATTGCCGAAACCTTCAGCTATTATGGCTTCCTTGAAGAAGGTGTCACCCGCACTCAGGCCCGCATTGCCGAAACCATGTCCGGCCTTGATGCCTTTCCCGCAGAACTCGATGCCACACGGGCCTTGCTGTCGACCGATTTTGGCCAGACCGGCCTGATGCGCATTTTGCTGTTTACCGTCATTTTCGTTGGTGTCGGTATCGCGGCCGAGGTGATCTATCGCAGGCTTTCGGCACCAGCATGTGCCTATCTTGAATCGCAAAGCCCCCGGAAGTTTTCGGAACGCCTCAAACACATGGTTGGGCTTTGTGCGCTTTCGCTGTTTTCGCTGCTTGTCTTTGCCATCGGATCGCTTGGCGCGTTTATGATGTTTGACTGGCCGCCAATCATGAAATCGGCTGTGATGTCGCTTCTGATGGCGTTCTTTGCCCTGCGTGTCCTGATCATCGTGCTGCAATTCCTGTTTGCGCCCAAGGCCGAAGGCCTTCGCATGATCAATGTTGATCCGCAGGCCGCCAGCGTTCTGACCAAACGCCTGACCTGGGCGGCGGGAATATCATTGTTTGCCTTTGCCGTGGCCAATGTGTTTGGTGCCGCGCCGACCATGGTTGCGGGCGATATCATCCTCTTTGATGCAGCCGTGGTGATTTCTGTCGTCACCTTTTGCGTGGTCACGCTTTCAATTGGACGGTTCTTTGCCAGCCATGCGGCAAGTGCCGAGGTCGAGAAGATAGCCCTGCCAACATCCATCGCCCGTCTGTGGCCGATGATTGTCTGTGGCTGGTTCATTCTGGCGGGCGGGGTTGCAATCATTGGGGCCGAACGCATCCTTAAGGCACTGCTTGCCATCGGACTTGCCTGTTTGTTTGACGTGGTGTTTCGCAACATCATCGAAAGCCAGCATCGCAAGAAACTGCAAGTGGCCGAACAGGAAGCCGCAAAACACAATGCCAGGGCGGAGGCAGTTGCCCATGAACATGACGAGGTGTTTGAACCAATAAAGCCCAAGGCACCTGTTTTTACCAAGGTGCTTAAACGCGGTGTGCGGCTTCTGGCACTGGTATTTGTGCTGGCAAGTATCTGGCGCATCTGGGGCTTTGACCGGTTGGCTCAGGCCGATGATGCCGGGATCATTGCCCGGATCATTGATAGCTCGACCGAAATCATCATGATCCTTCTGATCGCCGATCTGATCTGGTCGCTGATCAAGACGTTCCTTGATGAACGCATGAGCGCGTCAGCAACGGGCAATGCCGGTGATGAGGGCGGGGGCACCGGGCTTTCGCGGGTCGAAACCCTTTTGCCACTTTTGAAAAACTTCGCGCTGACCGTGATTGTCATTATGGTGGCGATGGTCACCCTGTCCTCATTGGGCGTTGATATCGGGCCCCTGATTGCCGGTGCCGGTGTTGTCGGCCTTGCCCTTGGCTTTGGCAGTCAGGCGCTGGTGCGCGATGTGGTGGCGGGTGTGTTCTTCCTGCTTGATGATGCGTTCCGGCTTGGCGAATATATCGAAGTCGACAATCTGCGCGGGCGGGTCGAAAACATCTCCATCCGGTCCATGCAGCTGCGCCATCATCGTGGCCCGCTTCAGACCGTCCCGTTTGGCGAGATTAAATCCATCGTCAACCACAGCCGCGACTGGGTGATCGTCAAACTGGAATTCCGTGTACCGTTTGAAACTGACGTCAACAAGATCAAGAAACTGATCAAGAAGCTGGCGGCAGAACTTCTGGAAGATCCGCTGATTGGCGACAGCTTCATCGAACCGCTGAAATCCCAGGGCGTGCGCCGGATGGAAGAATTCAACATGGTGATCGGGCTGAAATACACCTCAAAACCCGGCGAACAATTCACCATCCGCAAAACCGTCTATCAACGGGTTCTCGCCATGTTCAAGGAAAACGGCATCCAGATGGCCTCGCGCAACGTCAAGGTCGATGTGCCGCCAGATGCAACACCCGAACAAAAACAGGAAGCGGTTGCCGCCGCCGCCCAACAGGCGTCCGAGCAACTGAACAAACCGCCCGCCTGATCGCGTTGCCCATAACGCAGACAAACAAAAACGCCCGCTGTTTCCAGCGGGCGTCTTCGTATCGGTTCGTCGCGAAATCCGTAAGGATTAACGCGAGTAGAATTCGATAACCAGGTTCGGCTGCATCTGAACCGGGTACGGAATTTCTGCGAATTTCGGAACGCGAACGAAGGTACCTTTGAAGGCCTTCGCGTCAACGTCGAGATATTCCGGAACGTCACGTTCGTTCAGGTTGGCAGCTTCCATAACCATCGGGATTTCGCGCGAAGCAGGTTTTACTTCGACAACGTCACCTTCCTGAACCAGGTAGGACGGGATGGTTACTTTCTTGCCGTTAACAAGAATGTGGCCGTGGTTCACGAACTGACGTGCAGCAAACACGGTCGGAACGAATTTCATGCGGTAGATAACCGCATCGAGGCGCTGCTCAAGAATACCAACGAGGGTTTCGGAGGTATCACCCGGACGACGGGATGCTTCTTTGTAGTAGCGCAGGAACTGTTTTTCAGAGATCGAGCCGTAGTAGCCTTTGAGCTGCTGTTTCGCAAACAGCTGGGTACCATAGTCGGTCGGCTTCTTACGGCGGGTTGCGCCGTGCATGCCCGGTGCATATTCGCGCTTGTTCAGCGGCGATTTTGCACGGCCCCAAAGGTTCACACCAAGGCGGCGGTCAATCTTATGCTTTGCAGCAATACGTTTCGACATTTTGTAACTCTCTTTTTTTAAAGATCACTTATTGTCCCGATAGTTTCCAACCGCCCAACACCTGAGCATGCGGAACGGGGACGAAACCACATGTTTCGACCCACTTTCTCGGAAGTGAGGCGCAATATAGAGATGATTGATCAAGAGTCAAACATTAATCGCGCCCGCCATCCCGCATGGAAGCCCTGCATTTCTGCCGACTTCTGCTTGAATGGCACCCCACCTGCACCGCACTTGGCAATCGGGTGGAAAATCAGTCCTTTGGCTTGTGCTTACCACCGCGCATGGCAACAATCATCCCGCGCAGCGTCTGGACTTCCTGATGGGTCAGATTTGCACGGTTAAAGATGTTGCGGATATTGCGCGCCATGCCGGGGCGTTTTTCCGCGACCCGGAAGAAACCCGACTCATCAAGTTCGCTTTCAAGGTGCAAGAAAAGACGTTCCATATCATCCTTGGTCGCCGGGAAGGTATCGGCCATCATCAATTGATAGTCAGGCACATCAACGCCCGCCTGCCACCATTCATAGCCGATCAAAAGAACCGCCTGGGCCAGGTTAAGCGACGTAAAACCAGGATTAAGCGGCACGGTGACGACCGCATCGCCCATGGCAATATGTTCGTTGCGAACCCCGGTGCGTTCCGGGCCAAACATCACGCCGACCTTTTCTCCGCGCCCGATCACAGCGCGCATTTCCGGTGCCAGCCCCTTGGGGGTAAAGACCGGCTTGATGGCATCACGGGTACGTGCGGTGGTGACGTAAACCCGGTTCAGATCGGCCAGCGCATCTTCTTCACGCTCAAACACCTTGGTGTTATCGATGACGATATCGGCCCCTGATGCATTGGCGGTTGCCCGCTCATTTGGCCAACCATCACGCGGCCGCACCAGACGCAAATCCACCAGACCACAATTGAGCATCGCACGCGCGGCCTTGCCGATATTATCGCCAAGCTGCGGCTCAATCAGAATGATTACGGGCGGATTGGCAATCCCGCCTGTTTCAGGCTTGGCACTGCCGATGGGCTCGCTCATCGCGGTATTCTCCGGTCGTCAAAGGAAGGCATAGAAGCTGTTTTTCGGGCGTCCCCGTCCATATTGGCGCTTACTTAGCAAAAGCCAACCGTTCGCGCCAGCCTCCAGATTTAAGTCTCCTTATCCGTCACGAAAACAGCCGGACCTTGATATGGCCCGGCTGCATGTATTTGACGGATATCCGATCACATCATCAGGCGTGCTGACTGCGCACACCGGACTTGAACAGTTTATAGGTGATGGAATCGCGAAGCGCGTTATAGGACGCCTCGATAATGTTGGTCGAAACGCCAACCGTCGCCCAGTTATTGCCTTCGGCATCCCGGCTTTCGATCATGACGCGGGTCACTGCACGCGTGCCATCGCCGCGGGTTATGATGCGGACCTTATAGTCGATCAGCTCAATCTGCTCGACCGCATCGCGGTATTCCGGCACGGTCAAAAGGACCTTACGAAGGGCCGCATCAAGGGCGTTAACCGGGCCATTGCCTTCGGCGACCGACATGAACTGATCATCGCCAACCACGACTTTGACGGTCGCTTCCGACATGGTGATGACCTGCTCGTCCTGTTCATCGACCCAGCGACGTTCGTCAATCACACGGAAAGACGTCACTCGGAAATAACGATCAAGCTCGCCCATCGCCTTGCGTGCGAGCAATTCAAAGCTGGCCTCGGCCCCGTCATAGGCATAACCGTCAAACTCGCGGCGCTTGACGGTTTCAACCAGTTTGCCGACGGCCTCTGATTTGGGATCAACTTCAACGCCAATCTCGCGGAAACGGGCCAGAATGTTCGACCGGCCCGCCTGATCGGAAACAAGGATATGGCGCTGGTTGCCGACCAGATGCGGTTCGATATGCTCGTAACAGGTCGGGTTCTTTTCAACCGCTGAAACATGCAAGCCGCCCTTGTGGGCAAAGGCACTGTCGCCGACATAGGCCGCCTGACGCAGCGGTTCACGGTTAAGCCGCTCATCAAGGATGTGCGAAATGCGGCGCAAATGGGTCAGCTGGTCATGGGAAATGCCAACGTCATAGCCCATTTTCAGCATCAGCGTCGGGATGATCGAAATCAGGTTGGCATTACCACACCGCTCACCAAGGCCATTCAAAGTGCCTTGCACCTGCCGCGCACCGGCACGCACCGCGGCCAAAGAGTTCGCAACCGCATTTTCCGTATCATTGTGGCAATGAATACCCACATGGCTGCCGGGGATCTGGCTGCAGACATCGGTAACAATGTCAAAAATCTCGTCAGGCAGCGTGCCGCCATTGGTGTCACACAAAACGACCCAGCGCGCACCGGCCTCATAGGCCGACTTGATCGCGGCAAGCGCATAATCCCGGTTGGCCTTGTAACCGTCAAAGAAATGCTCGGCATCGAACATGACTTCGGAAACCTTGGTTTTCAGATGGGCAATTGAGTCCGAGATCATCGCCAGATTTTCATCAAGCTCGATCCCGAGTGCCTCGGTCACCTGAAAATCCCAGCTTTTGCCGACCATGCAAACAATCGGCGCATTCTGCGCAAGGCTGGTAAGCCCCGGATCGTTTGATGCCGAACGCCCCGCACGGCGGGTCATGCCGAAGGCGGTCAGTTTGGAATTCTTGAGTTTGGGCGGATTGGCAAAGAATGCATCATCGGTCGGGTTCGCCCCCGGCCAGCCGCCTTCAATATAGTCAATCGACAGTTCGTCCAGTGCCTTGGCAATCGCGGTCTTGTCCGCGGCCGAAAAATCCACGCCCTGGGTCTGCTGCCCATCGCGCAAGGTACTGTCATAGAGATAGACGCGCTTGTCTGACATTTTCATTCCAACTGATCGATCGTCTCGGGTGCCGCGGCCGTTTTTTTTGGCCGCTGCTATTCTGTTCGCAAGGCTCATGATTTCATGTCTTTTGCGGGTCTGGCAAATTGCCGCAAAACAGACAGCAGCGCAACAGCATTACTCAAATTGCCATCCCGACGACAATTTCTGCTCTATTTCAACAAATTACCCATCTTTAGGATAGCTGACCTGTCCCCTTGAATGGTTGCAACCACCACTATGCGATGATTACCTTTATCCTAGGTTGTAGTACGCTTGATCAAAACCCTGCACATGTAGAACAAAGCTAATGATCGCGCGACGTCCAAGGACAATAAAAATGGCAAATGACGCCCCCACCAGCGTTGATATCATGATGCTTGCCGGCCTGACGTGGGAACGTACCGGTCGCAATTGCTGGACTGCATCAGACCGTTTTGCCCGCTACATCATATTCCGTGACATCGATGAACGTTGGTATGGCGACTGGGAACGGGACGGGGAACTGACCCGTGCGGACTGGTCTTGCCCGATCCTTGAAACATTTGCCGAATACATGGTTGATAACGCCCGGCGGCAATCATCCTGATAATCAGGCGGGTAACCACGCCCGAAGAATCAGATATAACTAATAAATTGCCCTTCAAATACGCGTCTGACCCGGCTTTTCCTTGCGTTTGACGCCATGTCGATTATGTGTTGGGGTAGCACAACGTTACATAATCCAAGGCAAGCCTAATCCAATGACCAAAGCCATTCCCATGCAGATCGACATTGTTTCGGACGTTGTCTGTCCGTGGTGCATCATCGGTTACAAGAACCTTGAAGATGCCATCAGCCGTCTGGACGGCGAAATTGACGTCACCCTGCGCTGGCACCCGTTCGAACTGAACCGCGATATGCCGCCCGAGGGCCAGGACCTCTCGGAACATATCAGCGAAAAATACGGCCTGACTGCCGATCAAAGTGCCGATAACCGCGCACGCATCACCATGATGGGCGAAAATGTCGGCTTCCCGATCCATTTCGGATCAGATGCACGCATCTATAACACCTTTGACGCCCACCGCCTTTTGTATTGGGCGGGCAAGGAAGGCGAATACGGCCAGCAGACCGCGCTTAAACTCAATCTGTTTGCCGCCTACTTCCAGGGTGGCGACAACACCGCCGACCATGGTGTTTTGAAACGCGCGGTCGAGGAAGTTGGTCTTTCACCGGAACGCGCCGCCGAAATCCTTGCCAGCGACGAATTCGCCAAGGAAGTCCGCGCCGAGGAAGACGAATTTGGCGATGCCGGTATCAGTTCGGTACCTACCTATGTGGTCAATGGCAAATTCGCCATTTCCGGCGGCCACCCGCCAGAAGTATTCGAACAGGCCCTTTCGGAAATCGCGCGTCAGGGTGATGAAATCCTTGCCGAAGCGCAAAACGACGCCTGATTAGGCCCAAGTGCAGACAGATGAACAAAGCCCGGTCCATTGGATCGGGCTTTTTCGTGGCCCTCGACAGAACTCAATTACCGATCTAGGCTGATCTTGCCACCACACAAGGAAACGCCCCATGATCAGCCTTGCCGAGTTTGGGCAATATCTGCCTGGAATATTGCTGTCTTATGCAGCCCTGCTTGTCGGGCTCATCAGCCCCGGCCCTGCCCTTTTGGGTTTGATGGGGGTGTCGCTTGATCAGGGCCGTCGCGCTGGTCAACATTTTGCCCTTGGCATTGGGACCGGATCGTTTTCGATCGGCCTTCTGACCCTGACGGGGCTGTCCGCCGTTCTTGCCACTTATGCCGATGCGATGACCGCCATCCGGATTTTTGGCGGGCTTTATTTGCTGTGGATGTCCTATCGGGCGTTTCGTACGGCATTTCGCAAACCACCCACCACATCAGACATCGCCGACGCTGTTGATGCCCGAAAGATATCCGGACGCGGCTACTATTTTCGCGGATTGGGACTTCACCTGACCAATCCCAAGGCCATCCTGACATGGATCGCCATCATTTCAATCGGCTTCCATGAAGGCGCCCCGCTTTGGGTCGGGGCGGCGATTGTGATTGGCTGTGGTCTGATTTCAACCAGCATGCATTTGCTTTATGCCACCGCCTTTTCCACCGCCCCGGCGATTTCGATTTATCGCCGGGCAGCCGGATGGATCAACGGATTGCTTGGTGTGTTCTTTGCCGCCGTTGGGCTACGGTTACTGATCAACCGCTAAGCTGTCAGCGAAAGGCTATGCCTTGGGCGTCTTGTCTTCGAAGGCCTCGGCCTTTTCCGCTTCAGCTTCCTCTGCAGCAGCCTCTTCAGCAGCGGCTTCTTCTGCGGCGGCCTCGGCCTGCTCAGCCGCCCATACCCCGGCGGTTTCAACCGCCATCGGGGATGCCGTCGGTAGAACGCTGACATAGCTTTCGGTTTCTTCAACCGGCAGGGCTTCACGACGCGTCATGCGATAAAGCGCATAAAGCGCAATCACCGCAAAGGTCCCGGCAAGCACCAGCCAGAACGATTGCGGGCCAAGGTGCTCCATCGACCAACCGGCAATCAACGGGCCAAGAATAGCCCCCACCCCAAAGGTCAGGACCAGACCACCTGATGCCGCCGGCATTTCTTCGAGTGACAGGAAATCGTTGGTGTAGGCCAGAAACAGTGCATAAAGCGGTGTGGTCATGCCGCCTGCGACAAAGGCCGCACACATCATAAAGACCAACTGGTTACCCGAAAGCCAACCAAGCATGCAGGCTGACATGGCAACTGCCGCCGCACCAAAAATCAGCTTGCGGCGGTCCATGCGGTCCGACAACCAGCCAATCGGGTATTGGAATACCAACGCACCGGCAAACAGCATCGCCACAAAGGTCGCGATCTGCACGGTCGTCATTTCGATCTGGGTGCCATAAACCGCCGCCATACCGGTCTGGGTGGCATATACACAGCCCAACAGGAAGATGCCCACGGTACTGAGCGGCGATCCCGCAAACAGTTCCTTAAGCCCCATCGGACGGGCCGCCTCGGTCACTGGCACGGACGAGGCCGACAGCAGGATCGGGGCAAAGGAAATCGAGACCAGAATGGACGCAACAATAAACAGGGCCGAGTTCGCAGCATCGCCAAGCGTCAAAAGCCCCTGCGCCCCGATAATGCCAAGCGTCTGGGCAATCATATAAGCCGACAGAACCTTGCCCCGGGTTTCGTTGGTCGAGGCATCGTTAAGCCAGCTTTCCGCCGTCACATAGATCCCCGACATGCAAAAGCCCAAGATCACGCGCAACGCCGTCCATGCCCATGGCTCGGCAATCAGGGGAAAGGCAATCAACCCAGCGGAGGTAAAGCTTCCGAGTGCAGCAAAGACGCGCACATGGCCAACCCGCTTGATCATGCGCGGTGTGATGCGCGCGCCCGAGAGGAAACCGGCAAAGTAACCCGATGTGACAATCGCCAGTTCGGCAGAGGAAAAACCCTCAATCCCGCCGCGCAAACCGATCAGGGTGAAATGCATGCCATTGCCCAGCATGATCAGGACAACTCCAATAAGAAGTGCCCAGACACTGGTTAAAACCTGGATCATGAATCGCCCTTTCGCACTTTGGGGATTACCGGACTGTCTGTGAGCTCAGCGCGCCTTGGTCTGATGTCGTGTTGGTTCAGACAAATGACAAGTCTCAGCGAAAAGTACGAAACCACTGATCACATTCAGTTTCCAGACTTTTTTCGGTATGAGGGGGATTTTTTGGCCTAAGCAGCCGGGTCTCTGATCTCGGCCTCGGTCAGGCGTTTGGTGGTGACCCCGTTTTTAAGATCAAGCCAGCCGCAAAAAACAGTCACCCAGACGGCGGCTAGCATCAAATACGCGACATACTGATCCATCACCCAAAGCGTGCCTGCGGATATCACGCACCACGCCAGCGGAACCGGCAACAAAACCCACCGCCAGGTCCCGCGCGACAGCAAAACAAAGCCCAACGTGCCAAGGGCGGTTGGATCGGCAGCACTGCCAAAAATTTCGGCTTGCACCAAGTCGCGCCCTTCAATCAGGCCAATAAACGGATAGACAATCAGCGCAAAGGCAACCAGAGACGCCCCGACATAACACGACAAATCCCCGCGCCAGCCAAAACGAAGCGGCAACGGACGCGCAGCAAAGATGGCAAACAAAACCACCTGCAGGGCAAAGGCCGGCAGCAGATAAGGCACCGCCCAATTGATCGGCTGATAATATTGCCAAAGGAAGCCATAGCCCGACCAGGCCCAAACCAGCGCCAACAACACCAGAATAACCCGGTTGCCGCGAAAACCGTGACGCAGGGCAAGGCCGGATGCGATCACCCCGGCAATCAGCGCACTGGCAACCACCAGCCACCAGGTGGTGTTCATGGTTTCAAACAGCCGGTAATAGACACGCGGCGAAAACAGCAACAAATCCGCCAGTCCGTAATCCCACCATTCAGTCATGCTGTTTGCCCCCGATTGCCTTGATCACACCAGAACGCCAATGACGGCGGCGATCTGTTCGCGCATTTTATCATCGAGCAAAGGCCCGGTTGCGGCCGCCATGTTTTCCGCCGCATGGGCCGGTTTGGTGGTGGCCGGGATCGGACAGGTCACCGCCGGATGGGCGATCAGATATTTCAAAATCAACTGCGCCCAGCTTTTGGCTTCAAGTTCGGCGGCAAATTCCGGCAAGGGTTGGCCTTCCAGACGCTCGGTCAGGCTGCCGCCACGAAACGGCCGGTTCACAATCACCGCAATGCCGCGATCATATGCCAGTGGCAAAAGATAATCCTCAACCTTGCGGTCAATCGGGTTATAGGTCACCTGCACGAAATCAAGCCGTTCATTCTTCATCACCGCAATCAGGTCTTCGGTACGTCGCCCGTGCGAAGTCGTCACACCGACATGGCGCAACTGCCCTTCGTCCTTCATGCGAAACAGAAGCGGCAGGTTTTCATTGATGCCCAACAGATTATGGACCTGCAAAAGGTCAAACTGCTCGACCTTCCATCGATCTGATGTTTCTGCGATCTGTTCGGCACCATCGCCTGCGGTCCAGACCTTGTCGGTCGAAAACACACGATCCCGCGCACCAAGCTTATCAAGCCCGTAACCAATCACATCCTGAGCGGAGCCATACATTGGCGAGCTGTCAATCATGCGGCCACCGGCATCGAAAAACGCCGACATCACATCTGCGCACTGATTGCGCAGCACAATGTCTTGGCCGACATTGAACGTGATCCAGCTTCCAAGCCCGACAGCGGGGATTTCTTCACCGGTTGACGGGATTTGCTTTTGCAATACTTCCGATGGCGCATCGGAGCTTCCCTGCGCCCAGGCCGGGAGACCCGACGCCAACAGGCCAAGCGCCCCTAATGAGGCAGAAGCCTTCAGAAACCCTCGACGGTCAAATTCAGACATGGCTTAGAGCACCTTTTCGTTGCTTCGGACCAATCTTCAAACATGATCCATCAAGATTTGGGCAGAATTCTGCCCTACCGCAACCTTAGGTACTTTCAAGCCTTTCTCGCCAAATCACGCGGCTTCGCAAAATACTGCTTGACCTAGAGTGCGCTCCAGCTCTTAGCCTGATGCAGCATTGAATAACTTCAACACAAAGGTGCCCGTCATGATGATTGGCGAAGTGGCAGAAAAAAGCGGTTTTTCCATCGACACCCTTCGATATTACGAAAAGATCGGCCTTCTACCAAATGCAGACCGCGACCCCGGCGGACGTAGGTTCTATGACCGCGATGTTTTGCGCTGGCTCGACTTTCTTGGTCGGCTCAGGGATCTCGGGATGCCAATTCGCGACCGGGTGTTATATGCCCGGCTGCGCGCCGAGGGTGACAGTACGATCGAAGCCCGCAGGACCTTGCTTCAAACCTATCGCGACGAGCTTGCAACCCGTATCGGAAGTCTGACCGAAACGCTTGATGTACTGGATGCCAAAATTGCCAATTACGACACGACGAGTGCGCCATTAAAGGACGCTAAAAAATGACCGAAACCAAATCCGCCCTGGAAGCTGGTCGCAAAATCGTGGCCATTCTGAACCCGGAACTTGAAGGCCAACTGTCAGAAAAATACGACTGTCTGGTATCTGACTTTGCAGAAACACTGGTTGAATGGGCCTACGGGCGTCATTATGCACGCCCGGGACTTGATCTTAAAACCCGACAGCTTTGCACGATTTCGGCCCTGACCGTGCTCGGTGGTCAAACCGCCCCGCAGCTCAAGATAAATATTCGCCACACCCTGGCAGCAGGTGCCACCCGCACGGAAGTTGTTGAGGCCATCTGGCAAATGGCCGTTTATGGCGGCCTTCCAGCCGCAATCAATGGCCTGAATGCGGCACAAGAATTGTTTGATGAAATGGATCAGGCCGCCTGATTATCCGACTATCAACGAAAAAGGCCGCAGCGATACCTGCGGCCTTTTATCATTTTCGTGGCGGCTGGACGTTAAACGCGCTTCCAGCTGGTCCCATCCTTGAAGTCTTCAAGGATGATGCCGCGTGCCAAAAGGTCATCACGGATTTTGTCCGCCGTTGCGAAATCCTTGTTCTTCTTGGCATCCGCACGCTGGGCAATCAGCCCGTCGATCTCGGCCGCCTCGTCTTCATCGGCTGATCCGGTAAACCAGGCTTCGGGATCCGCTTCAAGAATACCCAGAAGCTTTGCTGCGGCAAGGATTTCACCCTTGGCCTCAGCCCGTTCGAACTTCTTTTCCGCCTTGTTGAACTTGGTCACAAGGTTATGGAATTCCGAAATCGCAAGCGGCGTATTGAGGTCATCACACAGCGCGTCAAGCACCGCACGCGGGACCGGCATGGTTTCCGGCGTCACGTCCGAACTTTGACGAAGTGCGGTATAGAAACGATCAAGCGCCTCTTTGGCCTGACGCAGGTTTTCTTCGGTCCAGTTGATCGGCTGATGGTAATGCGTTCCCATCATCGCCAGACGGATCGCCTCACCCGGCCATTTTTCAAGCAGCTCATGCACGGTGACGAAATTGCCCAATGATTTGGACATCTTTTCGCCTTCGACCATCAGATGGCCGTTATGCATCCAGTATTTGGCGTAGCTTGAACCCTTATTGGCGCAGCAGCTTTGCGCCAGTTCGTTTTCATGGTGCGGGAACACCAGATCCGAACCACCGCCATGGATGTCAAAGTTTTCACCGAGATAACGCGTCGACATGGCAGAGCATTCAATATGCCAGCCCGGACGACCACGGCCCCACGGGCTATCCCATCCCGGAATATCGTCACTCGACGGTTTCCACAGAACGAAATCAGCCGGGTCTTTTTTATAGGGGGCGACTTCCACGCGTGCGCCCGCAATCATTTCCTTGCGATCTCGACGCGACAGCTTGCCATAGTCATCAAACGCCTCGACTGAGAACAGCACATGGCCCTCGGCGGCATAGGCAAAGCCCTGCTCTATCAGGCTTTCGCACATGGCGATCATTTCCGCGATATGTTCGGTCGCGCGCGGTTCGATATCGGGCTTGGCAGCATTCAGCGCGCCCATGTCATCCAGATAGGCCTGATGGGTGCGTTTGGTGATTTCGGAAATCGGCTCGCCGCTTTCCTTGGCACGTGCGTTGATCTTGTCATCAACGTCTGTGACATTCCGAACGTAGGTTACCTTAGGATAGATATGGCGCAACACGCGCACCAGCGTATCAAACACCACCACCGGGCGGGCATTACCGACATGGGCATAGTCATAGACCGTCGGGCCGCAGACATAGAGGCGCACGTGATCGGGATCAATCGGCGCGAACACCTGCTTTTCGCGGGTGAGCGTATCAAAGATGCGAAGGGTTTTGGTCATTTCAAACGTCCGTTTGGCTGTGTTATCGGGTCAAATGCATACATTTTCCGGCGATCAAAGCAGATGCTTAGACCGCCTTCCCACACAACCGGTCACGCGCCTTTTCAGACCCGATCAAAACCAGCATCGTCGACATTTCCGGACCATGTTCGCGCGCGGTCAGTGCTTTGCGCAGCGGCATGAAAAGCTGCTTGCCCTTGCGTCCGGTTTCATCCTTAAGCGCCGTGGTCCAGGTTTTCCAGCTGGTGCCATCAAGTTCACCTTCCGGCAGCATTTCGGCGGCCTTTTTCAGGAACTCGGCATCCTCGGCATCGATTTCCGGAATGACGTTTTTGTGGATCACATCCCACCATTCCAGTGCCTCGGCCACGCGCCAGCAATTGCCGCGCACCGCATTCCAGAACATCTCGTCGGCATCTGCCATGCCAGCGGCCTCAAGCTTTGGCTTGGCCGCCTCAAACGACATTTCGTGAATGACTTTTTCATTGAGGCTTGCCAGTTCGGCCGGATCAAATTTCGGCGTGGAGCGGCCATAATGATCCAGATCGAATTTCTCAAGCACCTGCGAAAGGTTCGCCGGCTCAATCTTGTCCGATGCGCCAAGGCCGGTCAGAAGACCAACAAGCGCCTCGACCTCAAACCCGTCATTACGCAGTTCGCGCAGTGAAAGGCTGCCCAGACGTTTGGAAAGCTGCGAGCCACCCGGCCCCGCCAGAAGCGGCATATGGGCAAATTCAAGCGCGCCCGGCTTCCCACCAAGCGCCAGATACAGCAAGATCTGCGACACGGTGTTGGTCACATGGTCTTCGCCGCGAATGATGTGGGTAACACCCATTTCAAGGTCATCCACCACCGAGCCCAGCATATAAAGAAGCGATCCATCTTCACGGATCAGAACCGGGTCGGACACATGTTCGGTATCAAACGAGCAGATCCCGCGTGTCAGGTCATCCCATTCGACCATGCCGTCGGTCAGAAGGAAACGCCAATGCGGCTTGCGGCCTTCGGCCTCAAGGGCGGCAATTTCTTCATCAGACAGCGTCAATGCCTTGCGGTCATAGATGAACGGCTGGTGACGCTGGCGGGCTGCCTTGCGTTTCCAGTTGAGCTCACCTTCCGTCTCGTAGCACGGATAAAGCAATTCACGCTTTTTCAGGTCATCAATCGCCGCGTCATATTTGTCCTGACGCAGGCTTTGACGTTCTTCCTGATCCCAGTCGATGCCAAGCCAGGCAAGGTCTTCACGGATCGCATCGACATATTCGTCTTTGGAGCGCACCGGGTCGGTATCGTCAAAGCGCAGGATGAATTTCCCACCTGATTTACGGGCATAAAGCCAGTTCATCAGCGCCACACGGGCGTTACCGACGTGAAGAAGCCCGGTCGGGCTGGGGGCAAATCGCAGAACAGGTTTTGTCATTTCAAACTTTTCAATCACGTAACAAGGTTCGTGAAACCATTGGTAATCGGATAGCGACGGTCACGGCCAAAGGCACGCGGGGTGATCTTGACCCCCGGGGGTGCCTGACGGCGTTTATATTCCGCCCGATCCAGCAACCGCCAGACCCGGCGTACTGTTGCCTCATCGTGACCGCTATCCACGATATCGCGAACAGACCGCTCACCTTCAATCATCTGATGCAGGATATCATCCAAAACATCATAAGGCGGCAGACTATCTTCGTCTTTCTGATCCGGGCGAAGCTCGGCCGATGGCGGCTTGGTGATAATCCGTTCCGGGATCACCATGCCATCCGGGCCGATTGCCCCAACCGGTTTGTGTTCATTGCGCCAGTGGCACAGATTAAACACGGTCGTTTTATAAAGGTCTTTCAGAACCGAATAGCCACCACACATATCGCCATAAAGCGTGGCATAGCCAACCGACATTTCCGACTTATTGCCGGTGGTCAGCACCATGTGGCCAAACTTGTTTGAAAGCCCCATCAGGATAATCCCGCGCGAACGGGCCTGAATGTTTTCTTCGGTAATGTCGGCATCGCGGCCTTCAAAGGCGGGGGCCAGCATCTGTTCGAACGCGGCCATGGCCGGGCCAATATTGATGCTTTCAATCCCGGTCTTGAGCATGCCTGCGCAAAGCTCCGCATCCTCAAGGCTCTCGGCCGAGGTATAGGGCGATGGCATCATCACCAGACGCACGCGATCAGAGCCCAGCGCATCCACGGCAACCGCGGCCGAAAGCGCACTGTCGATCCCGCCCGACATGCCGATCACAACACCCGGGAAACCGTTTTTATTTACGTAATCGCGCAGGCCCAGAACCAGCGCCTGATAGATCGCATCAAGCCCGGTGGGATAGCCAACCTTCGGCGCGTCATCCGTGCAACGCCATTGACCGTTTTCATCCTGTTGCCAGGTGGTCAGCACCACATCCTCGGCAAAGGCCGGCAGGGCAACCGCAAGCGATCCGTCGCCGTTCAGGCCGAAAGATCCGCCGTCAAACACCAGCTCATCCTGACCGCCGACTTCGTTGCAATAAATCATCGGCTTGCCGCTTTCGCGCACCCGATCCTCGATCAGCTTACGGCGCAAATCATCCTTGTCGGCTTCAAACGGTGACCCGTTCGGCACGAGGAAGATTTCTGCCCCCGCGTTCGCCAGATGGGCAACGACGTTCGGCGTCCAGACATCTTCACAGATCGGCACACCCAGCTTGACGCCCTTGAATGAAATCGGGGTCGGCATCGGACCTGCGGCAAAGACGCGTTTTTCATCAAACACGCCATAATTCGGCAAATCATTCTTGGCGCGCACATCAATGATCTTGCCCTGATCAATCAGCAACACCGCGTTATGGCGCGTGCCGTCGACTTCCCATGGCGTGGTCAACAGCAAGGCCGGGCCATCTTTGCGTTTGGCTGTGTGTTCGCAGATGAATTCGACCGCGTCATGAAGATGGCGCATGAAGGCCGGCTTCATTACCAGATCCTCGGGCGGATAGCCCGACAGGACCAGTTCAGAATACAGAACCACGTCCGCAGCCTGATCGGCCGCAGTTTCCCAGGCAGCCACAACCTTGTCCCGGTTCCCGGTGACATCACCGACAATCGGGTTGAGTTGGGCAATCGCAATGGCAAGCTTCTTTGTCATGATGTTGGAATAGGATCGCCCCTGCGCGCTGTCAATTGCGGAATGCGCAATATCCCATGTTTCAGACAAGATCACCATTCTTGCATGGCAGAAATGCAAATCTTTGAAACCAGCAAGCACCTTGGTCTTCAGCGTGATTTTATTCTTATCAACGACTTAGCGTGTTGATAATGACTTGCAAAATCGGCTTCATCCCGATCTATTGCACGCGACCGTGAAAACACGGGAATAAACACAAAGTAAAATACGAGCAAACAACATGACCCACAGCCCCAATGCAGCCGCCGAAATGGCGGCGGTAACCATTTCCCATATTCCAGGCCGCGAAATCACTGAAAACCTTGGCATTGTCTTTGGCAGTTCCGTGCGCAGCCGCAACTTCCTTTTTGATATTTTTGCGATGCTGAAAAACCTGTTCGGGGGTGAAGTGCGCTCCTACACCCGGCTTTTGGAAGACGCCCAGCAGGAAGCCACCAGCCGCCTGATTGCCCAAGCCCAAAAATTGGATGCCGACGCCGTTGTGGATGTGCATTTCGCAACGTCACAGGTGGCCTACAAGGCGGCTGAGATTTTCGCATACGGCACAGCCGTACGACTGAAATAACAGGGCAGGCACAGTACCATGGAAGATCTGTTTCTTCCGGGAATTGCCCTGACCATCCTGATCGGAATCGCTTATATAACCGGCCGCTTGGCCGATGGGGCACATGAACGCGCGCTCAGACGCGACGAAGCATTGTTGCCCCATCAATATCTTGATTCCGGGGATGCAGTTCCCGATGACATCACGTTGCATGACAGCAAACTGGTGACCGGCAAGGTCGTCATTGCCGAAGACCGTTTTCGCAATCTTCTGGCCCGCCTGCGCATTTTCGTCGGCGGTCGACTGGCCGCACACGAAGCCACCGTCACCAGGGCCAAGCGCGAGGCGATATTGCGGCTTCGCACCAACGCCAAGGGTGCAAGTCACATTATAGGTTTACGCTTTGATTCTGCCGAACTTGGACGCGGCATGATTGAGGTGATCGTCTCCGGTACCGCCATTTACACCGATCATCGCCCGACGGGTGGTCGGCCATCTGCCCTTCCCGATGACGGGGTGAATATCTCGCACCGCAATCTACTGGCCGAATTTGCGTCGGGCAGTATCGCGTTCCTTTTGATTTGCTGGGGGATTTATACGGCAAGCGGCCTCGCGGTTGAATGGGCGGCCAACAGCATTTCGGTTCAGGAAGAAGTTGCCATCTGGTCGGAGCTTGAACCCGGACTGATCGCAGAACATCGCGAAGATTATGAACGCAGTCTGCCGGAACGCTATCTTCTTGATCTGGTCAATTCCATCCCCAAGGAGGCCATTGGCCCGGCAAAGGATTATGACTTTGACGTTCTGATCATCCCCGATGACAGCCCGAATGCCGCGGCATTGCCCGGTGGCCTGATGCTTGTTCATACCGGAATGCTTGAACTGGTCGATACCGAGAACGAGCTGCTGTCGATCCTTGGCCATGAAATCGGTCATTATAACGGGCGCGATCACCTTGAAGGTATTGGCCGCGAAGTCGTTGGTGTCGCACTTTCGGCCATGATGTTTCAGACCGATGCGGTTCTGACCACCTGGGCGGCAAGCTGGCCAAAACTTCTGGCTGATCGGGACTATTCGCGAAGTCAGGAACTCGATGCCGATGACTGGAGCCTGCGTATCCTGATGGCCAAATACGGCCATGTCGCAGAAGCTTCCACCACCTTTGCAAAGCTGGGACAGCTTCAAGGCGGCCGCAGTTTGCTGGATTATCTTTCAACCCATCCCCATCCACGTGACCGGGTGGAACGGCTTGAGGATATGGCGCGCGAACAGGGTCTTCCGATCAGAGAACCGGTTGATCTTCAGATCGCGTTTGAGAATTTCCTTGTACGCACGGGTGAAATCCCGGCAAGCGCGCTTGAAGACCGGCACCAATTCAATCTTACCAATACAGGACACTAGCCAATGCGCGGACTTTTCGCCCCGTTTCGCTTTCTGAGCGTAAGTGGCCAGCCCAATACCGAGTTCTGGCTTACCCAGTGCATCATTCTGGCATCAACCGTTCTGGGTGTGTATCTGGCAAGCTTTGCCGGTTTTGAAATTGCCGTTGATTTCGACCGTTATCAAAGCACGTCTGATGTCTATAACCTCGAACGATCGCTTGAGGCGGAGTTTGTCGATAACATTGAAAAGGTCGAAACCTGGATTGCCGACTATCCAGAAGGCCCGATGACCTGGCATGCGGCAAACCTCGCCCCGCGCGAACGCCACAAGCTTGATGATATGGTTTGGGAAACCATGCGCTATTCCCAGCGTACCTTTGAAGTCGATCCGGCAATTATCACCGGTGTACGTCGATTTTATTCCGATATCGAAGCGCAGATGACGATCATGTTCATGCAGCAAAATGCCAACGGCATGGCAAAACATGCGCTTAAAAATATGCAGGAAATTGTCGCCACCGCCCGTGCCGATGTCTTGCCGCTGTTGCAGTCCGAAATTCAGCGTCTTGATGGTGAACTCGCCAAAATGACGGATTGATCACGATTAACTTCTCGACCAGACAAAAACAAAACCGGGGCTGTTCGCAGTCCCGGTTTTTTTGTGTCCGCATACATGAAAACGTCGGCAACAATTAAAGTGCCAGGGCTGCGTCGATCTCGTCCTGGCTCATGGTTTTGGCCGAACCATGGATAATGCCACTGGCGACATCCATGAATTTCTGAAGCGAGGTGGTCACTGCGCTGGCCGTCACACGCAGAAGGTCTTCATCACCCGTCTCGATGATGGTTTCAAGCTGCGAAACCGCGTGTGCCACGATTGTATTGAGGTGCTCGATGGTTTCCTCGAACGGCTGACGGAATCTTGGCGGGACGTGTTCATAGGCCTCAATTGCAAGCTCCTTGTCGGAAAAGGCACTATCGCGGAAATGCTCCTGATAGCTTTTCGGCGCCCATTCCTTGCAATCCTCGATCATGTCGGGCATGTCGGGCACCATTTCGAGCAGCATGACGATCTCGTTGAAATGGTTCAGATAGTCGGTCGCCAAAAGCGTGGTCGAGGAAATGTTGGTTCCCTCCACCTTCTTTTGCCATGCGCTGAATGCAGCGTCGTCCATCATACCCGTTGCGATCCCTCGCCCTTAATCGTCTGTCAGGAACACCCTGCAATTACCCATACTTAAGAATATTTACAGCCCATTGGTAGATGTTTTTTATGAATTCGTGCCGATTGCGCAACAAATTGATATTTTGAGTCGTCAACTAGCAACAAAGAGACTTGAAACTTTGCCAAATGTAACAAGGTAGACGCGGCAAAATCTGGACGTTTCCAATGTTATCATGCTAACCATTGCGCTACTCCTTTAAAGCATCAGATAACAGGGCATTCAGGTGGCGCAAGCTGTTTCTCAAACTGTCAACCTAACCGAACTGTCGGTCATCGTTCCGATATATAACGAAGAAGAAAGCATAAAGCCGCTCTGCGAACGCTTGCTCTCTGTCCTCGATGAAATGGGAAAACCATTCGAGGTAATCTTCGTTAATGACGGAAGCTCAGACAACTCTTTCTCGCTGTTGCAAGATGCGGCAAAAGAGCGAATTGAACTGAAAATCGTCAACTTCCGCCGAAATTACGGCCAAACCGCAGCCACGATGGCTGGCATTGATCATGCGTCAGGCGAAGTCATCATTCCAATTGATGCCGACTTGCAGAATGATCCTGCCGACATCCCCAAACTGCTCGGCAAACTGGCAGAAGGCTATGATGTCGTATCTGGATGGCGCAAAGACCGTCAAGACGCGGCCATACGCCGGAACTTTGTCAGCCGTTTGGCTAACAGACTGATTTCAAAGATTTCTGGTGTTCACCTTCACGACTACGGCTGCACGCTCAAAGCCTATAAGAAAGATGTTGTTAAAGGCATTCGGCTTTATGGCGAAATGCATCGGTTTATTCCCATTTACGCCACATGGATGGGCGCAAAGGTCTGTGAAATTCCGGTTCAGCACCATGCCCGTCAATTTGGGCAGTCAAAGTACGGTTTGGAGCGGATAGCGAAAGTGCTTCTGGACCTTATGGTCGTGAAATTCCTCGACCGTCACATGGTCAAACCGATCTATGTGTTCGGCGGAATTGGTCTTGTGTCTTTCTTCGCTTCTTTTCTGAGTACAATCTGGATGCTTTGGCTGAAGTTCTTTGAAAATACTTCAATGATCCAGACCCCACTACCGCTTGTCGTTACGATGACTTTCCTGGTCGGCGTAATGTGTATCCTACTCGGTCTTCTGGCGGAGATGATTGTCCGAACATACTTTGAATCACAAGGGCGCAGCCCTTACCTCGTCAAAGAGACGGTCAATATGGAGCAAGAATAGCGATGTGCGGCATTGCCGGCTTTATGGGACGGGGTAGTCGCTCAGATATCCATGCCATGACTGATGCACTGGCACATCGCGGTCCCGACGGGGAAGGGTTTTACTTCGACGAAGAAAAACATATCTACTTAGGACATCGTCGTCTGTCTGTTAGAGACATTGAAGGCGGTGCCCAACCGATGTGGGATGCGTCAAACGAAACGGGGATCGTCTTTAACGGCGAAATTTATAACTTCCCCGAGTTACGAGCAGAACTTGAAGCATTAGGTGCCGTCTTTCAGACATCGCACTCTGATACCGAAGTTCTCATTCATGGCTATCGCCACTGGGGCACCGATCTGGCTCGACGCCTGAACGGCATGTTTGCCTTTGCTATTATCGACAAGATACGAGGCAGACTTTACCTCGCCCGTGATCGCTTTGGTGAAAAGCCACTATTTTATACAGCTAAAAGTGATCTGTTTGCCTTTTCAAGCGAACTGAAATCGCTTGAAAAACATTCTGGGATCGACGGCAATATATCCAACTTTGGCCTGCAGAAACTGTTTGCTTACGGCTACATTCCTGCCCCGAACAGTTTGCTTGAGAATGTCTTTAAGTTACCAGCTGGCCAGCAAATGACTGTCGAACTGGATACACTTGACACGAAGATCAGCAAGTATTGGGAATTTTTGATCACCCCGGATGACAACCTCACCGCAGCCAAAGATGACGAACTTGCAGAACATCTTCAGGAACTTATTTTGCAATCAGTTTCTCGCCGCCTTGTAAGTGACGTCCCTCTCGGAGTTTTCCTGAGCGGCGGCGTCGACTCAAGCGCAATTTTGTGTGCAGCAGCCAAGAATGCCAAAGATAGGAAGGTATCATCCTTTACCATTGGCTTCGAGGAAGCATCCTATGATGAGTCGGGTTACGCTCAGTTGGTTGCCGAGCACGCGGGGTCCATTCATCATCTTAGAATGCTAAACCTTGCCAACGCACAAGAACTCATTCCGGAGGTCCTGGGGCAACTGGACGAGCCAATTGGTGACGCCTCTTTGCTTCCGACTTACCTTCTAAGTAAATTCACAAGGGAAAATGTTACAGTTGCACTTTCGGGCGATGGGGCCGACGAACTTTTTGCTGGGTATGACCCTTTTTTGGCTCTGAAGCCGGCACAGGCCTACAAGAAATACGTGCCAGATCTCGCGCACAAGTTGTTTACCGGACTTGCAAACGCACTACCGAAATCCGGTCGCAACATGAGTTTCGATTTCAAGCTTCGGCGGACACTTGCTGGATTGTCGTATCAGGAATCTGTTTGGGCACCTGTCTGGATGGCGCCACTATTTCCTGACCAAATGAAAGAGTTCTTCGAAGAGCCCCTTCCTCTTGAAGATCTTTACTCCGAAGCCATGGAAATCTGGGATAGCAATTCTGCTGTGGACAGAACTGACCGACTACTAACATTTTTCACCAATCTCTATCTGCAAAATGACATCCTGACCAAGGTCGATCGTGCATCCATGATGTCGTCGCTAGAGACGCGCGCTATCTTCCTCGACAACGACATTGTTGATTTCTGCATCAAGCTGCCATCGCACTTCAAAATCCGGAACGGTCAAAGAAAGTACCTACTCAAGAAAGCTCTAGAACCGCTGCTGCCCAGCCAAACGATAAATCGTAAGAAGAAAGGCTTTGGCATCCCGTTGGCAGACTGGATGCGTAAAACGCCTGAGGTACAATCGCCACGGCCAGTCCCAGGGGTGGATATGTACTACGCTGCATCCCAGTGGACTGAGCATCACAGCGGCAAGAGCGACAACCGCTTTTTCCTATGGAACTGGTTGGCGCTGCAAAACAGTCCGACTGGGCGGTTTTAACAGATCTATACCCCGTTGGCGTTTGCCACTAACGACCAGAGACAAGTGACCAAATGAGAGCAATAGCTAAATTCATTGGACTAGGTGCAATTACGACCGCGGCGACTTATTCGACCTATCTGATAGCATTACAGTTTTTCGGACCTATGACTGCCTACTGGTGTGCATTGGCAGTAGCGTTTGTCATTCAGATCGCAATGATGGCACCTTTTGTTTTCAACGCTAAGCTCACGCTCGCAAACGCAGGAAAATCACTTCTGATTTATTCTGGTTATTCTCTTTTATTCGCATCACTTATGTGGATTACATTACAAATTTCAGTACCACATATCATCGCGCCGCTCGTTGTTGTCGCAATCGCTGCCCCTTTACAATTCCTCGCAGGAAAAAAATGGTTACATAACCCTGTCGACGACGTCAGGAGCTAGCGTCCAGTACCTTCTTCCGATCGAAAATACGCTGAAGATAAAAACAACCAATCAGTGTTGAGAATGGTACCACCGGTGCAAGATAACGCGTTTCCAAGTGGACCAAAGCGTGTGCAAATAACACACCAAAATAAACTGCCCACAAAGCCGCGCAGACAAGTACTTCTCTCTTGCACACATTCTTGCCGAGATAAAGACGTACAAGCCAGACAATCGGTAGAATCACGAAAGCAACAGTAATGATGATAGCAATTACGCGCTCGACCATTTCGCCAGAGAACAGTGCGAATGCCGCCGCATCATCAAACATACTTTCGCGAAGTTCCCGATAATCGGGCCAAGGTTTTTCTCCGTGAATCCAGAAACCTGTTTCCCTAATCGCGCCGAACGGGCGGAAAGTGAGCGTCGCGTAGTTCTCACGTATGTGCCCGATTGTCATGCGCAGCATTGAACCCGGATAGTTAACCCAGCTTTCGAAATACTTCTGCTTCGAAATATTTGCCAACTCTGGAGCAACGCACCCTTGCTCGAACAAACTCCACTGAACGGCGAGAACCTCCGAGAAGGAGTAATTGCTTAGTTTTTCACGTGCGGTTATGTCTACCGGTTCATTGCCGGAGAATATTCTCTGATCTTTTTCTGCTGCGTCGACAAGCCCAACCATGTAGATGGTTTGCGATCCTGATGTGATAAAACTATATCCAGTCCGGTCCTCATTCCACGTCTTATACAATTGCGTAGCCACGATTAGTGGAATAAAGAAAACAGCGATTGCAGCGCATGATTTCCACCGCTGCTTTTCCGCGACAAAAGCTCGAACTAAAAACGGTATGACAAACAGGATTGACAGTATCGCCACTCCTTCTCGAACAAGAAAGCCAAGGGTGATCAGCATGCCAAAGAGCAGCGCTTGAACAAACCCAAAGGGGCGTCCGCGCAAGGTCGCTACCGCGTTTTCGCTAAGCACAATCACAAATAGGCTCGTGGCAAAACTGTCGGTCAAGATCATGGAGTCCAACAGCAACGAGAATGACAGCCCCGTTGCCAGCAAACAGAACGCACCCCAAAAAGGCTTCATACCCAACGCGGAGATAAGGCGCGAAAGGCTGTAAAGCGATACCGCGGACAGCAAGAACTGTGAAAGAACAACAATCCACTGCCAGTTCTCTGAGGAGATCAATTGCGTTAGCGCAATGAACATAGGATATCCGGCTATTCTGAAGACAGTTGTCGGCATTGCACTGTCCTCGAGACCGGCGTCGGTCAACCAATCCGAACTTTCCAATATCAACTCGGCAAAGCGTGTATATCCACCGGTATCCGGTGCAACTCCTGGCCCCCAAATGAGCAATACAGCGATCTTGAACAGTAGGATCATAAAAATGACGGAAAGGTACAGTTTTCTGTCGTCAAAGGTTGACGCTCGAAAATCTGGAAAGGCTGAGCGTTTCACAGCAGTAATCACCTGAAAAATACAATAGAAAACGGGCGCCCGGCAATCGGACGCCCGTGACAATATCAACCCGACCAATCAAATCAAGCAGAAGCAGCCATCTGTTCTGCGCGTACACTGTCACGTTCTTTTTTGATCATTTCCGCCATCAGGAAGGCAAGCTCAAGGGCCTGTCCGCCATTGAGGCGCGGGTCGCAATGAGTGTGGTAACGATCCGAAAGCGCATCTTCGGTCACTTCGCGGGCACCCCCGATGCATTCGGTCACATCCGTACCGGTCATTTCGAAATGAACGCCACCGGCATGGGTGCCTTCGGCCTTGTGCACGTCAAAGAAGTTTTTGACTTCCGACAGGATCGCGTCAAACGGACGGGTTTTATATCCGCTTGATGCCTTGATCGTGTTGCCATGCATCGGATCGCAGGACCACACGACCTTGCGGCCTTCGGCCTTAACACGTTTGACCAGACGCGGCAGGTTATCAAACACATTGTCCGCCCCCATACGTGCGATCAGGGTCAGACGACCGGCTTCGTTCTGCGGGTTAAGGATATCGATCAGACGGATCAGATCATCCTCATCCATCGTCGGTCCGCATTTCATACCAATCGGGTTTTTCACCCCACGCAGGAATTCAACATGAGCATGATCGGCCTGACGGGTGCGGTCGCCAATCCACAGCATGTGTGCCGAACAATCATACCATTCGCCGGTAAGACTATCCTGGCGGGTCAAGGCCTGCTCATAACCCAGCAAAAGCGCCTCGTGCGAGGTATAGAAATCGGTTTCACGCAGCTGCGGCGCGCTTTCAGCCGTGATGCCGCATGCTTCCATGAAGGCAACCGCCTCATCGATCTGGGTGGTCATCTTGCTGTAACGCTCACCGGCCGGGCTGCCATCGACAAAAGACAGGTTCCAGCGATGGATCTTGGTCAGATCGGCGAAACCGCCCTGCGCAAAGGCACGCAGCAGGTTAAGGGTCGCTGCCGACTGGTTATAGGCGCGAATCTGGCGCTGCGGGTCCGGAATACGGGCTTCTTCGGTGAACTCGATCCCGTTGACCACATCACCGCGATAGCTTGGCAGTTCGACGCCATTGATGGTTTCGGTGTCTGATGAGCGCGGCTTGGCAAACTGGCCGGCCATACGGCCAACCTTGACCACCGGGCATGCCGCGCCATAGGTCAGAACCACCGCCATCTGCAGCATCACCTTAAAGGTGTCGCGAATATTGTTCGGGTGAAATTCCTTGAAGCTCTCGGCACAGTCGCCGCCCTGCAGCAGGAAGGCATTGCCTTCTGCAACGTCACCAAGCTTTTCCTTAAGCGCACGCGCCTCGCCAGCAAACACCAAAGGAGGATAGCTGCCGAGCTCTTGCTCTACGGCCTTTACGGCCTGTGCATCAGGATAAGTCGGCACCTGCTTGATCGGCAGGTTACGCCAGCTTTCAATGCTCCAGCTCTTGCTCATTTGCTTCCTCTCAATCCGGCATGTTCATCATCATGCCGCCATTATAACACAAATCCAGTTGTCCAGCGGTTTTCCGCCTTGGCATCCGGTCATGCAACCGGGCCAAACTTGATACGGGTTTTGCAAACGCATTTCCACCCCTTCTCGACGTTTGGACAATAAAATCCCGCAATTTTTTGCCAACCGACCCAAAAACCACGCAAAATTCCACCCATAACCGTGAATTCATGCAAGATGCACCGGTGAATGCCAATTCATCACACCAAACAAGGTAGTGCGAATCCGGCACTACGCAATCATCAGACCAATTGCACAGTTCATGATTTGCGGGCACACTGCCAGCGCCTACCACCAGCAGCGCCACCGTTCAGCCGGATCCCCTATGCCCCTTGAAACACTTGCGATAATTGCCTGTGCCTATTTCGTTGCCGCTTTCGTCAAAGGGGCAACCGGGCTTGGCTTTTCGACATCGGCCTTGCCGATCCTGGCCCTTGGGCTGGGGCTTAAGGCGGGCATGCCGCTGGTGATCATTCCATCGCTTGTCAGCAATTCCATCATCATGGCGCAGGCGGGTCACTTTCGTGAAACGATCAACCGGTTCTGGCCGATGTTTCTCGCGACCATTCCGGGCATTCTGATCGGGCTTGCTGTGCTTGAAATGGTCGACAGCATTCTGGCCGGGGCGGTTTTGGGGTTGGTGTTGATGAATTATGGGGCGATTACCCTGTTTCGTCATGGCAAGCCGCTATCTGACAAGCTTGCACGGCGACTGGCCCCGATATCCGGTTTTGCCACGGGTCTTATCAACGGCATCACCGGATCGCAGGTCATGCCGGTGTTGCCCTTCCTGCTTTCCATGCGGCTTGAACCCAAACGTTTCCTGACGGCGATCAATATCTCGTTCAGTCTTTCAAGCATCGTCATGGCACTTGGCCTTGCGCGATTGGGGCTGATGACGATTGAAACGCTTTGGATATCGCTGGCCGGACTGGTGCCGGTTTATTTGGGCACCAAGCTGGGCACGCGGGTGCGGGACCGGATGGATGCGGAAACCTTCCGCAAGGTTGTTTTGATCATGCTGATCATTTTTGGCGTCATTCTGGTCGGCAAACTGTTTGCGTCTTAACGGTCAAACGCCAACGCCGGGCCGCGATGCCATCTGGCACAACCCGGCCATTTCTGATAGCACATCGCCATGAAAACCATCGCCCGCCCTGCCTTTGCCGAAACCGAAGAAAAGAAGTCCCGCTTTCTGGCCGAACTCGTTTTTCATGACGATCTGGCCAAGCGGATTGATGAATTGCGTGCCCTCCACCCCAAGGCCAATCATCATGTGAACGCCTATCGTTACCTTAATGACGAAGGCCAACTGATTGAACACGGCAAGGATGACGGGGAACCATCCGGCACATCGGGTATCCCGTGCCTCAAAGTCCTTCAGGGACGTGATCTGATCAATGTTGCGGTGATTGTGACCCGCTATTTCGGCGGAACAAAACTGGGAACAGGCGGGTTGGTGCGCGCCTATAGCGGGGCGGCCAATGCGGTTTGCGATGTTGCCGAAATCATCGAATACATCCCGCAGGGTGAGGCAGAGCTGTTTGCCGGATTTTCCGATGCCGGAACGCTGGAACAGGCCTGCGCAGAGGACGGCATCACCATCCTTGATCGTCAGTTTGATACCGACGGAACGCACATCAAAATCACCGGACCACGTGAACGCCTGGCAGAGCTTAGCGTTCAGTTTCCAATGCCTGAGTGAGAGTTATGAGCGCGCCTTTGACTTCGGGCGCATGGTGCTTTCACGGCATTGAAGTTCGAAACCGAGATCGATGATTTTTTGTTCGGGGGTTTCGCCGTCCAGCACCGCTTTGATCATTTGCACAGCCCGTTTGCCGATCTGATAGCGGTCGGTTCGGATGGAAGTCAGTGACGGGTAGCTTGCCGCCATCATTTCAAGGTCGTTGAATCCGATGATCCCCATTTCGTCTGGGACCGAGATACCGGCCTTTTGACAGCCAAACAGCGCGCCAAGCGCCATGTCATCATTGTTGCAAAACACGGCATCAAGGTCCGGGCGACGTTTGCGCAACTGTTCGATCAAATGCCCGCCAAGCGAGACACTTGAAGAATCGGTGGTCGTCATCATCAGGTCCGGGTCATATCGCCCGCCTGAACGCAAGGCTTCCTTGAAACCTTCCATACGGCGGTGCGAGCGCGGATCCATGCGCGCGCCAAGAAACCCGATGCGTTTGTAGCCCTTTTGCACCAGATGCACACCGGCGGCCCGCCCGCCTTCGAAATGCGAAAACCCGACCATCATGTCGATCGGGTCATCACTGATATCCATGACCTGGACCACCGGACATTCGGCATTTTCAAGAAGTTCGCGGGTTGCATCGGTCTGATCAATCCCGGCGACAATCATGGCTGACGGGCCCTGGCCAAGGAAGGTGCGCACAAGGCGTTCCTCGTCCTTGGCGACATAGCGCGAGTTGCCGAGCTGCACCTGAAACGGTCCCTGATAGAGCTCGTCATAAATGGCACGCAGCGTATCGGCGAACACGTTGTTGGTCAGCGAGGGAACGATCACACCGATGACATTTGATCGGGTCGAGGCCAGCGCGCTGGCATGCGAATGGGGCACGTAATTAAGCTTGCGCACCGCATCGTTGATTTTTCGTCGCAGGTGATCAGACACCTTTGACGGATCGCGCAACGCGCGTGAGACCGTAATGGTGCTGACGCCAGCCCGTTCGGCAACATCGGATATTGTTGGCCGTCCGGCCCCTTTGCGCTTCCTCATAACCTTACATTTATTACGTCTTTTCCAAACCGACAAGCTCCTTCTGACGGTAAAGCAAACAACGGAAATTCGGCTGTTGACTCAATGTTAGCGCTAACATTATGTTAGCGCTAACATTATAACACAACAGGGCAGTCCAAGAGTAAAACCCGCCCTGAAAATCAGTGAGTGCATCGAATTCAATGAACCGGCAAACGCAGTATGTCGTTGTCATGGGTGTGAGCGGATCGGGCAAAACCGAGGTCGCGCGTCGTCTGGCAAGCATGACAGATACCATGTATCTGGACGCCGACGATCACCATCCAAGCACGAATGTCGAACACATGCGCCGTGGTCTTCCGCTCAATGACGATATGCGTTGGCCCTGGCTTGATGCGGTCGCAGCAGCGGCCCGCACGCAGGCTGGTTCAACTGATGGGGAAGCCGGGAGCGCGAAGTCCGGTCAGGCCATTTTCATCGCCTGTTCTGCGCTTAAACGTCGCTATCGCGATGTGTTGCGCAGGCACCTCGACCCGATCACCTTTGTTTTTCTGGATGGCACGCGCGAAGTGATCCAGACCCGGCTTGAACGCCGCGTCGGTCATTTCATGCCATCCGCACTTTTAGACAGCCAGTTTACAGCTCTCGAGCCGCCGGGGCCGGACGAGAATTGCGTGACTGTCTTTATCGATGCCCCGCTTGAAACTGTTGTTGCCACGGTCCTTGACCGACTGGCGGAGCGTGAAGACGGCAGTTTTTCCTTTGTCAAAGAGAATACTGCCGGAAAATAAGGCATTTTAGGGAGAAGACGAATGACCAAGACTCTTAAATCGCTTGCAGGTGCAGGCTTTATCGCAACCCTGATTGCAACGGCGCCGTTTGCCGCCAATGCACAGGAATTTACCCTCAAAATGCAGTCGAGCGATGCTGCTGGCGTGCCTAACTTTGAGCTGGAACAGGAATGGGCCGAACGTGTCGGCGTCATGACCGGTGGCCGTGTTTCCGTGGAAATGCTGCCGGTTAACTCGATTGTCGAACATGCCGAAACCCAGGACGCAATTGCCGCTGGCATTCTTGACGGTCACATCACCGACACCAGCTATTTCACCGGTAAAGATCCGGCATTCGGCCTGATCGCCAACCCGGTTGGCGCATGGTCGGCACCGTCCGAAATGCTGCGCTTTGTTGAATATGGCGGCGGCAAGGAACTGATGAACAGCCTTCTGAACCCGCGTGGTTTGCAGTTCGTCGGTGCCGTTACCCCGGGCCTGGAAGCATTTGTTTCCTCTGTCCCGCTTGATGGCGTTGCCGATCTTAAAGGCCTGAAAATGCGTGCCCCGGAAGGCATGGTTCAGCAGGTCTTCGCCGCAGCCGGCGCATCGCCGGTGAACATCCCGCAGTCCGAAGTATTCACCTCGCTTGATAAAAAAGTGATCGATGCTGCGGATGCGACCGTGTTCTCGACCAACCAGGCCATGGGTCTGCATGATGTTGCAAAACATCCGGTCTATCCGGGCTTCCACTCCATGCCGATGCTTGAAGTCTCGATCAACAAAACCAAGTGGGATTCCATGCCGGCTGATATCCAGGCGATCCTTGAAATGTCGGTCCGTGATCTGGCCCATGACATGGATGCACGTCTGGCGATGAAAGACATGGAAGCTGTTGCCAAGGCCCGTTCGGAAGGTGGCGTCACCATCCACAACTGGTCGGCTGAAGAGCGTGCGAAATTCCGTCAGATTGCCACCAGCCAGTGGGAAAAAGTTGCGGCACGTTCCGAAGATGCACAGCGTGTATACGACACCCTTGTAGACTACCTTAAGTCACAGGGTATGATCTAAGACAGAACAGCTTTTTCGCCGGCAGCAACGCACCGTGCTGCTGCCGGCAAACTGCTGGGATACAATCCGGCTGGTTCCGTGATCCGAGACGTATCGGGACTGAAGGCCTCCCTCCTTGCCGGATTGTATTTCCTGTTGATGCAAGGAACGCAGAAATGTCTGACACCCCGCAACACTCACCGTTGCCCGAACTTCCCGAACTTGAAGAAAGCACCGATCAGGCAACTGAGGTGTCCGGTCTTCTGGGCCAGATGATTACGAAGGTTTCCAGCGTGTTCGCCATTGGATTTCTGCTTTCCATGGCGACGCTGATCTATGAGATCGTGGCACGTCACGTTTTTGGCAGCCCGACCTTGTGGGCGCATGAAACCACGACCTTTATCTGTGCTGTCGGCTTTGTGTTTGGCGGCCTTTATTGTGCCGCGCGCGACAAGCATATTCGTGTTGTCCTGCTCTATGACATTGCCGGACCGAAAATGCGCAAGACGCTTGATATCTGTATTTCGCTGGTTTGCATGATCGCATCGGGCTTCTTTGCCTGGGCCGCCTGGCTGATGGTCGAACGTGCTGTCTTTACGCCCACCGGTGACATCCACCTTGAAACAACCGGCAGTGCGTTCAATGCGCCTTATCCGGGCGTGCTTAAGGTATTTTTGTTGGTGGTCCTGATTGTATTGATGGTTCAGTTCCTGGTTCAGGCCTTCAACTATGCCCGCAAGGCACCAATCATGCCGACATCCCACACTTCGACCGAATAATCTGCGCCTCGTGCCCAATCAATTGATGCGTCTTCGCACGGCCATGCCAAGCAGCGCAACAGGATACATTTAAATGTTTGATTTACAGTCCCTTGGCATCGAATTCGGCACACTTGCCATGTTTGTCATGCTGCTCGGTTTCCTTGTGACCGGCATGCCGTTGGCATTTGTCACGCTGCTGATTGCCTTGATCTTTACCCTTGGCTGGTTCGGCCCGATGGCGGTGCCGCTGATCACAAGCCGGGTCTATTCATTCGTTTCATCCTTTGTTTTCGTCTCGGTGCCGATGTTCGTCCTGATGGCGGCGATCCTTGACCGATCCGGTATTGCGCGCGACCTGTTTGATGCCATGCGCCTGTTTGGCGGACGCCTTAAAGGCGGCGTTGCGGTTCAGACGATCTTTGTTGCCGTGATCCTGGCTGCGATGAGCGGCATCATCGGTGGCGAGATTGTTCTGCTGGGCCTGATCGCCCTGCCCCAGATGCTGCGTCAGGGCTATGACAAGAACCTTGCCATCGGCGTTGTTTGTGCTGGCGGGTCGCTGGGCACCATGGTGCCACCATCCATTGTTTTGATCATTTATGGCCTGACCGCGAACGTATCGATCGGTGATCTGTTCACCTCGGCCTTTTTGCCGGGCTTCATGCTGGCGGGCTTCTATGTCGCCTATGTGCTGTTTCGCTCTTACACCGGTAACAACATTGCCCCGCCGCCACAGACCGAAAAAATCCCGCGCGAAGAAAAGATCCGCCTGCTCAAGGGCCTTTTCCTGCCCATTCTGGTCGTGTTCTGTGTTCTGGGGTCGATCTATGGTGGCATCGCATCCGTGACCGAGGCCTCGGCCGTCGGTGTGGCAGGTGTGATTGCCTCGACCGTCCTGCGCCGGGAATTTTCGCTTCCGATGCTTAAGGCGGCAGCACTTCAAACGCTTTCGACCTGCGGCATGATTGTCTGGATCGGCATCGGTGCATCTGCCCTTGTCGGCGTATTCAACCTGATGGGCGGGATCAAGTTTGTCTCAACCCTGATCACCGGCATTTCCGATGATCCGACCATCATCATCCTGTTCATGATGCTGATCCTGTTTGTGCTGGGCATGTTCCTTGACTGGGTCGGTATTGCGCTTCTGACCATGCCGATCTTTGTGCCGATCGTAAAAGAGCTCGGCTATGACCCGGTCTGGTTTGGTGTGCTGTTTGCCATGAACATGCAGGTAAGCTTCCTGTCGCCGCCATTCGGGCCTGCGGCCTTTTACCTGAAATCGGTCGCGCCACCCGACATATCGCTAGGCGACATCTTCAAGTCGCTTCTGCCGTTTATCTGCCTGCAGATTTTGGCCGTCGCCCTTCTGATCATCTTCCCGGGCCTTGCTGGGGGCTAAAAACGAAGGGCGGAGCCAGCTGGCTCCGCCCTTTTTCTTTACGAGACGCGCAAACGGGCCCGGGTGTATCTGCCTGCATACGCCTAGTCTTATTCATAAACTCTGGCAGCCAACATGACACCGGCAAGCCTTGGCCAATTTATGCTCCTGTTCTCAGAGTCTTCTTCTTTCGTATCCATGAGATAGCCACGCATTCCATCAATGTAAGATAATGCGTTTGCGTTTTCCCACTTGTCAGGAGTCTCACGTCCGTCCGCGATAAGATGCCCAAGAAAAGCGATAAAATCTTCCTTGCACGTTATGACCTTTGCAAGTTCCTGAAGCTCGTCTTCGCCCATTTATCGCACTCCTTAGAGATGATATTTGTCCATCCGGCACGGGAGGACATGACAGCCCTCCCGGCGACTATTTTTAACGGACCCTGATGGAAGTACCATCGTTGTCTGTCGTGAACTTGAATTTCTGATTTTCTGGAATTGAGTCCAATTTGGTGCAGGGGATATTTTTACCCGCCTGCTGGAACGCGTAAAGGCGACGATTATCGATCGTATAAACGCCTGCTGCCACTTCATTTCCACCTGATTTGACAACCTGCTTGGGATCGACTTTGACGATACGGATTGCCGGCACATCAGACGGCTTCACCGATCCATCTTTCAGTCCATCGATCAGGTCTTTAACGGGTTTCTGATCAGAGAAATTGGCAGAAATGCTGTCCTGGCTAAACCGAACATCATCCGGGTCGATCAGGCCGGAACAATCGATAGTGCTGAAATCGCTTGCACTGAAATATGCGAATGCCGGATTTGTCGCAACAATACCCGCACCCAAAAGCATCAGCACCGCCAGGAGTGTCGTCTTAGTTCTTGTCATGATTTTCATATTTGTCCTCGTGATCTTGTGATCACTACAGAGGCTGTTCAGACATCTTGTCCATCCAGCATGTAGCGAGGTCACTAGGACGCCGCTGATAAACAAGTGTGATCCTCAACGGCTTAGACATTTGACAAAAAAAACGGTGCCCAATGGGCACCGTCTAAAATCTGGAGAGACGACAAAAAGAGCTATCCGTTGACAACAGGGAAGCGCGTCGTCACGAATTCCTCCGCCGCGGACGGATGAACTGCAACAGCCTGATCGAACTGGGGAAGATATTTACGGCTTCGCGTCGGAAGTCAGTCACGGACTGCTTCCAAGTAAAAGAGGGCAGAGCCATCTGGTTCTGCCCTCTTTTACTTGGGGCACCCCCTCAGCCCCATACCTATCCACACACAGCTGAAAACTACCCCAAAAACGGATACCGCTACCCACGAGAAGACCACATACTTTTCACACCCACCACCTAATCACTTGAAAAACAACAACTATTTTAAAATTTCAACAGAGATATCCACAGGCATATCGAGAAACGCAGGGAAATACGTTTAAAAACATGAAGATTATAAATGTTAAGATCAGAAAATAATCAATTATTTCAATAATTTACAACTATTCACCGAAAAACAAAAAAGTTAATACGCCATAAAGAACGTCAATTTTCCACAAATCCACGTACTGATACGTTGATTGAACCGAAAAATAGTGATATCAAGAGAGACAATTCTACTCAGCCAAGGGCAAATCGATGGCGCGAAAAAAGAGTCCCAGATACCCTTCGATGGATTTGCAGGAATCCCTTGAGAAGGCAGTTAGCCTCTATAAAGAGAATCATTTGCACGCCATTCCAAACGATGCGGCAGCGCAAAGCATGGGGTACAGTAACGCCAACAATGGATCAGCGCTCTCAGCGATGGCATCCCTACGCTACTTTGGCTTAGTAGAACGCGCCGGCCCTGGAATGCTAGCCGCTTCCAAGGACGTTGAGATATTTGAGTATGCTCCGAGCAAAGAAGCCAAGAAAGCACTTTTGAGAAAGTGGCTACTTACGCCGCCTGTCTTCCAAAAGCTCTTTGATAAGTACGGCGCACACCTACCTTCTGACGCGGCGATCAAGTATGACTTGATACAAATGGAATTTCTGCCTGCAGCAGCACAAAGCTGCCTAACGTCGTTCAAAAACTCTTTAACCTTTGCATCGCCAGAGAGCGAAGAACAGACAGCTGCCACAACAGAAAATCCTGCGCCTTCATCAACTCAAGACACAGACACAGAAAATGACATTGATGAGGTAACTGATACCAGCGACAAGGCAGCGAGCCCCGTCAGAGAAATCCTTGCAAGAAGGCTCCTTTCGCAGACAACAAGTAGCGAGCCAGAACAATCCGGCAGCGAGTCGAAACAATTAAGTAACGACCGAATACCAGTACGGCTTCGCCACGGGCGCAAAGCTTGGCTGGAAATACCAACACCATTTTTTGAAGAAGACAAACAACAGCTCATCAATCAAATTAACCTGATAATGACTGATGAGCATTAGAGAAATGCCCTGCAGTTGGCGCTGCAGGGCAAAATTCCTCCTGAGGTACTGGATTTGCCCACGGGAGGGCTGGGAAAGCCCCAGCACGATTAAGTTTCGCAAACTCAACGTGCATTATCAGGGGCTCCAGTGTCAAGTAAATCCTCGATATTGGAGATTGAGGTATGACAACTTCAAGAGATATCGCCCCGCCGGGCTACCGCTACGTTTACACTAAGTACGTTACGGATCCACGCACTGGGCAGCGCAGGTAAGCAAAAAACGGGAAATGCTTCCGTTTTTTGGTTAAAGACTAGTTGAGGAGGGCGGTATCACGTGATACCGCCCTTTTTAGTCCAAATCAGTCGCTAACCGGGAAGCGCATGGTGACAAATTCCTCTGCCGCAGACGGATGAACCGCAACGGTCTGATCGAACTGCGCCTTGGTTGCGCCCATTCGAACCGCAATGCCGATGCCCTGAATGATTTCTGCCGCATCCGGGCCAACCATATGGGCGCCAAGCACCACATCGGTGGTTTTGTCGACAACCAGCTTCATCAGTGTTTTTTCATCACGGCCCGACAGGGTGTGGCGCATCGGTTTGAAGGTTGATTTATAGATTTCGATGTCCTTGCCCTTATCGCGCGCTTCTTCCTCGGAAAGTCCGACGGTGCCAACCGGTGGCTGGCTGAATACAGCGGTCGGAATCGCCTGATAGGACATCGACCAAGGCTTGCCGCCATAAACCGTATCGGCAAAGGACATGCCTTCCTTGATCGCGACCGGCGTCAGTTGCACGTGATCGCGGACATCGCCAACGGCATAGATGTTTGGAACGCTGGTCTGCAAACCGGCATTGGTTTTGATCGCCCCGCGGTCGTTCAATTCCACCCCGGCCTGTTCAAGACCCAGACCGTGGGTTTTGGGTTCGCGCCCCGTGGCAAACATGATGGCATCGACTTCCTGATGCCCACCACCGGTCAGCGTCAGGCTGAGAGAGCCGTCGTCATTCTTTTCAATCGCCGTGACATTGGTGTCCAGACGCAGATCAATGCCCTTTTTGACGATTTCGGCGGCCAGATGGTTGCGGATATCGTTATCAAAGCCGCGCAGGATCTGATCACCGCGATAGAACTGGGTCACCTTTGCGCCAAGACCGGCAAAGATACCGGCAAATTCAACGGCAATGTAACCGCCGCCAACAACCGCGATGCGTTCGGGCAGGTCTTCAAGATGGAAGGCCTGATTGGATGAAATGGCATGTTCGATACCAGGGATATCGGGCATGACCGGCGTGCCGCCCACCGCAATCAGAATGCGTTCGGCGGTCACCGTTTTATCGCCGACCTCAAGGGTATGGGCATCTTTCAGGACCGCACGGCTTTCAAACAGCTCGACATTCGATCCCTTCAGAAGGCTTTTATAGATGCCATTGAGACGATTGATCTCGGTATCCTTGTTTTCGATCAGGGTCTTCCAGCTAAAAGTCGGTTCGCCCGGAAGGGTCCAGCCATAGGCAGAGGCATCTTCGAAATCCTCAGCAAAGTGTGCGCCATACACCAGCAGTTTTTTCGGCACACAGCCACGGATCACGCACGTACCACCGACCTGGCTTTCTTCGGCGATGGCAACCTTGGCGCCATATCCCGATGCCACGCGGGCGGCGCGCACACCACCCGAACCGGCACCAACAACAAACAAATCAAAATCATAGTCCGACATGCGGAAATTCCTGTTTTTGGTCAATTGACAACATGGCGCCAAATGTAGGGCGAATTTGCCAAGAGTCGAGGCAAAACACGGTAAACCGGGCGTAAAATCCGCGTGAAAGGGCCCCAATGTGCCCGCAAAGGCGCAAGATGCCGCTATGGGATAGCTTTTATAAACTTTCGCGCTATATGATGGCAAAGACGCGATGGGGATTGCGACAACTTGATAGGATTTTATCCATGAACGACCATATCCACGGTCAGGATGCGTCTTTTGACAATGCACCGCGCTATACTGACGAGCGCGGCGGGAATACGGCCGCTGTCTGTTACGGGCTGATGATCGCAACCCTGTTTACGGCCTTTGCCACCGGTTTGATTGCGCTGATTGTGTCCTACGTCGCGCGCGAAGACGACAATCACTGGACCAACAGCCACTACACCTTTGTCATCCGGACATTCTGGATCAGCATCCTTTATGCCATCATTCTTGGCTTCTTCACCTTCGTGATTGGCTGGATCCCGCTTCTGGGCTGGGCTATTGTCGGGTTGATGGCCCTTTACACCACCGCCTGGTTTATCGGGCGTAATGTGATCGGCCTTCTGCGTGCGCTGAATGGCCGTCCGATTGATAACCCGCAAAGCTGGTTCTTTGGCTGATCGCCCATAAACGCGGTGCAATCGGGTCAAAGACTGTTTGTCCGATTGCACCGGACTCCCCGGCCCGTTAAAGTTGCCCGATAATAACATTTGATTTGGACAGGGGTAAAAAGTGGCGTCGTCTGTACAGGGTTCCGGCGATAAGATGCGCTGGGAAGATCTTCTTTCTTCTCATCGGCTTGAATTCAAGGATGGCAAAATTCGCCTGCCCGAAGGTGCCCCTTATCCGACACCCGATGGCCGAAGCCCGTTTCAGATCGATGTTGATCGGGTAATCTTCTCATCCTCGTTCCGGCGTCTGCAAAACAAGACGCAGGTTCACCCCTTATCCGAAAATGATCATGTCCATACCCGCCTGACCCACACGATCGAGGTCGGCTCGGTCGGGCAATCGCTTGGCCTGATGGCGGGCGCGCATATCGTCAAAAACCTGCCCAAGGGATCGGAAACCACCGTGGCCGATATCGGGTATATGGTGCAGGCCGCGTGCCTGGCCCATGATATCGGCAATCCGCCATTTGGGCATTCCGGCGAGGATGCCATCAATGAATGGTTCACCACATCGCGCCTTGCCAAGGATGAGCTGACATCACGACTTTCCGGGCCGGAGCTTGAAGATCTGCGCCATTTCGAAGGCAACGCCCAAGGGTTACGCATCATCAGCCAGCTTGAAATGAAGCGCTTTGACGGTGGGCTTAACCTGACTTACGGCACGCTGGGCAGTTTCATCAAATATCCGCGCAGCACGTCCGTTCCCGACGCCCGCCGCAAGGAATATACCGGCCTTAAAAAGCCCGGCTATTATCAGGCAGAGCGCGACATTGCGCAGGCGATTGCCAAGGTTTGTGGCCTATCCCCGCTTGAAGGATTTGATGGCGCATGGCGGCGTCATCCGCTGGTCTATCTGGTCGAGGCGGCCGATGACATTTGTTATTCCGTGGTCGATCTTGAAGATGGCTGGGAACTGGGCTGTGTCAGTTTTGAGGAAGTCGAACGCGCGCTGGCCCCGATTGCTCGCCATCCGGAAAAATATGACGGCGATGCCGAACAGCGCTGGAAAGACCTGCGTTCGGAAGGCTGGTATGCCGAAAAATCCGAAGATGACCGGATTGGTTTCCTGCGTGGCAAGGCGATTGGCAATCTGGTCAAGGCGGCAGTTGATGCCTTCATCGAACATGAAGACGCATTGCTTGCCGGCACCATCGAAGGTGATCTTTTGGCCAACACCCCGCTTGGCCCCTATGCCAAGGCGTGCAAGAAACTGGCGGTGCAAAAGATCTATAACGCCCCGCATGTCCTGCCGATTGAAATGGCCGGGTTTGAGGTCATCAATGGCCTGCTGGACAGTTTTGTCCGGGCCGCCATCGACATTGACGAGCATAAAAACCATGGCAAACGCCTGCCACCACAGGCGGATCGCATCGACAAGCTTCTGTCGGGCAAGCTGATGGCAGCCCCCGACCTCTATAGCCGCCTGATGCGGGTGATGGATTACATTTCCGGCATGACGGATCGTTATGCGGTGACACTGTTCCGAAAGCTTCAGGGCATCACCATCTAACAAAAAACCCGGCCAGATGGCCGGGTTTTTCATAAAAGGCTGATTGGGCCTAGATGATGTAGTGAATGCCGCACTCGGTCTTGTCCTGCCCGGCCCAGCGTCCGGCACGGACATCGGTTGTGTTGGGATCAACACGTTCGGTGCAAGGCATGCACCCGATGGACAGGAAGCCTTCAGCCTCAAGCGGATGACGCGGCAACGCGCGATGCTCAAAGATGTCTTCGATATCTTCGCGCTTGTACCCCGCCAGCGGATTGATCTTGATCCGCGAACCCGCCGGCTCGATCACCGGAAGCGCATCACGTTCGCCACCGTGGAAGCGTTTGCGCCCGGTCAACCAGGCGTCATAGCCCTCAAGCGCACGCTGAAGCGGCTCCACCTTGCGCAGATAGCAGCATTTCGCCACGTCCGAGGCAAACAGCATGCCGTTGGGATCCTCGGCCTTAAGCTTTTCCTCGTCCGGGCGCATGATCTTGATATTGGTCAGGCCCAAATGGTCGACCAGCTTTTCGCGATAGGTATGCGTTTCGCCAAACAGCTTGCGGGTATCAAGGAAGATCACCGGCAGATCACGGTCGACCTCGGCCACCAGCGCCAGAAGGGCGGCGGCCTCTGTCCCGAAGGATGAGGTCATGGTGATGCGGCCGTTGAATTCTTCATGCACCATCGGTTCAATTAGAGCGACACCTTGCAGATCTCCATAACGGCTTAGCAAAGCCGCAGCACGGTCTGTTGCCTCTTCGGTAGACATCGAACCGCCGGTCACAATATCTTCTTCGCGCAATACATTCATGGCAACCATCCACGACGATCAATAAAATCGTCGGTTTTCTCAAGTAACTGCTTCATATCAGCACCGTCGGCCTTCCACTTCTCTCGCTGGTCGGCAAGAATGGATAGACGTTCGGACCATTTCGGATCAAGCCAGTTCTCTATAGCACGACGAATGCGTCCTGCAAGTCTTGGACTCTTCCCATTGGTCGAAACCGTGATCATCAGATCACCGCGCTGAATGCGCGCGGGCGATGAAAAATCACAATATTGTTTGACGTCCTCGACATTCGCAATCGTGCCAACGGCCTTGGCAATGGAGGCCAGCTCGGCTGCCTTTTTAAGATCAAGGTCGATGATAAACATGATGGAGGCCGCGTTGACATCCGCCGAATTTGGCAAATAGCGCTGCAACCGATCACCGGCCTGTTCGGTCAGTTCGGGTATCGGGTCTTCAGAATAGACGGTAACGTATTTTGCCCCATCACCGTCAAACTGGCGCAACCGGTTCAGGGTGGCCTGACCGTTGCCGACCAAAGCGACCGAAAGTCGCGTCAGGTCCAGATTGATGGGAAACATCGTCGATCCTCTAATGCGGGTTTCTCTCTATTGCCCATGACTATGAGTGTGGATAGCAAATTATTCAATACATTTTTTATGTGTTTTATATATAAATAACACTAAATATTGGTATTTAATAGTTGCGAACTGACTGATCCATCAGACCCGATTTTTCCGTAAAGCTTTTCCTGCAATTCTTGCAAAATCGCCCTATATTGGGCCAAATTTCAAAACCCGTCCGCCAGAAGATATCGTCAAGAGAGCGTCCAGATGTCCAGCAGTGCCTCCCCTGCCCTGTCCGAAGTCAGCCTTGCGCACCCACAAGCCAACAAAAACGTCGCCATCTGGCTGTTTTCATGTGCGGCGATGGTGTTCATCATGGTGGTGATCGGCGGCTTGACGCGCCTGACTGAATCCGGGCTTTCGATTGTGGAATGGCGGCCCTTTACCGGCATCATTCCGCCGATGAATGAGGCCGACTGGCAAACGCTTTATCAAAAATACAGCCAGTATCCCGAGTTCCAGAAGATCAACGCATGGATGTCGGTGGAGGATTTCAAATCGATCTTCTGGCTGGAATTCATCCACCGCCTGTGGGGACGGTTGATCGGGATCGTGTTCTTCATCCCGTTTGTCTGGTTCCTGGCCAAGAAATCGATTGATCGCGCAACCAAGTGGAAGCTCTGGGGGCTGTTCATCCTTGGTGGTCTGCAGGGCCTGATGGGCTGGTACATGGTGATGAGCGGTCTGGTTGATCGCCCCGATGTCAGCCAGTATCGCCTGACCGCGCACTTCGGTCTGGCACTGGTTATTTTCATCGCCCTGCTGTGGGTTGCCCTGCAACAGTTGAGCCCGCGTGTGACAACCACAGCCGCGTCAACGCGCGCCTTGCAGTTGCTGTGTCTGATTGTGCTTACCGCCCTGTCCGGCGGCTTTGTCGCCGGTCTTAATGCCGGGCACATATACAACACCTTCCCGCTGATGGACGGGCAACTGATCCCCGATGGCCTGTTCGTGTTTGATCCGGCCTGGCTCGCGCCATTTGAGGACCACATGACAGTGCAGTGGGATCATCGCTGGCTGGCGAAACTGACATTCGTGATGGTGCTGGTGTTCTGGTGGCGTGCTGGCAAATGGGACCTTAACCCCAACCAACGCTTTGCCACCCATCTGGTTCTGCTTGCGGCCTGCCTGCAGGTCACGCTTGGCATCACAACGCTTCTGAGCGTCGTGTGGCTACCGCTGGGTGTCGCCCATCAGGCCGGTGCGGTTGTTCTGGTTGGGACTACAACCTATGCCGCCTACAAACTGCGCGATACGGCCTAAGTCGCGGACGTATCGTTAGTTAGTCATCGGCACGATGCAGCGCCTTGCGGATGCGGTGCATCGAAAACCAGATCGCGCCCAGCACCAGTGGCACGGCAACACCGGTGGCAACCCGGTCGTTGATCGGAACGCCGGTATCCTTGATCGCCTTGAACAGGTAACCCAGAAGCCCGACCGCATAATAGGTGATGGCGGCCACCGACAAACCTTCGACGGTTTGTTGCAGGCGCAGTTGCAGTTTCACACGCCGGTCCATGCTGGCCAGAAGGTCGCGGTTTTGCGCCTCAAGCAGGATATCAACACGGGTGCGCAGCAGGTTGTTGGCTCGCGCGACACGCTTTGACAGAACTTCCAGCCGATCGCCGATATTCTGGCAGGTCCGCATTGCTGGCGCCAAGCGGCGTTCAAGGAATTCGGCAATGGTTTGCATGCCTTCGATGCGTTCTTCGCGCAGTTCGCCAAGGCGCGCCTGTACGATGCGGTAATAGGCCCGCGCTGCACTGAACCGGTAATTGAGCGAGGCTGCCATTTCCTCGGTCTGGGCGGCAAGGTCGGTCAGTTTGGCGAGTGTTTCTTCGTCATTGGTCTGGGTTTTACTCGCCATTTCAGCGGTGATTTCCGACAGGCGGGTATCGATTTCCGATACCTTGGGTGTCGCCGTATGTGCCAACGGAAAGGCCAGCAGCGCCATCATGCGATAGACCTCAATTTCCTTAAGCCGCTGCACCAGACGCCCGGCCTGAAGGTGTTCGAGGCCGCAATCCTTGATCAGGATGCGCCCAAATCCATCGCCATGCAGGCGAAAATCCGTCCAGACCTGTGCCGTGCCCCCCAATATGCGGCTGCCGGTCAGGCCATTGTGATCAAACAGCCGGGAAAGCTCATCCTCACTCCGCTCAGCCTTGTCGACGACGATATGCAACCCCACCAGCAATTGTCCCGGTGTTTCATCAAGCCAGTCGCGCGGCACAAGATTGATCACCGGGTCTTCGAACGGGTTATCGAATGGCTCGGTGCGTTTGAAGACATAGACCGTGAATTCCGCGTGCCGTTCCCAGATGACGGAAAATCCATCACAGGCGGCTTCGAAATATTTTTGATCTGCAGCTGGTGGCGTCAGGCTGTAGCGGTGGCAAAAGGCGGTGAAGTGGTCGCGCACCGCGTCATCAAGGTCTTCGCCCGTTTGAAAGGCAAGGCAGGAACACCGCGCCGGGCTAGTCACACCACCAAACGGTCGGGCATGGATTTCATTATGAAGGGCGACGCGCTGGGGATGTTCGACAAACATTGCCACGGGCTTTCATAATTGGTTATTGCAGTCTATATAAACCACTCGGGCCATTGCTTTGTCCTCTGCCCGAACAAGTACCTGTATAGATGAAAGTCGAAGGCATCAGAAACCCTAAATTGAGTAAGGGATAATACTGCCTCAACTGAATTATCGTACAGGGAAAGACATTTTCTCTGGCCGTGTTATCGCGGCCCCAAGGAGGTTCCATGACCGATCTTCGCACCACCGACAATCTGTTTTTCGCCAAGGGTGATCTTGATCGCGACCGGCTTGAAACACAGGTCAATGATGCACTCAGCGCTGCCGAAGACGGGGAACTGTTCCTTGAATATCGCCAATCCGAAAGCCTTGTCTGGGATGATGGCCGCCTGCGCAGTGCGAACTTTGATACCGCACAGGGCTTTGGCCTGCGCGCTGTTGCCGACGAGGCGACCGCCTTTTCGCATTCCAACGAACTCTCCAATGACGCGGTTGCGCGTGCCGCCGAAACCGTCAAGGCGGTTGGCTCGGGCCGCTCGGGCAAGGTTGATCTGGGATCAATCGGTACGAACGTATCGCTTTATTCCGACGTGAACCCGCTGGGTGAGGCCACATTTGAGGCCAAGGTCGACCTTTTGGCCCAGATTGATGCCTATGCGCGTTCGCGTGACCCGCGTGTGGTACAGGTTTCCGCCTCAATCTCAGGCAACTGGCAGGCCGTGCAAATCTGGCGTTCCGGCGGACAGCGTATTGGCGATATTCGCCCGCTTGTGCGTTTTAACGTCTCGGTCGTTGTCAAACAGGGCGATCGCATGGAAACCGGATCACACGGCGAAGGTGGCCGGATTGGTTATGACGGGTTCTTTGATGAGAAAACCTGGAAAAAGGCGGTTGATGAGTCGCTCCGTCAGGCGGTTGTGAACCTTGATTCAGTCGCCGCACCGGCGGGTGAAATGACCGTGGTGCTTGGCCCGGGTTGGCCGGGCATTTTGCTGCACGAAGCCATCGGTCACGGCCTTGAAGGTGATTTCAATCGCAAGGGCACCTCTGCCTTTGCCGGGCTTCTGGGCCAGCGGATAGCATCGCCGGGTGTGACGGTGGTTGATGATGGCACCATCCATGACCGTCGCGGGTCGCTGTCCATTGATGATGAAGGCACGCCAACCCAGAAAACCGTCCTGATCGAGGATGGCATCCTCAAGGGCTTTATGCAGGATCGCCTGAACGCGCGCCTGACCGGTGTCAAATCCACCGGTAACGGACGTCGCCAATCATACGCCCACGCCCCGATGCCACGCATGACCAACACTTATATGCTCGGTGGCGACAAGGAGCCGGAAGAAATTCTGGCCTCGGTCAAAAAGGGCATCTATGCCGTCAACTTTGGCGGTGGTCAGGTCGATATTACATCTGGCAAATTCGTGTTCTCGGCCTCCGAAGCCTATCTGATCGAGGATGGCAAGCTTGGCGCACCGGTCAAGGGCGCGACCCTGATCGGCAACGGGCCAGACAGCCTGACCAAGGTTTCCATGATCGGCAATGACATGGCGCTTGATGATGGTATCGGTACCTGTGGCAAGGACGGGCAAGGTGTTCCTGTTGGTGTCGGGCAACCGACGCTCCGCATTGATGGTCTGACCGTCGGCGGGACCGCAGTATAACCCTGGGTGACCTATGGATAGGAGCAAAACCACCTTTCGATAAATTCACTATACGCAAGGTGCGAAATACTATCCACCCACACATGGCAACACCAACCTGCCGAATGGCTATCCCTGTCTTTTCAAAGACCATAATCTGATTTGATCGTTTCCAAACAGGTTATGGTCGCCATTCGGGTTTCGTCGCCAAACTTTCTGCTGACATTACGTGTACCCGATGACGGTCCTGACCTGCCAATGGTAGGAAAGCAGTTTGACGACAGGCAGATGGCAGTACGTTACCGCGCTGATTGCAGCGGGTCTAACGTCGCTTGCAATCGGAACAACCGGGGTAAGCGCACAGCAAAGCATTGATGTGCGCACAGACGAAGCACGCCAGTTTTCCGAAGATTTCGAGCGACTCACCGACGTAACCGCACGGGCTAACTTTCTGCTGAGTACCGATGATGGCGGCGACATCACCTATGCCGACATCCTTGCAAATCCCGATGACATCGTCCTCAACTTCCGCTGGGCCAAGGCCCAGCTGGCGCGTGGCGACGTCCGCGGGGCATCGGCAACCCTTGAACGCATTCTTGTTCTGGACCCGGATCTGGCACCGGTACGCCTTTATTACGCGATTGTTCTTTATCGCCTTGATAGCCTGGACGAGGCCCGCAGCCAGTTTGATCGCCTGTTGCAAATGGATATCTCGCCAGATGTCGAAGCCAATATCCGTCAGTATGTCAGCGCCATCGAGCGCCGCCGCAAGCGCTTGTCCCAAAGCCTGACCCTGACACTGGGAAGCCAGATTGACAGCAACCGCAACGCGGCCCCGAACGACAAGGTCCAGCTTCTGACCGGCACACCGACGACCATCACCGCAAGCGAAGACAAACCCAACAACGACATCGCCTATATCGGGGCGCTTCGCTATGACGTCAGCTATGATCTTGGCTATCAGGAAGGTCACGAGGTTTTTGCAAGTTTAACCGGCTATGGCAGTGACCAGGTTCAGCTCGACGCGCTGGACCTTGGATCCTTTTCGGCAGAAATCGGCACACGTATTCGCGGCGGATACTGGATGCTGACCCCGACACTCAGCCAGACCGCGCAGTCGCTTTCGCGCGAGAAGTACCTGACCGCCAGAACCGGCCGCCTGCGGCTGGACTGGAACGTGCGCCCGTTCTTTAACCTCAACGGCGATATCAGCTATTCTGACGAGCGATATCAGAACACATCTGAATCCAGTGCGCTTCGCTTGCATTCCGGTCAGCGCTATGGCGCACGGATCGGGGGCAACTACAATTGGTCGCCAAATCATCGTACGACGCTGAATTTTGCGGCCGGGATGAAGGATGCCGCCAGAAACTATTATAGTTACAATAGCTTGAGCGGCGAGCTGATCCATGCTTATCTGTTTGGCGGGGGAAGTTACATCAGCGGAAGTATTCGCTATGGCATGGACCAGTACCGGGATCCGGATTTTCTGACGACCGGCAATTCGCCGCAACATCGCACGGATCGCAGCACTCGGATCCGCCTGACATACGGTGCACCGCTTGCGACGATATTGCCGACCGACTTGTTTGGGGATAGCGAAACGGCAAATCAGATACTTGGCTTTCTGGCACCGATCAACTGGTCGGTCACCGGTGAGTATCTGAACACAAAATCAAACATTCCCAACTACGAATACCATAACGCACGTGCACAGGTATTTCTGACACGCCGCTGGGAGTTCTAGTGATGCATAAGGCCAAATATTCGCCCCTGAAATCGAATGCGACAATCCGTCGATTTGCCGGCAAAACGCTGCTTTGCGCACCTTTGATTGCCGCAACAATCTTGATGGCGCCAAAACCCGCCAGTGCAGAACTTGAAGCCGAAATGGCGGGCGTCTCGGCCGCTGTAACCGGCGAAATCACACTTTCCAAAGTCACCGGCGAAGTCGGCATTCTGGTTGAAAGTGGCATGCCGGTCTATCTGGGGGATCGGATCGTTACATCGGCCAACTCGGGCATGCAGGTCCTGTTGCTTGACGAAACGGTCTTTACCATCGGCCCGAACAGCGACGTTGCGATTGACGAGTTCGTCTATGACCCGGCCACCGGCGACGGACGCATTGTCGCCGATATGGCCAAAGGTGTGATGCGCTTTGTCACCGGCAAAATCCCGCTCAACAATCCATCGAGCATGGATGTGAACCTGCCGGTCGGCTCCATCGGTATTCGCGGCACCATTGGCCTGATCCGCTCCATGACCGCCGAACAAGCAAACGAAATCGTGCCGGGCAGTTTTGATACCACCGACGCAAACACCGCAAACCAGCTGGTTTTCATGGCGGTGAACCAAGGACCCGGTCTTTCGCGTAATGACACGACATCACGGCCCGGCGCCTTTGCCGCCTTTAACCAGAATGGCGGCTCACAACGCGTGACTGGCGAAAATTTTGGCGTCTTTGTTTCAGACAACAATGTCACCACGCCCACACGTTTCCCGACCAGTGCCGCAACGTTTGATTTTTCAGCAAATGTTGTCCGCACCGCATCACTTGGTGGTGGCTCGGATTCCGGTGCAGGTGCAAACTCGACCTCATCCACCACGCAGCAGCCTGTTGTCACGAGCCAGCAAACCGGACAGGCGCAAAACCAGACCGGCGCAACCAGCGCGCAGGCCGTTGACGTCGCCATGGCGCAAATTGGAACAGTCAACAGCGCCCAAAATGTCGCTGAAACCACGTCGATCCTGAATAATAATCTGGTCAACAATACAAGCAGTTCAGGCGGCTCATCTGACCCATTTAACTATGACGGACTTCGTCAGGTAATGAGTGGTAGCGCCACAACAGGCACCTTGAATGTCAGTGGCGGCGGAATTTCTTACAGTTTCTCGACAACGGTCGATTACGCAAACAGAAAGATCGATGTTTCATTTACCAGCATCAATGATGGCGTAGGGACAGGAGGATCGGCATCCTTTTCCGGTTTCGACTACTCAGCAAGTTCCGGAAATGTCGCCTTCGACAACAGCGCTTTTAGCTATAACGCCGCCTGCAATACGATGAACTGTAATCCGTCTGCGACATTTACGGATGCGACACATGTCGATTTCAATGTGAAGACCACGAACGTTCCGAACGGAAATGCATCATCCGGGACATTGAATTGATCCTCTTGATCCTTCGATCAAAGGCACAATCATGGGTCTGAGAAAATTCGGTCTTATGACCGGACTGCAATATATCGTTCCGCTGGCCATACTCTTCACCTGCATCATTTTGCGCTGGCAGAATGTGCCGGTGATTGATCAGCTGCGTTTAACGGTTTTCGATCTTTATCAACAAATTGCACCGCGCGCTTATGAAGATGTCGGCGTGCGGATTGTCGATATTGATGAGCGCAGCTTGGCAAGTGAGGGCCAATGGCCTTGGCCGCGTACCAAGCTTTCGGAATTGCTTTATCGCCTGCGCGCCAATGGGGCGATTGTTGTTGGCTTTGATATGGTTTTTGCCGAGCCTGATCGTACATCACCATCACGCGTGATCGACGATTGGCCGCAAAGCACCGAACGTGACCGTATTGCGGAAATGGCAAAGGCCTTGCCCGACCACGACCAGCTATTTGCCCAATTCATCAAGGGTACTGGCAACGTGGTCACCGCGGTTCAGCTCCGCAATGGTGAGTTTGATGCCCTTCCCCGCCAGGTCGGGAATTTCAGTGCAGCCGGCGAAGCAGGTCGCACGCTTTCGGATTTCGTTCCGGTCTTGCCAAGTGCAGCCAAAAACCTTGATGTTATCGAGGCGGCTGCAACTGGCAATGCGCTGGTGAACGTCTCGCCAGGTCAGGACGGGATTGTACGCCGTGTACCGTTGATGGCTGCCATCGATCATGAACAGCCAGGGATTGGCAAGCCGGTCTATCCGACACTCAGCCTTGAGATGCTGCGCGTTTTACAAAATGCCCCCAAGACCATGCTGGTGCGGATGTCCGGGGCGAGCGGCAGCACACGCTGGACCAACTCGGAAGGCATCGCGTCCGTTCGCGTTGGTGCCCTGACCATCCCGACGGATCGTGCCGGGTATATGTGGGTGCATTTTACCGGCCATCAGAAGGACCGGTACCTGTCGGCGACAGATATCCTTAACGGATCAGTCGGAACCGACATCCTTCAAAATAAAATGGTCCTGCTGGGGACGAGTGCGGCCGGGTTGCTTGATTTGCGCTCCACCCCGCTTGATCGCGTGATCCCCGGGGTCGAAGTACATGCCGAGATGCTTGAACAGATGCTGCTTGAGCATTTCCTTACCCGTCCCTATTGGGCGGCGGAGGTCGAAATGCTGGTCCTTCTGATCGTCGGCATGTTTTTTATTCTGGCAGTCCCACGGCTTGGTGCGGTGTGGCCAGCGGTGATTGGTCTGGCGATTGCGACCAGCGCAATTGGCGTTTCATGGTGGGCTTATTCACATAAACTCGTGCTCATTGATCCGCTTTATCCGATTGTCGGTTTGGCAGCCGTCTACCTTGCAACCAGTTCGCTTGGTTTCATGCGGACCGAGGGCGAACGCCGACAGGTGCGCGCCGCCTTTGCCAACTATCTGTCACCGGCATTGGTGGCGCAACTGGCCGAACATCCCGAACGTCTGAAACTGGGCGGGGAAACCCGTGATATGACATTGATGTTCTGTGATGTCCGCGGATTTACCGCCATATCCGAAGGTTTCAAATCCAATCCACAAGGCCTGACACGCCTGATCAACCGGCTTCTCACACCACTGACGGACTGCATCCTGAACCGTGAGGGCACGATTGATAAATATATGGGCGACTGCATCATGGCGTTCTGGAACGCGCCACTTGATGTTGAAAACCATGCCCATAATGCCTGTGACAGCGCGCTTGCGATGCGACATGCGCTTAAAAAGCTTAATGACCAACGCAAACAGGAAGCAGAACAGGCAAATGAGCCCTTCCTGCCGCTTAATGTTGGCATCGGGATCAATTGCGGCGATTGTCTTGTCGGCAATATGGGATCGGATCAGCGCTTTGATTATTCGGTGCTGGGCGATGCGGTCAACCTTGCATCCCGGCTTGAGGGACAATCAAAGAACTATGGCGTCGATGTCGTTCTGGGCGAAGATGTTGCCAAACGGGTTGATGATGATTTCGCACTGATCGAACTCGACCTGATCACCGTTAAGGGCAAAAGCGAAGCACTGCATGTCTTTGCCCTGCTGGGCGATAAGGACATGGCGTCATCAGCGCAGTTCAAAAACTTCGCCGATTTGCACGCGGCCATGCTTTCGGCCTATCGCGCTCGAAACTGGGATAAGGCAGAAAATTTGATCGCAGAATGCCAGCAGGCATCAAGCGATTTTGCGAAGCTTGGCGACCTTTATGATCTTTACGCCAGCCGCATCGCTTTGTTCAAAGAAACGCCCCCACCAGCCGATTGGGATGGCGTATTCATCGCCACCAGCAAATAGCTGACTTGCCAAGCACGCAAAATCCAAACAATCTTGGCCAACCACCAAACAGCATTGCCTTGCCAAACTGCGCGCCTTTTTACGTCATCCCTTTGAGGCCCCAATGAACTTTTCATCTGACAATGTCACCCCGATCTGTCCGGAAATCCTTGCGGCTATCGCCGCCGAAAGTGATGCCAGCGCCCTGCCCTATGGCGCGGATGACAAAAGCCAAAAGCTTGATGCAGCTTTTTCGGGATTGTTCGGGCGTGATGTATCCGTCGTGCCGGTCGCAACCGGAACGGCGGCCAACGTCATCGGACTTTCGGGGCTGGTGTCGCCGTTTGGCGGCGTGGTCTGTCATCACCACGCCCATATCAATGTCACGGAATCCACAGGTGTCGCCTTTTACGGCGGCGGGGCGAAGCTGCTGGGGATTGACGGGCCTTCGGCAAAGATCGAAGCAGACGCACTGGATGCCTATTTGACCAACCATGTTTCAAACGGCATGCATTCGGTTGATCCGGAATGTGTTGCGATCACGCAAAGCACGGAATTCGGTACCGTCTATGGCGTTGATGAAATTCAGGCGATTGGATCGGTTTGCCAAAAACACAATATGCGGCTTTTCATGGATGGGGCGCGTTTTGCCAATGCGGTTGCCGCCCTTGATTGCCCCCCATCTGAAATCACTTGGAAAGCCGGTGTTGACGTCCTGAGCTTTGGCGCGACCAAGAACGGTGCGTTGGCTGTTGATGCGATCGTACTGTTTGATCCGAAACTCCGGCGCAAAACGGAACAGAACCGCAAGCGCGGAGGCCATCTGTTTTCCAAGCACCGCTATCTTGCCACACAGCTTCTGGCCTATCTTGAAGATGACCTGTGGCTGCGCAATGCCCGTCATGCCAACGCGGCAGCAACGGCTCTCGCCAAATCCCTTTCAAGCATGGGGGCAAAGCCCGCCTTTGTTCCCCAGGGGAATGAGTTGTTTATTCACATGACCAATGTGTTGGCCGAAAAGCTCCGCGATGCAGGTATTGTATTCCGCCCCTGGCCGTCACTTGGTCCGGATGCCTATCGGTTTGTCTGTGCCTGGAACAGTCCGATCAAGATGATCGAAGCCTTGCCGGAAACCGTTGGTCAATAGCACAGCCTTGCCATGCCGCCCGGTTGCATGTGATATCACCACCCCAATGCCACCAAAAAACGACGAGATTTAAGATGAATTTTGCCTCGGACAATGTATCGCCCTTTTGCCCGGAAATTCTGGAAGCGCTGACAAAGGACGCATCTGTCAATGCGCCGGCCTATGGCGGTGACGACCTCAGCCAGCAACTCGATGCAGCCTTTTCCGAACTGTTTGACAAGGAAGTTGCCGTCATCCCGGTTGCAACCGGCACTGCGGCAAACTGTATCAGCCTGTCTGCGCTTGTTTCGCCCTATGGCGGGGTGGTTTGCCACCATGAAGCCCACATCAACGAGGATGAAAGCACCGGCGTTGCCTTCTTCACAGGCGGCGCGAAGCTTTTGCCGATGGATGGCCCGGCGGCTAAGCTTGAAGCAGATGGCCTTGATGGCTTTGTCAGCGGTCTGGTTGATCGCGGTGTGCATTCGGTGTCGCCTGAATGTGTGGCGATCACACAGGCGACTGAACTTGGTGCGGTTTACACGGTCGATGACGTCAAGGCGATTGGCGAGGTCTGCCGCAAGCATGACCTGCGCCTGTTTATGGACGGGGCGCGGTTTGCCAACGCGATGGCACATCTCAAATGCCATCCGGCCGATGTCACCTGGAAGGCCGGCGTCGATGCCATCAGCTTTGGCGCGACCAAAAACGGTGCCATGGCGGTTGATGCGATTGTTCTTTTTGACACCAGCCTGAAACCCCGGATCGAGCAGGCGCGCAAACGCAGTGGCCACTTGCATTCCAAGCACCGCTATCTGGCAACCCAGCTTCTGGCCTATATCAAGGATGATGTCTGGCTTAAAAATTCCGCCCATGCCAACACAGCAGCGCAGGCACTTGCCGACGTCCTGATCAAACAGGGCGCGTCACTTACGCATGCGGCAGAGGGCAATGAGCTGTTTGTCAAAATGTCCCCGGATCTTGCCGCAAAATTGCGTGATGCCGGTCTTATGTTCCACGGTTGGCCATCGCTTGGTGCCGATGTTTATCGATTTGTTGCGGCGTGGAACGCGGATATCGTGCAAATCACCAAACTCAATACCACTCTAGGGTAGAAATTGAGGCTAAAAGGACGGGTGAAATCAAACGAATCATTATGATTCAATAAGATATGAATCGTTCAAAAGCACATTTTAAACACGTGATTTACCGATTTCACCCGCCGAGCCTTGAAAAAAATGCACTGCTGCAATGATGAAACCGGACAGTGAATTTCATAAAAATAACAAATACTTGACTTAAATTCATCATTCGGACCTGCGGTCGCACTACGTAAAATCCCGCAGGAACCGTTGACGATACGCAGAAACCCTGATTACTTTCCCTCGTCGATTGCCAACATTCATACCTGTTGGATCGGGTAAACCTCGTCCGTTGCAAAATATGCTGTCAAACGTGACCGGATCAAATGTCACGCGGACAGCATTGATTTGCTCGGACCAGCCTTGAGGGAGGCATTTAATGAAAGCGAATTTCGTCAAAGTGGCACTTGGTGCAGGCCTGCTTGCAGCCACCGCACTTGCTGCTCCGACTGCCGCTTCGGCAAAAACCCTGGTATATTGCTCGGAAGGTAGCCCGGAAGGCTTCAACCCGCAGCTTTACACTGCAGGTACGACCTTCGATGCATCTTCGCGTCAGGTCTTCAACCGTCTCGTACAGTTCAAGCGCGGTACCACCACCATCGTTCCGGGTCTTGCGACCAGCTGGGACGTTTCGGCTGATGGTCTGGAATATACCTTCAACCTGCGTGAAGGCGTGAAATTCCACACCACCGAAGACTTCACCCCGACCCGTGATTTCAATGCTGATGACGTGATCTTCACCTTCATGCGTCAGTTTGACACCGAGCACCCGTATCATGGTGTATCGGGCGGCGGTTACGAGTACTTCAACTCGATGTCGATGGGCGATCTGGTCAAGGACATCGTCAAGGTTGACGATCAAACCGTCAAATTCGTGCTGAACCGTCCGGAAGCACCGTTCATCGCCAACATGGCCATGGACTTCGCATCTGTTCTGTCGGCTGAATATGCTGACAAGATGATGGAAGCAGGCACCCCGGAAAATGTTGACCTGAACCCGGTCGGCACCGGTCCGTTCCAGCTCGTTGCCTATCAGAAAGATGCAGTTATCCGTTACAAAGCATTCCCGGAATACTGGGAAGGCAAAGCAGCAATCGACAACCTGATCTTCGCAATCACCCCGGACAGCACCGTTCGCTACCAGAAGCTTAAAGCTGGCGAATGCCATGTCATGCCGTTCCCGAACCCGGCCGATCTGGAAGAGATGGAAGCAGATGCCGACATCAACCTGATGAGCCAGGAAGGTCTGAACGTTGGTTATCTGGGCTACAACACCCAGAAAGAACCGTTCACCGACCCGAAAGTCCGTAAAGCACTGAACATGGCGATCAACAAAGACGCCATCATCGAAGGTGTTTATCAGGGTGCCGGTTCGGCTGCGAAAAACCCGCTGCCGCCGACCATCTGGTCTTACAACAACGACACCGTTGATGACCCGTATGATCCGGAAGCAGCCAAAGCGATGCTGGCAGAAGCTGGTTATCCGGACGGCTTCACCACCGACATCTGGGCGATGCCGGTTCAGCGTCCTTACAACCCGAACGCACGCCGTATGGCTGAACTCGTTCAGGCTGACTGGGCTGCTATTGGTGTGAACGCCGAGATCGTATCCTACGAATGGGGTGAATACCTTGA
>NZ_DGMR01000019.1:69296-69999 GCF_002388495.1 Thalassospira sp. UBA4513
GGTGACCCCGACAACTTCCTCGCAGTTCTTCTTGGCTGTGACGCAGTTGGCAGTGCGAACCGTGCACAGTGGTGCAACGAAGAGTTCGATAACCTGATTCAGCAGGCAAAAACCACCTCGGACGTTCTCGAGCGTACCCGTCTGTACGAAGAAGCTCAGCTGGTCTTCAAACGCGAAGCACCGTGGGCAACCATCGCACACTCGATCGTGTTCGAACCGATCCGCAGCGAAGTTGTTGACTACAAAATCGATCCGTTCGGTGGTCACATCTTCTATGGTGTAGATCTCGCTGAATAAGCGTATCAAAACGTGATCAGAGAGGCCCGGTTTTCCGGGCCTCTTTGCAATTTCGCAAAAGAGAGAGACGTCCGCCTGCATCCTTATGTATGCGGACACAATAAAGGCCCGATGGCATGCTAGGATTCCTGTTTCGCCGTTTGGGGGACATCATCCCGACCTTCTTCGGTGTCACCCTTTTGGTATTCTTCCTTATCCGCCTCATTCCCAGCGATCCCATCCTTATGATGGCTGGTGAACGTGGTGTCGATGCTGAGCGATATGCAGAGCTTCAGGCTCAGTATGGTTTCGACCAGCCACTGATCGTTCAATATTTCGATTATCTGATGGGCGTATTCCAAGGGGATCTTGGCAAATCCTTTGTCACCAAGAAACCTGTTCTGGACGAATTCCTGACCCTGTTCCC
>NZ_DGMR01000019.1:70064-70237 GCF_002388495.1 Thalassospira sp. UBA4513
GACGAATTCCTGACCCTGTTCCCGGCGACGGTCGAACTTGCAGTCATGGGCATCCTGTTTGCCGTGATCCTTGGCATTCCGTTGGGAGTGCTTGCCGCCATTAATCGCGGGAAGTGGCTCGACCACCTGACAATGTCTGTATCCCTTACAGGCTATTCGATGCCGATTTTCTG
>NZ_DGMR01000019.1:70302-90450 GCF_002388495.1 Thalassospira sp. UBA4513
GCGGCGGTGAACCGGGGCAAGTTCTTTGACCGGGCGCTGATGTCGACCGCACTTGTGGGCTATTCGATGCCGATTTTCTGGTGGGCGCTGCTTCTGATCATGTTCTTCTCGACCACCTTGGGCTGGACGCCGGTCTCGGGTCGAATATCGGTCATGTATTTCTTTGAACCGGTCACCGGTTTCATGCTGATCGACAGCCTCCTGAGCGGTGAGAAAGGCGCTTTCACCAGTGCACTCAGCCATATGATCCTGCCTACCGTTGCGCTCGGCACAATTCCGATGGCGGTGATTGCGCGTATGACGCGCTCCTCGATGCTGGAAGTCCTGGGCGAAGAATATATCCGCGTTGCACGCGCCAAAGGTCTGGCACCGATGCGGGTAATCATGGTGCATGCGCTGCGTAATGCCCTGATCCCGGTGATCACGGTGATCGGCCTTCAGGTCGGCGTCCTGCTGGCTGGTGCAATCCTGACCGAGACGATTTTCTCTTGGCCGGGTATCGGCAAATGGATCATCGAAGCCATGAACCGTCGCGACTATCCGACCATTCAGGGTGGCATTCTGATGATTGCCTTCCTTGTGATGGCCGTGAACCTGATCGTCGATCTGCTGTACGGGATTATTAACCCCCGTATCCGTTACAAGCGCTAAGGAGAGCTGTGAGATGAGCGAGAACACCACCCCGTCCGCAGCACAGGCCTCAAACGTTGCCGAAGCAGCCGTTGAGCCCGTCGGCGCACCGCCGAGCCCGATGCGCGAAACTTGGGACTATTTCAAAAAGAACCGTGGTGCCTTTGCCGGTCTGATCGTCATTGCGGTCATTCTGTTTCTGGCCGTGACCGCACAATGGATCGCACCGTTCGATCCGGTGGCACAGGACCGTACCGCGTTTCTGAAACCGCCGATCTGGATGGAAGGTGCCGATCCGCGTTACATCCTTGGTACCGATGCGGTTGGTCGTGACATCCTGTCGCGCCTGATCCATGGCGCTCAGTTGTCGGTTTCGATCGGCGTCGTCGTCGTGATCCTGTCGATGATTGCCGGTATCGTGCTTGGTATGGTTGCCGGTTACTTCCGCGGCTGGATCGAAGTCGGCGTCATGCGCCTGATGGACATCATGCTGGCCCTGCCCAGCCTGATCATGGCACTTGCGATTGTTGCCATCCTCGGCCCGGGGCTTGAAAACGCGATGCTGGCCATCGCCATCGTCCAGTTGCCGCACTATGTGCGCCTGACACGTGCATCGGTCGTATCGGAACTTAACAAGGAATATGTCATCGCATCGCAGATTGCCGGTGCCGGTCATGTCCGCCAGATGTTCGTCAACATCTTGCCGAACTGCATGGCACCGCTGATCGTGCAGGGCACGCTTGGTATTTCAAGTGCGATCCTTGATGCTGCTGCCCTTGGCTTCCTTGGCCTTGGCGCGCAGCCGCCGCTGCCGGAATGGGGCACCATGCTGTCCGAGGCCCGTGAATTTGTGGGCTCCGCCTGGTGGGTGATCACCTTCCCCGGCCTTTGCATCCTTGTCACCGTGCTTGCCTTCAACCTGATGGGTGATGGCCTGCGCGATGCCCTTGATCCCAAGATGAAACGGTAAGTCATGGCTCTTCTCGAAGTAAAAAACCTGACAGTCGAGTTCGGCTCCGAAGACAAGCCGTTTCGTGCTGTTGATTCCGTAAGCTACTCTGTTGATCGCGGCGAAGTCCTTGGCATCGTCGGTGAGTCCGGTTCGGGTAAATCGGTTTCATCGCTTGCCGTGATGGGTCTGATTGATTTTCCTGGCCGCGTTTCGGCGGATGCCCTGACCTTTGATGGTCAGGACCTGATCACCATGCCGGCAAAACGCCGCCGCGAGATCACCGGCAAAGACATTGCCATGATCTTTCAGGATCCGATGTCGGCCCTTAATCCGTGCTTCACGGTCGAAGCCCAAATCATGGAGGCCCTCAAGGTCCATGAGGGCGGCAACAAGAAGCAACGTCGTGAACGCACGCTTGATCTATTAAACCAGGTCGGCATTCCCGATCCGAAGTCGCGCATGACCGCCTATCCGCATCAGCTGTCGGGCGGCATGAGCCAGCGTATCGTCATTGCCATGGCAATTGCGTGCAACCCGCGCCTTCTGATTGCCGACGAGCCGACCACGGCCCTTGATGTGACCATTCAGGCCCAGATCATCGACCTGTTGCTGAAACTGCAAGAAGACAGCGACATGGGCCTGATCCTGATCACCCATGATCTGGCACTCGTGTCGGAGGCCGCCAACCGCATTCAGGTCATGTATGCCGGCCAGCTGTTTGAAAGTGGCCCGGCTGATAGCATCTTTGCCGCACCCCGCCATCCCTATACGCAGGCGCTGCTGGAAGCACTGCCGGAACGTTCCGAAGGCCATGACCGTCTTCGCACCATCCCCGGCGTAGTTCCCGGTCAGTATGACCGCCCGCAGGGATGCCTTCTGGCACCGCGTTGCCGTTATGCCAATGAACACTGCGTAAAAGCGCGTCCCGAGGTCACCGACTTCAATGGCCGCGATGTGCGTTGCTTCTATCCGCTAAATGATCAGGGCCAGCCGACCGGCCTGACCGCTGATACGACCACCGGGGAGACTGTGTAATGAGTTTTCTGGATACCAAACCCGGTGTTCCGCTTCTGGAATCCGATGATCTTGTCCGTCACTACGAGGTCAATCGTGGCTTTGGCAAACCCAGCGCCATGGTCAAGGCGCTTGATGGGGTTTCCTTTACGCTTGAATCGCAAAAGACCCTTGCGGTGGTCGGTGAATCCGGCTGTGGCAAATCGACCCTTGGCCGTCAGCTAACCCTGATCGAAAAGCCGACCTCGGGCGCGCTGAAACTGAATGGCAATGCCGTTGGCAATCTGTCTGACAAGGAAGCCAAGCAGTTCCGCCGCACCGTTCAGATGATCTTCCAGAACCCGTATGGGTCGCTGAACCCGCGCAAAAAGGTTGGTCAGATCCTGGCCGAGCCAGTTCTTTTGAACATGGATAATCTTGGCCGCAAGGAACGTGAAGAACGCGTCCATGCCACCATGGCAAAGGTTGGCCTGCGTCCGGAGTTCTATCAGCGTTATCCGCATATGTTTTCCGGTGGTCAGCGTCAGCGTATCGCGATTGCCCGTGCCCTTATCCTTGAACCGAAAGTCATCGTCGCGGACGAGCCGGTATCGGCCCTTGATGTATCGGTACAGGCACAGGTTCTGAACCTGATGATGGACCTGCAGGAAGAGATGAATGTCGCCTATGTTTTCATCTCGCATGATCTTTCTGTCGTCAGACATATTGCAGATGACGTCATGGTGATGTATCTCGGTCGCGTCGCTGAAAAGGGACCAACTGACGAGATCTTTGCCAAGCCGCTGCACCCCTATACACGGGCGCTTCTGGCGTCGGCACCAAAGATCGATCCGACACAACGTGTGAAGGCAGAACCGCTGACTGGCGAGTTGCCATCACCGATCAACCCGCCATCGGGCTGTGCGTTTCATAAACGCTGCCCGTTTGCGACCGAGGAATGCGCAAAAGTTCGCCCGGAACTGCGCAATTTCGAGGGCCGCGAAGTGGCGTGTCATCGGGTCGAAGAAATCGCCTGACAACAGGCGATCGCCCGGAAAGCCTAACAGCTATCCAGGTAGACAAGGGAGCAAGGGGGCGCGCTTTTAACAAAGCTGCGCCCCTGCGCATTTCTGAGGATATCTTGCCTGAATTAGGCCGTCGTGCGTGACCGGTCGGTGAGTGCCAGCAAAACACCCGCCCCGACCAGAAGCGTGCCCGAAACACGGTTGAGCATCCGCATATGTCGGGCTGACTTGATCAGGCCCTTGACCTGCCCGCCCAACAATCCATAGGCCAGCAAAACGCTGGTTTCCATGGCAATGAATGTCACGCCCATGACCGTGAATTGCGGCCCGTATGCCACAGCCGGATCAAGGAATTGCGGGAAGAAGGCCGTAAAGATCAGGATCGCCTTGGGATTGCCAATCGCGGTCAGGAACTCGGTCTTTGCCAGATTAAACGGCCCCGGATTGACCATAAGCTCGGCCGGGCCAGTCGTTTCATCACTGTCATTGACCTTGGCAAACCAGCTTTTAAGACCAAGCCAGACCAGATAAACCGCGCCACCCCATTTGATCACAAGGAAGGCTGTTTCACTCGCAGCAAGCACCACACCAAGCCCGGCCGCAGTCACCACAATCATCAGGGCAAAGGCAACAATACGGCCAATTCCGCCCACTGCAGCAGACGATACGCCATACCGCGCGCCATTAAACATCGCGAGAAGATTATTAGGACCGGGCGCCATCGCCAACGCGATTGCCGCCCCGGCAAAAAGAAGCCAGGTGTCGAGCTGCATGGGGCTATTCCTGTATTTCGGGGCTGGCGGCCACGCCAAACAACCCCAAGTTGGTGACGTCGTACTTTCGCCTGAAAATCAGTCGCGCGTCAATGCCGCAATCAGCTCGGACGCGGCAGGCCATTTCGCTGTCAGTGCCGCGCGTTTGCCCATAGAGAAATCGGCAAAATCAAAGCCCGGCGCAACGGTGCAGCCCAAAAGCGCAAACTTGCCGCCGGGCTTAAGCCGCGCCCCCTGCCAGACATTTTTCGGCACCACCATTTGCGGTTTCTGCCCGGCCAGCAAATCCTTGCCGATCTCGACCCGCTTGTGCGTGCCGTCCTCAAACAGCTGAAGCTGTTCGACGGCATCCCCGATATAGTGATGGAAAATCTCGTCACTGGTCAGGATATGCATGCCTGAAAAAGTATCACGCGTCAGAAGGTAATAGATCGCCGTTCCCGTGCTGCGCACCCCCAGATACCGATTGCCGGGATTACAGGTTTCAAACGCCCTGAAGGTCTCGGCGTAATAGCCACCCTCCGGATGGGGTTGCAGGCCAAGCTTGGCGATCAGATCGTCAATAGTGATGTCGTCAGACATGGTGGGCTCCCTGTAACCGACCGTTTTGGTTGCCCCATCATGACGAAAAAAGGGGGTCGGCGCAAACCTTCCCCCTTTGAATATTCGGCTGCCGTGCAACCTTAGTTGCTGTTCATTTTCATCTTGCCATGACCATGCCCCATGCCGGCACCACCGTTCGGCCCCATCGCCATGGTGTTGAGAACATCAATAGTCACAGGCACATCACCGGCCTTCTCGAATTCCAGTGTGATGTCGATTTTCTCGCCTTCTTCAAGCGGCTTGTTCAGGCCAATGAACATGACGTGATAGCTGCCCGGTTTGAACTGCACAGAGCCATGCATTGGCACCTCAACACCACCCTGAACTTGGCGCATCTTCATGACATTGTTTTCCATGATGTGGGTGTGAAGTTCGGTGCGTTCCGCAAGATCACTGCGCACGCTAACAATGCGGTCGGCAGCCCCGGTATTCACAACATCAAAGAAGGCCGCACCATTGCGCACCATGCCCTTGGATGCCTTGGCCCAGGCATCCTTGACTTCGATATCGGCGGCAAAGGCGTTGGTAACGATAAACAGCGACGCCACGGTCGCAACAATTGCAAAAAGCTTTTTCATGATATTCCATCCAATTAGCAGCCTGCATCCGCAGGTCTGCGATTTCAGTAATCGTGTTTTGATCAGTCTTTGAAATCAGATGGAAACCGGGGGTGCCCGGGAATGGCGACCGCGCGGGATGTCATTGACCGCGACAAAGGCAATCGCCTTGGCATAGCTGACATCATGAATGACCGGCACCGGCGCGACATAGGGCAAATCAATTGCCGCCATCGCCCCGTGATGGTTTGCACAAAGCGGGCAAAACGCATGGGCCGGCATTTCGTCGGTTTGACCGGACGCATTTGATGCCACGACACCTTCAAGCGTATCAGCAGATACAAGCTTGATGCCAGCCGGGGTGCAAATCAGAACGTAATCACCACCCGGTGCGATTTCCGCCGCGGATGCAGTCGCAATGCCGGTGGCCTGCCCGCTGAGAAATGCTGGGACCAGCCCGGACTGGGTGACACCCGCAAACAAGACAACAAACGCCACCAGCCATGTCTGAACGACACGGCGCAGGGAAATTCCGCCCGAACGGCGGTTATGGCGTTTGCACGTTATCATGGGTTGGATATGCCCGATTTAAACCACACCTGCAATGACATTGATCATTGCAGGGGGTCTGTTTTGTCCAGTCGTCTTCATACTTTTCATCATGCGGAAACATAAGGCCGGGTGCGATGCCCGGCCTTGCTTTTCGATGCTTTAAAACATCACATCAGATCATGTCGCGGGCCTGAACCAGCTCATCAAAGCGATCGCCATCAAGGAAACCAAGCGCGATGCAGGCTTCCTTCAGGCTGCTGCGTTCCTTGTGCGCCTTCTTGGCCACGGCCGCCGCATTGTCATAGCCAATATGCGGTGCCAAGGCGGTCACCAGCATCAGGCTTTGTTCGACATAGTGCGCAATCTTTTCCTGATCGGCCTCAAGCCCGGCAATACAGTTATCGGCAAAGCTGACCGATGCATCGGCAATCAGGCGGATCGATTGCAGAAGGTTATAAATGATCACCGGCTTGAACACGTTAAGGTCCAGATGACCGTTCGAACCACCCACCGTGACCGCAACATGATTGCCCATCACCTGCGCGCACACCATGGTCAATGCCTCGGCCTGGGTCGGGTTGACCTTGCCCGGCATGATCGAGGATCCCGGTTCATTGGCGGGCAGGACAAGCTCACCCAAACCACAACGCGGCCCGGAACCAAGCAGACGGATATCATTGCCGATTTTCATCAAGGACGTCGCCAGTACATTCATGACACCTGACATCTCAACACAGGCATCATGGGCGGCCAGTGCTTCGAACTTGTTTTCCGCCGTTTTAAACTCAAGACCGGTGATCTTTGAAACCTGTTTGGCAAATTCGACATCAAAGCCATCCGGCGCGTTCAGCCCGGTACCAAGGGCGGTGCCCCCCTGTGCCAGTTTGCGCAGGCGTTTAAGCGCATCGTCGATCCGGTCCAGGCCGAGTGCGATTTGCGCAGCATAGCCGGAAAATTCCTGCCCCAGGGTCAGGGGCACCGCATCCTGCATGTGGGTGCGGCCGATTTTGACGATATCGCCAAATGCTTCGACCTTGGCGTCAAGGGTCGAGCGCAGGTGTTTAAGGGCGGGTTTCAGCTTTTCCTCGATCTCGACCACGGCGGCGATATGCATGGCGGCCGGGAAACTGTCATTCGATGACTGGCCACGATTGACGTGGTCATTGGGATGGACCGGTTCGCGCTTGCCCATCGGCTTGCCCAAAATCTCGCACGCCCGGTTGGCGATCACTTCATTGGCATTCATGTTGGTCTGGGTACCCGATCCGGTCTGCCAGACCACCAATGGGAAGTGATCCAAAAGCTTGCCTTCGGCCACTTCGGATGCGGCGGCCTCGATCGCCTTGGCCAGTTCCGGATCAAGGTTATCAAGGGCGGCATTGGCGCGCGCAGCCGCCAGTTTTTGAACCCCGAACGCCTTGATCAGGGCATCTGGCATGCGTTCACCGCCAATGCGGAAATTCTGTCTGGATCGCTGGGTTTGCGCCCCCCAATACCGATCAGAAGGCACATCAATTTCGCCCATGGTGTCCTGTTCGGTACGGGTGGTCACTGGATTGGTCACGATCATAATCCTCCGTGTCAGAAACAAACTGACCGGGGCGGGAACCCGGCATTCAACACAATAACGCGCTGTGCCGGGAAATATGGTTTGGAATCAGGACGAACGCAAACTCAACCACGACCAAATTGCGGTTTGACCGATCTATTTATCGGTTCAGGCCAGTCGGTTCATGCCAGACCATGTTTTTCATCACACCACGCCAAAAGCCGTATTCCCGCCCGTTCAAGCTGGGATGCGAATTCCGGTTCGGGTCGACGATCCGTGATGATGCCGGTAAGGGCCTCAAGCGGTGCGACATTTTCCAGATAGCGTTGATCAAACTTCGTATGATCAACCATCAGCCAGGTTTCGTCTGATCGTTCCATCATTGCGCGTTTGACGGCCACCGCACGGCGGTTGACGTCACTAAAGCCCTGCCGCGAAATTCCCGATGCTCCGATAAAGGCAATATTGGCGTGGAAACGGCGCAGATATTCGACGGTATCATTGCCATAGACCGCGTTTTCACGACGATCAAACTGGCCCGGACACATCAAAACATCATCATGATCGGCAAGTTCGGCCATGCCATGCACCACCGCATAGCAATTGGTCAGAAACGTGCGTGGCAGTTTTGTCGTGCGGGCTGCCAGAAACGGCGCAATCTGGGCCACAGTTGAACCGGCATCAATCATTGCCACATCGCCGGACCGCACCATGTCGGCCGCCAGCATGCCAATCCGTTCAAACCCGGCCACCGCCGATAACTGGCGTTGCGCCAGATCGGGCTGATGGCCCATGGGCCGGGCCGATGCGCCACCGAACTCGCGTTTGATCAATCCATCACGGCTCAGCGCGTCAAGATCACGGCGGATGGTTTCGGTTGCAACATCGAATCGCTCTGCAAGTGTGGCAACTCTCACATGAGGGTGAACCTGTAACTCTTGCAGAATACGACGCTGCCGCTCTTTTTTTCCCAAACGCAAAGCCACATCCCCCTCAATTATGGCCGGTTTTGTGCCAATAGCAGGCATCTTAGCAATCCTGAGTGAAACCTTTTGTTACAGTTTTGTGTTGATTTTCCAACTTTTTCAAATTCATACTGTTGGTTAAAGCAACAATAAAAACAACAAAACCACATTCAAAAACGGCGGAAAGCCGTCATTCACAGGGAAGAAAGGTTCGAAAACAGTGTTTTCAATTCCGAAAAAAACCGACAGTTTAAAGCTCATCACCCTCCTTGCCGCAATCGGCATGGTCGGCATGGCATCCACCCCGGCTGCGGCGGCAGATGACTGCATCGCACGTGGCGATCTTGACCCGATGTATTGCGACATGGACGGCGACCTTGTTGCTGATGCCCCGCCTGCAGACCAGCAGGTCGATCCGGACACCCTTGTCTTTGCATATACCCCGGTCGAAGACCCGGCGGTTTATGCCGATATCTGGGACCCGTTCCTGCAGCATCTTGAAGAAGTCACCGGCAAGGACGTTCACTTCTTTGCCGTTCAGTCGAACTCGGCAGAAGTCGAAGCCATGCGTTCAGGCCGTCTGCACGTTGCCGGCTTCTCGACCGGCCCGACCCCGTTTGCCGTCAACCTTGCCGGCGCGGTTCCGTTCGCCCTGATGGGTGCGGATGATGGTCGCTTTGGTTACACGCTTCAGCTCTACACCCGTGTCGACAGCGGCATTGATACCCCGGCTGATCTTAAGGGCAAACGCGTTGCTCATACCTCGCCGACCTCGAACTCGGGCAACCTTGCACCGCGTGCACTGCTTCCGGGTCAGGGCATCGTCCCTGAACAGGATTACGAAGTTGTCTATTCCGGTTCGCACGATCAGTCGATCCTGGGCGTTGTCGCCGGTGACTATGACGCCGCCCCGGTCGCGTCCGAAGTTGTTGAACGTATGGCCCAGCGCGATCTCTATGATCCGAACGAAGTCAAAATCATCTATGAAAGCAAGCCTTTCCCGACCACTTCGTTCAACTATGCCTACAACCTGAAGCCGGAACTGGTCGAAAAGATCAAGGAAGCCTTCTTTACCTTTGACATGAAGGGCACCGCCCTTGGTGAAGAATTCAAGGGTGTGTCGAAGTTCCTGCCGATCACCTATCAGGAAGACTGGGCGGTTATCCGCGAAATTCAGGCTGCCAACGGTGTGAAATACACCCCGGACAACCTGAAGTAATTCCTGATTTTCCAATCGATCCGAACTTTGCAGGGCCTGCCTTGGCAGGCCCTGTGCCACCCATTTCATTCGGGGTAACGCAATGCTGCGTATCAAAGAACTTGTAAAACGCTATGGCGAAGAAAAGGCAGTGTTGAAGAACCTGAACCTTGAAGTGCCGGGCGAAAGTGTTGTTTCCATCATCGGCGCATCAGGTGCGGGTAAAAGTACCCTTCTGCGCTGTATCAACCGCCTTGTCGAACCGTCTTCTGGCTCCATCGAACTCAATGGCACGGAACTGACCAAGCTTGAAGGCAAGGCACTGCGTCTGGCACGCCGTCGCATCGGCATGGTGTTTCAGGGCTTCAACCTGATTGACCGTTTGACGGTGATGGAAAACGTGCAGTCTGGTCGCCTTGGCTATCTTCCGGCATGGCGCGCGGTCACGCGCAAATATCCGCAGGAAGACATTGACCGCGCCTTTCATTTGATGGAACGCGTCGGGATTGCCCATTATGCCGACAAACGTGCCGATGAACTTTCCGGCGGTGAACGCCAGCGTGTCGGTGTGGTCCGCGCCCTGATGCAGGAACCTGAAATCCTGCTGGCCGATGAACCGACCGCATCGCTTGATCCGAAAACATCCCGTCAGATCATGGAACTGCTGCGCGCGCTCGCATCCGAGCTGCACCTGCCGGTTCTGATCAACATCCATAACGTCAACGAAGCCAAGGAATACACCCAGCGGATCGTTGGTATGCGCTTTGGCCGCATCATTTTCGATGGCGAGCCGGTCGATCTGACCAATGACGCCATGGACGACATCTATGCCGGTGTGCCCGCCGAAGAACGCGGCGACGCCGAAAGCAGCACCCACCTGCGTGAGGTCGCCGCACGATGAGCAGCACCGTTCAAAAAACGGGCCGCACATGGAAGAAGCCCCCCTTTATTGCCAACCCGATGTTGCGCTGGGGACTTCTGATTGCTGTTGTTGCCTATGTCTGGTGGGCCATCACAACCCTGCCATTCGACTGGGAGCGCATCCAGGACGGTGTCCCGCGTGCGATCCGCATCTTCAAGGGCGCCTTCCCGCCAAGCTTCATCCGTGGCGAGTTGCTGTTTGACGGCTTCATGGAAAGCATCAAGATCGCGATTGTGTCGACCCTGCTTGGTCTGGCACTGAGCGTTCCGATTGCCTTTGCATCGGCGTCAAACATCGCACCGAAATGGCTTTATACCATCGGGCGTGGCGTGATCATCGTTGCCCGTTCCTTCCACCCGGTCATTGTTGCCATCCTGTTTGTCAAAGCTGTCGGCTTTGGACCGCTGGCAGGCATTCTGACGCTGACGGTCTATTCCATCGGTTTCGTTGCCAAAATGCTGGCCGAACGGATCGAAGAAATCGATTGGGGTCAGGTCGAGGCGATCCGTGCTGCTGGCGGGGCGACATTCGTCACCCTTCTGTATGCCGTGATCCCGCAAATCATGCCCCGTCAGATCGGTCTTTCGATCTATCAGCTTGATAGCAACCTGCGCGCGTCTGCCATTGTTGGCATCGTTGGTGCGGGCGGTATCGGATCGACCCTTCTTAATGCCTTTGGGCGTTATGACTATGACTTTGCGCTGGCGATTACCCTTTGCATCATCGGTGTGATCCTTGTCAGCGAGGCCATCAGCGGCCGGATCAGGAGGAACCTATGGTAGCCACCACCCAACCTACCGGACCGGAAGCAATCGCCAACCGCGAATGGTCCCGCTACACCACCAAGGAACGCTGGCGGCGCTATGGCCTGACCGCACTGGTCGCGCTGGCCGTTGTCTGGTCCTTGTCGACGATCAACATCATCTGGCCGTGGCTTTGGGATGCCCCGGAACAGATGGGCGATCTGTTTGCCCGCATGTTCCCGCCGTCTCTTGAAGGCTGGCAGGAAATCGGCTGGACACTTTTGGAAACCGTCAATATCGCAACCATTGCGACCTTCTTTGCCGTGTTCCTGTCCCTGCCAATTGCACTGATCGCAGCCCAGAACACCACGCCGAACCGTTTCACGCTTTGGCTTGGCCGGTTCATTCTGGTGTCATCGCGTTCGGTCAACACCATCATCTGGGCGCTGCTGTTTGTGGCTGTGTTCGGACCGGGTGTTCTGGCCGGTATTCTGGCGATCATTTTCCGGTCGCTTGGCTTCCTTGGCAAATTGCTGGGCGAAGCAATCGAGGAAATCGACCGTGCCCCGATCGAGGCACTGGAATCTGTGGGCGCATCGCGCTTCAAGATTCTCGTCTATGGCGTCATTCCGCAAGTCATGCCGACCTTCTTTGCCGTGTCCATTCTGCGCTGGGACATCAACCTGCGTGAAAGTACGGTTCTGGGTCTGGTTGGGGCTGGTGGTATCGGCATCATCCTTCAGGGGGCGATTGATACCTTTGCATGGCAAACGGTTGCCACGATCCTTCTGGCAATCATTGGTCTGGTCATAATTGGCGAAGCCATTTCAGCTTACCTGCGTAAAAAGGTGATCTAACGTGACCGGAACTTACGACCTTCTGGTCGTTGGCGGCGGCATCAACGGGGCTGGTATTGCCCGTGATGCCGCCGGTCGCGGGCTTTCTGTTCTTTTGGTCGAACAGCGCGACCTTGCCTCGGCCACCTCTTCTTCCTCGACCAAACTCATCCATGGCGGTCTTCGATATCTTGAACATTACGAGTTCCGTCTGGTGCGCGAAGCACTTCAGGAACGCGAAGTTCTGTTGGCTGCTGCCCCACATATCATCTGGCCTTTGACATTCGTTTTGCCCCATCACCGGGGTTTGCGTCCGAAATGGATGCTGCGCGCCGGACTGTTTCTTTATGACCATCTGGCAAAGCGCAAACGCCTGCCCGGATCACGAGCCGTCTCGTTTAACGGCACGCCGGAAGGTCAACCGTTGAAATCCGATTTTGCCGGCGGTTTTTCCTATTCCGATTGCTGGGTCGATGATGCCAGGCTTGTGGTCCTCAATGCACAGGATGCGCAGGCACGTGGGGCTGACATCCGAACCCGCACCAGATGTGCCTCACTGGTGCGTCATCACGATCACTGGAATGCCGAACTGATCGGGCCTGATGGTGCCCCGCAATCGATTAGCGCCAAGTCCGTGGTCAATGCCGCAGGGCCATGGGTCACCGAGATGGTCGAAAATGCCGGACTTGGCAGAAAGGCCGCCGGTCTTCGACTGGTCAAGGGCAGCCACATTGTGGTTGCGCGCATTCATGACCATGATCATTGCTATATCTTCCAGAATGGCGACGGCCGCATTGCCTTTGCCATCCCCTATCAGCAGGACTACACCCTGATCGGCACCACCGATGTTGCCTATACCGGCGATCCGGCACAGGTCAAAATCAGCGATCAGGAAACCGACTATCTGCTGGATCTGGTGAATGGCTATCTCGCCAAACCGCTTGGCCGCAAGGACGTGGTCTGGGATTATTCCGGTGTGCGACCGCTTTATGACGACAAGAACGACAATGCGTCGGCGGTAACCCGCGACTACGTGTTTGATCTTGATACCGGCGATAGCGGCAGCGCCGCCCCGATCCTGTCGATCTATGGCGGCAAGATCACGACTTATCGCAAGCTTGCCGAACATGCGATGCAAAAACTGGCCCCGGTTCTGGGCAACAATGCCAAGGACTGGACAGCAAACGCCATCCTTCCCGGTGGCGACATGCCCGACGGCGATTTTGATGCGTTCCTTGCCAAGGCCAAATCAACCTATGACTGGTTGCCACGCGCATTGCTGTATCGGCTGGTGCGAAGCTACGGCACCGAGATCAGCAAGATCATTGGCACGGCGACATCGCTTGGTGATCTGGGCACAGAGGTCGCGCCAAACCTTTACGAAGCAGAACTCCACTACCTGATGGCCAACGAATGGGCGTGTTGCGCAGAAGATGTTCTGTGGCGCAGGACCAAGCTTGGCCTCGGGATGCAGCCTGATCAGGTCGATGCCATCGAAAAATGGTTTGCCGCCCAAACCCGGCTTGATCGGGCTGCGCAGTAACCCTCAAAACGAGCAACCTGCAAACATCAAAAAAGGGCAGTGAAATCACTGCCCTTTTTATTGCGTATTCGTTGGCCTTAGTAGGCGTATTCCTTGAACAACGGATCGACCGAGCCGTTCCATTCGGTTTCGTACTTATCAAGGAATTCCTCTGCCAGGGTGCGGCCGCTTTGTGCGACATCATCAAGGCTATCAAGGAAATGGCCTTCATCGTCGCCGTAGCTATCCATGCGGCCACGGTTTTTAAGACCCTGACGGGAAATCGCCAGAACGTCTTTGGAAAGATCCTGAACCGTGCCGTTTTTGAACGGGGTGGCAAGGGCGGTGCGCGGAACGTCGTTGCGAAGCGCTTCGCGTTCAGTTACCGACAGGTCCTTGACCAGATCCCAAGCGGCATCAAGGGCCGCATCATCATACAACAGCCCCACCCAAAGGGCCGGCAGCGCACAGATGCGTTTCCACGGGCCACCATCGGCACCGCGCATTTCAAGGAACTTCTTAAGACGCACTTCCGGGAAGGCCGTGGTCATGTGATCAGACCAGTCATTCATGGTCGGGCGTTCACCCGGCAGAACATCAAGTTTGCCATCCATGAAATCACGGAACGACTTGCCCGCCGCATCAATGTATTTGCCGTCGCGATAAACGAAATACATCGGCACATCGAGCATGTAGTCGACATAACGTTCAAAGCCAAAACCGTCCTCGAACACGAACGGCAACATGCCACAACGATCCGGATCGGTATCGGTCCAGACGTTTGATCGTGCCGACAAGAAACCGCTTGGCTTGCCATCAACAAACGGCGACGCCGCAAACAGGGCGGTTGCCACAGGCTGAAGCGCCAAAGAGGTCCGGAATTTCTTGACCATGTCGGCTTCGGAACTGAAATCCAGATTGACCTGAATGGTCGAGGTCCTGAGCATCATGTCCAGACCAAGGTTTCCGACCTTGGGCATGTAATTTTTCATGATCTCGTAGCGGCCCTTGGGCATCCACGGGATATCTTCGCGTTTCCATTTCGGATTATGGCCGACACCCAGCATATCAATGCCAAGCCCGTCACAAATCTCGCGGACTTCGTGCAGGTGCGTATGCACTTCACCACAGGTCTGGTGAATGTTTTTAAGCGGCGCACCGGAAAGTTCAATCTGCCCGCCCGGTTCGAGCGAGACGGAACATTTGTCCTTGGTCAGTGCAATGACATTGCCGTTCTCAATGATCGGTTCCCAATCATAATGTTCGGCCAGGGCATTGAGCAGCATTTTGACCCCGCGCTCCCCCTCATAGGGGATGGGGCGAAGATCATCGCGGGTGAAGGCGAATTTTTCGTGTTCGGTGCCGATGGCCCAGTCTTTTTTTGGCGTACAGCCGGACTCGAACCATTCGACAAGCTGGCGCCGGCTTTCAATTACCGGGCTGTCACCAGTGGAGGCGCTGACAGTCATAAGGGCTTCCCCTAATCTCTCGCAACGGGTCGGTGCGACCAATCGCCGATACGATCCTGAAATACGGTCAAAGCTGCAATTGCGGCCGTTTCGGCACGCAGAATACGCGGACCGAGGCTTACAGGCGTTGCAAAAGGCTGTTTGCGGATACGTTCAAGTTCGTCGGCGCTAAAGCCGCCCTCGGGTCCAATCACGATTGCATGGTTAACAACATTGGTATTGTCGATAAACGAGCCAGCGCCCTTTGCCAATAGCTGACTTAGCACTTCACCAATTGGTGACCCCGATCCTGTTTCATCACAAAATAGCAGATGGTGATTTTCCGGCAGGTTTGCGACCCAGTCCAAAAGACGCACAGGTTCGCAAACCTCAGGCACAGTCAGGCGTTCACACTGTTCGGCCGCTTCAACCACCTGTGCCTGCAAACGATCAAGGCGAACCTTGTCGGTGATGCCATGCTGGGTGATGACCGGTTGCAAACTTTGAACCCCAAGCTCGACCGCCTTTTCAATCAGGAAATCAAGTCGTTGCTTTTTGATCGGCGCAAAAACAAGAGTCGGACCAACTTCATTGCCCTGCGCACGCAATTGGCGTTCCGCGGTGACGCTGCCCTTCTTTTTACGAAGCTCGCTGATCGTGCCCAGCCACTCCCCGTCAAGGCCATTAAAAATTTTTACCGGTGTTCCGGGCTTGAGGCGCATGACATGTTCGAGGTAATGAGACTGTTCGGGAGCAAGTTCGATTTCACTATCAGCCGTGATAGGATCCCGAACGAAAAGGCGTTGGCGGGCGCGCGTGGCATCAGCAGTCATAAAGGTCCCCAAAGCCGTTTTACGGCATATTGAAATGGTTTTTTATCAGATAGGCCAATTATGACACAGGTCAACCAGCCAATACAGACCAGCAAGAACGATATGCCACAGGATGGCTGGATCGATCGTTTCATGCCCGAAGCTGTGCGACCCTATCTGAAACTTCTGCGCCTTGATCGCCCGATTGGCACCTGGCTTTTGCTTTTGCCCTGCTGGTGGTCCACCGCCATGGCAGGCGGGTTAACCGATGCCATCACCACCAAACAGATCGTCATCATGATGGCGCTGTTCGGGGTGGGTGCTGTGATCATGCGCGGTGCCGGTTGCGTGATCAATGATCTGGCCGACCGCAATTTTGATGGCAAGGTCGAACGCACCACCACCCGCCCGCTGCCAAGTGGTCAGGTCAAGGTGTGGCAGGCGTTGCTGTTCCTTGGCTTCATGATGTTGCTTGGACTTGGTATTCTGGTGCAATTCCGCATCGAGGCGATCATTGTCGGCATCTGTTCGATCCCGATCATCATCACCTATCCGTTCATGAAGCGGATCACCTATTGGCCGCAGGCCTGCCTTGGCCTTGCCTTTAACTGGGGCGCGCTGGTCGGTTGGGCGGCAGTGACCGGCACGGTGGAGCCGGCCGCCATTGCCATGTATGCGGCGGGCTTTTTCTGGACGCTTGGCTATGACACCATCTATGCCCATCAGGACAAGGATGATGATGCCAAGATCGGGCTAAAGTCCTTGGCACTGCGTTTCGGCGATGCGACGCCGAAATGGGCCAAGGGCTTCTATACCATGACCACGCTTTTGCTGGGCGTTTCGGGGATGCTGGCCGGTTTGCACTGGTCCTATTTTGTCTTGCTGGGGTTGGCGGGCATTCACCTTGGCTGGCAGGTTGCCACCGTCAAGCTTGATGATGCGGCCAATTGTCTGAAGCGGTTTAAATCCAACCGCGATTACGGATTACTGGTACTTGCTGCCATCGTGCTTTCGCACCTGATTGCGAACGCATAACCCGATACCCCTTTTCAAGGTAAACCGCCAATGAGCGAGAATGTCTTCGCCGATGCACTGGTGCCCGATGTCGACGATCCGCAATTTGCCGATCTGATCGAAACATTCACCGTACCGGCTCGGGTGCCACTGGCACCGGAAATCGAGATGTATCTGGCGACCCACATCACCCCGCTTTGGCAGGCGACCGAGGATATCCTGGGTGTGCTTGATATCCCGCCGCCCTACTGGGCCTTTGCCTGGCCGGGTGGGCAGGCAATCACGCGCTATATCCTTGATCACCCGGAACTGGTGCGCGGCAAGCGGGTGCTTGATTTTGCCTGTGGTGGTGGCATGCAGGCGATTGCCTGCGTCCGTTCTGATGCCGCAGAAATCCTTGCCAACGACATCGACCCGGTGGCGATTACCGCCACAAGGCTGAACGCCAAACACAATGGTGTTCAAATTCCGACGACGACCGAAAATCTTGTCGGCACCTCGGCCCCGCAAAAGCGTTGGGATGTGATTTTTGCCGGCGACGTCTGTTATCAGCAGGACATGGCAAATGCCGTTTTGCAGTGGCTGATGGCCGAGGCCCGCCTTGGCACCAAGGTCATCCTGGCCGACCCCGGCCGAACCTATGCGCCGACGCATAACATTGATGAACTTGAAACCTACGACGTGCCGGTCGATGTCGCGGTCGAGGACACCGACACCAAATTCACCCGTATCTGGCAGCTTTTGCCGGACCGCGATTAATCCTGTTCAACAACAAGACGGCGAAATGCCGGATCATCAATGACACGCAGGACGAATGCGGGGCTAAAGACCTGGCCGGCACGCTTGGCGAAAAGTGCCATCATTTCCCATTGGTCAAGGGATGTGAACCGGCGATCTCTGGCCTCAATCGCAGACAAGGCAAACACCGATCCCTGATCAAAAACATGTCCGCGTGCAGATTGGTACATGCCGATGTGATCGGAAGTGACCCCGCAATCGAGATCAAGATCGCGACCCGGAAATTGAACATAGCTGTAATGGGCTGGCACCGATTCCGTGACATGCATATGTGCAAGTTGTGTCGGGGTGAGCCAGGTTATCGAAACACGCACGCGCGTGCCCGGTGAGGACGCCAGCGTTGCCGGAACTGCGCCGTATCCGGTTATGTGCGTTGAATAGACAATATCATGATGTGCCAACCAGCCATGGGTCACCGGGATTTCATCAGACAGGTTCTGATGGGTGAATTTTCGGGTCAGTTGTACCGGCGCACGATTGGACCCGACGGCCAGAACCGGTGTCCTGCCCCTTGTCGCAGTCGCGACGTCTGATGGTCCCATCGCAACTACGTCACCACCACGAAACAGAAAGTCGTGATCCGGCGCAGGATAGGGATACAAAAACGCGCGCAGGAGATCCTGCGCGCGCGGATGCTGTTCGATCTGGTCGCGCAACACGGGATCCGTGATCATATGCGCATCAGATATCGAAAACATATTGGCCGTCCGGCTTAGCCTTCGACGACACGATAGCGATAATTGCAGTCGTCAACATGCTGCCATGCCAGTTTCGACCATGCTTTTTCGGCATCGCCAAACGTGGCAAACGGGCCATGACGTTCTTCTTCACCGCCAACCGGGGTTTCGAAATCGGTGCTTTCATATTCGCCACCGACTACCCAGTATTCTTCAAGGCGTTCGATACGATACCGCGAATTCGCGTCATCAACCGACTGCCAGGCCATTTTCGACCATTCCTTTTCGGCGTCTTCGAAGCTGCCAAACGGACCAACTTTGGTTTCTTCGCCAATCGGCTTATCGAAACCGGTATCCTGATAGGTGCCCCCGATAACCCAGTACTTGGCCATCTGTGCGTCCTTCATGCTTTTGGTGAGTTGCCAGGTCGCGTGCTGTGGGTCACGCGACTCTTTTCCTTGCCAATGTATAACCAAATGATGCGCTGACCAAAACCGCAAAATTATGCATCGCCGTGCAACGCAGCATTGTCAGATCATGTAGGGATGGATCGATGCGGTTACAAATGACGTATTTGACAACAGTAAGGTTGTCCCGTTTCGCTCCGCGGCGTATGAAGACAATCAGGTTTCAAAGCTTTGCAGATGACAGGTGCCATGCCCTATCAATCCCTTCGTGACTTCATGGATGCGCTGGAAAAAACCGGCCGTCTTGTCCGTGTCACTGAACCGGTCTCCCCCAATCTTGAAATGACGGAAATCCAGACCCGCCTTCTCGCCGAAGGTGGCCCGGCTGTTCTGTTTGAAAATGTTGTCGGTGATGACGGCAAAAAATACGACATGCCGGTTCTGGTCAACCTGTTTGGCACCGTGGACCGTGTGGCGGCGGGCATGAACCGCAAACCCGAAGAACTGCGCGAAGTCGGCGAAACGCTGGCGTTCCTGAAACAGCCCGAACCACCGGCCAGCATCCGCGAAGCTTTTTCGCTGCTGCCGCTTGCCAAGACCGTGATGGCGATGAAACCCAAAACGGTTTCGAAAGCCCCGTGTCAGGAAGTGGTCCTTCAGGGCGATGATATCGATCTTTCGAAAATTCCGGTGCAATCCTGCTGGCCCGGCGAACCCGGCCCGCTGATCACCTGGCCGCTGGTCGTGACCCAGGGGCCAAGTGCTGGCGCCAAGGGCGGTGACAAGCGCGATGTGTTTAACCTTGGCATCTATCGCATGCAGGTGTTGGGTAAAAACAAAACCATCATGCGCTGGCTGAAACATCGCGGTGGCGCACAGCATCATGCGCGCTGGAAACAGGAAAAGCGTGAACCGCTGCCAGCCGCCATCGTTCTGGGCGCAGATCCTGGTACGATCCTTGCGGCTGTCACCCCGGTCCCCGATACCCTGTCGGAATATCAGTTTGCTGGCCTTCTGCGCGGTGAAAAGGTTGAACTGGTCGATTGCAAAACCGTCCCGCTCAAGGTCCCGGCCACGGCCGAGATCATTCTTGAAGGTTACGTATCGCTTGATGAATATGCGCCCGAGGGGCCGTATGGCGATCACACCGGTTATTATAACTCGGTCGAAGA
>NZ_DGMR01000019.1:90546-146818 GCF_002388495.1 Thalassospira sp. UBA4513
ACCTTCACCGGCCGTCCGCCAGATGAACCATCGGTTCTGGGCGAAGCATTGAATGACGTCTTCGTGCCGCTTTTGCAGCAGCAATTCCCGGAAATCGTAGATTTCTGGTTGCCGCCAGAGGGATGCAGCTATCGCATCGCGGTTGTCTCGATGAAGAAGGCCTATGCCGGTCATGCCAAGCGCGTGATGATGGGCGTCTGGTCGTTCCTGCGGCAGTTCATGTACACCAAATTCGTCATTGTCGTGGATGACGATATTGATGTCCGCGACTGGAAAGATGTCATGTGGGCGATCTCGACCCGGATGGACCCGGTGCGTGATATCACAACCGTCACCGACACCCCGATTGATTACCTTGATTTCGCGTCCCCGGTTTCGGGTCTTGGTGGCAAGCTTGGCCTTGATGCCACCAACAAGCTGCCCGGCGAAACCAACCGCGAATGGGGCGAAAAGATCTATATGGATGATGACATAATCGACCGTGTCGATCAGAAATGGGAACGCTATGGCCTGCCCGGAACGGGCAAGAAGATTTGGCGGGACTGATCGCTAAAAGCCGTGAAAGACCATGTCGAGAGCGTTGGTGAGGCCGAAACTATCTTCGAACTCACCAACTTTCTCACCAATTTCCGCCAGCCCAACTGTCGCGATAAACTGCGGCAACAAAACCCATTCGTCGCCATTAATCTGGATGACGGGATTAAGCCGGTCGGCGGGCATGGTATATTCGGCGATTGGTTTCAGGGGCACGACGACCCGTGTCTGCAAATCAGAAAGCAGATCCGACTGCACATCGACGACATAGCCATCCTCGAAACGGCAAATATCCCCCTTGGCCATCAGAATTTCCGATGTTTGGCCAATGGTATGCCGTTCTTCGCGACATAGCTGTTGCTGGCTTCAAGGGCTGCCTTGTTTTGCTCTTTCCAGAGTTCAGCCCGTTTCATCGAAATCGCATCGCGCAAACCCGACTCAGCCGAGCGCGAAATGTTGATCCCGAGTTTTTTGGCCTCTTGCAACAATTCAGCATCAAGACTGACATTTGTCGGCTTGCGCTGCTTGGCTTTGACATCTGCGGTCATTTACGCAAGTTCCATGTGCATATTTATGCGCATACTTTATCAGCAAACGAAGCGAAGCTCAATTTCTGAAGAACATCCAGTGATCGCCATTTTCATCCGGCTTCTCGGAATAGAAAAACTGCGGCGCATCACACATGAAATCATCAACGCGGATGGCGAAATTGCACATATCCGCATCCCCCATAACTTCGGCCATGTATTCAGTGCTGTTTTCCTGCCAGCTCAGCACCGGTGGTGCCGCTTCATCAAAGACACAGAGCGCAAACTGCTCGGACTGTTTGAACGGAATATAACGGATTTCACTGTGATTTTTGGCACCATGGTTGGTCACAAACAACAGTGCGAAAAACGGACCGTCAGGGTTATCAAGGTCAACCCAACCGGCGATGCGATCGAGCACGCCGTCACAGGTAAAATCACCGGTCAGCATCTGATGACGATAATTTCGGGCATATTTCCCGCCCTGCCAGCGCATTTCGTAATAAAACTGTGCGCTTGAAACCGGATCGGTTTCGCCATTCGCATTCAGCTCCCATACACCATTTTCATCCCAGCCTTTCATCACAGTCTTGCTGTCATCTGCGAATGCAGGGCTGACCAATCCGATCAGGCAAGCCACACTAAGCCCGGAAAGAATTTTCTGCTTGTTCATCGCGTTCCCGTTTATCTGGCGCCAGTAGCACTTGTTTGTCTGACTATAACAGAAAGCCGTTTGAAATCTGTCATTGACCGGGCCTTGCCATTCGGCCCTCGTCCTGCCACCTCTGAAACAAGGCAGGAATTTTAGACCAAAACCAGCTTTTTGTTTCGGGTCTATGCGAAAACGTTCGTGCCCCCTATAACGTAAGAAACACATTCCGATACAAGGGAGCCTCCATGCCCAAGACCGACATGACACTTGATCGCATCAATGACCTTTTGGCACAGGCAAAAAAGGCCGGTGCAGACGATGCCGATGCCGTTTATGTCGAAGGCACATCGCTTTCGCTTGCCCAACGTCTGGGCAAGATGGAAAAGCTTGAACGTTCCGAGGGGGCTGATCTGGGCCTGCGGGTTCTGATTGGCAAGCAACAGGCAGTTGTATCGTCATCTGATACCAGCGACGCGGCCCTTGCCGAGCTGGTCGAACGTGCGGTTGCGATGGCCAAAAATGCCCCGGAAGATCCCTATTGCGGCATTGCCGACCCAAGTGAACTTGCCGAAACCTTCAATGTCGAAGCACTTGAACTGTGCGAGCCGGGCGAAGTTGATCAGGACAAACTGATCGAATGGGCCAGTGCCTGCGAAGAGGCCGCGCGTTCGGTCGACGGCATCACCAATTCCGAAGGATCAGAAGCCGGTTGGGGCCGCCATCAGATCACGCTTGCCGCGACCAACGGCTTTGCCAATTCTTATGCCGGGTCCGGCAGCCATATCTCGGTTTCCGTATTGGCGGGCACCGGCACAGGCATGGAACGCGATTATGATTATGACAGCGCAGTGTTTTCCACCGATCTGCGCGATCCGGTCGATATCGGCAAGAAGGCCGCCGAGAAAACCCTGCGTCGTCTGAACCCGCGCAAGGTCAAAAGCGCGCAGGTGCCGGTCATCCTTGATCCGCGCGTTTCCGCCTCTATCGTTGGGCACCTGTCATCGGCGATTAATGGTTCCGGCATTGCACGTGGCACCAGCTTCCTGCTTGATGCCATGGGCAACGAAATCTTCGCGCCGCATATCAACATCATTGATGATCCGCATCGCAAACGCGGCCTGCGGTCCAAACCGTTTGACGCAGAAGGTGTGGCAAACCAGAAACGCCATCTGATCGAAAACGGTGTCCTGAAAACCTGGATCATGGATCTGCGTTCGGCCCGTCAGCTTGGCCTGAAATCAACCGGCAACGCATCGCGCGGGGCCGGAAGCCTGCCTGGGCCGTCGACCACCAACCTTTATATGGAACCGGGCACCATTTCGCCCGAAGACATGATCAAGGACATCAAGTCGGGCCTTTACATCACCGAGATGATCGGCAGCAGCGTGAATGGTGTGACGGGCGATTATTCGCGCGGGGCGTCGGGGTATTGGATTGAAAATGGCGAACTGGCCTATCCGGTGTCCGAAATCACGGTGGCGGGCAACCTCAAAGACATGTTCAAGACCGTTGTCCCGGCCAATGACCTGACATTCAAATACGGCACCAATGCCCCGACCCTTCGCATTGACGGCATGACGCTGGCCGGGCAGTAACCGACCTTCGCTGTTGCCCAATTAAAAAAGAACGCCCGGTCCATTTTGGCCGGGCGTTTTGCGTTTGTGTATCTGAAAATCCGGTGCGTCTAGGCCGACCGGATGGCATTGACGAAATTGTCCGTCGCACCTTTCAGGGTGGCAAAGTTTTCGGACAAAGTGCTGACCGCGGTTAAAACGTCGCTTGATGCTGTGCCTGCATCGTTTACAGCCTGTGAAACCGTAACAATGTTGGAACTGACAACCGTTGTCCCGGTCGCGGCCTGTTCTATGTTAAAGGCGATTTCACGGGTTGCCGCAGATTGTTCCTCCACCGCCGAGGAAATGGTCGCAACAATGCCTTCCATTTCGCTGATCGTTTGGCTTATCAGTTCGATCTGGTTGGCGGCAAAGCCGGTGCGGCTTTGAACACTGTCGACCTGGGCGCGGATTTCTTCTGTTGCCTTGGCCGTTTGCGCCGAAAGGGTTTTGACTTCATTGGCGACAACCGCAAATCCCTTGCCCGCATCACCTGCCCGCGAAGCTTCAATCGTTGCATTGAGCGCAAGCATATTGGTCTGGTCGGAAATATCGGTAATCAGTTTAAGAACATGATCGATATTGTTGGATGCCTCGACCAGTTCCTTGATACCGCGCATGGTTTCGCGGGCCTGATCAACCGCCTTCTTGGCGATTTCATTTGAAAAGACAACCTGACGATTGATCTCCTCAATCGAACTGTTGAGCTCCTCAGTGGCCGAAGCAACGGAATCCACATTGCCACTTGCCTCTTCACTGGCCGATGCAACAGCCGTCGTTTGCTCTGACGCCGAATTTGCGATCTGGGACATGCCAGTGGCCGTTGCCTGCAACTCGACGGCCGCGGCAGCAACCGCTTCGATAATGGTCCCGACACTTGTCGTAAAGCTGTCCGCCGTCTGGTTCATGAACCGCCGCTGCTCTTCTTTGGATCGTTCTTCCTGCGCGCGGGCTTCGGCTTCGAGTTCGTCATTGCGAATGGCATTGGTTTTAAACACCTGAACCGCCTGTGCCATCTGGCCGATTTCGTCCTTGCGGGTCTGTCCGGGAATTTCGACACCCAGATCATGATTGGCCAGCCTGCGCATGATGGTCGTAATCGCAGTGATCGGACGCGATAAGCGATCCCCCATGACCCAGGCCAGAACCATCCCAAGAACGGCACCGCCAATCGATGCGATCAGGATTTCCTTTTCTGCCAGAATGATTTCGGCGACGACCTTTTCAAAGATGTTGTGCTCTGCCACCGCGAGTTCCTGTTTCAGGGCCTCGGCATCGGCAATAATGCCCTCGGATGCTTCGCGCATGGTCCCGTGGACTGTTGCGACAATTTCCAGTTCGTCGGCACGCACCTTGTCAAAGACCTGACGATAATCGGCAAACAGTTCCTTGGCTTCCTTCAGAACACTGGAAAGTTCGCCAGGCAATGGTTGATCACCAATGCTGCCCAGTGCGGTCTCAAGCTTGGCAAATTCATCGGCGGACTTCGCGCCAAAGCTGTCATCCTGACGGCCAATCAGGATATTGGCATACAACCTTGCCAGAAGCGCATGTTCACGTGCCGCGACTGAACGTTTGAGGAGTTCAAGATCGCCGGTGTTCTGCGCATGGGCAACAAGCTTGTCGAGATCGGCAACGATCTTGATCCCGTCGGGTTCAAGGCGATCCAGGATCAGGGAATGGTATTCGTCGCTCAGGTTTTTGGCCGAGGCGAAGCTTGCCAGATAGGCATCAAGCTCTTCGGCGATGTGTTCAATGCGATTGCGATGTTCTTCGACCATGAATTGCGACTGCGCGTCTTTAAGCATCAGCTCAAGCTGCTTGGCATAGGTAAACACGGCTTCGGCATCTGCCGGATCAGCCGTATTGGCAAATTCACGCGCGTGACTGTTAAAGCGCAGGAACTGCGTCTCAATCTCGCTGATCAGCGCGGCTTCTTCGACATAATGGGCATATTCATCCACATCATGTGAAACAGCAACAAAGGTGAAATACGCAAAGGCAAGTGCCGAAATGAGAATTGCCAGTACCACGGCAAAACCAGCCAGAATTTTTGTTTTTATCTGCATGTCAGCCAACACACCTGAGTTGAGAACCAAAGCAGAGGACCCCGAAACCATCGTCAAACTCCTTGTAAGGCGAAGACAACCATCTACGCTCACCGATGCGATCTAGCGGAATTGTCTCGGTGCCCAATATCCTCAAACGGAGAGGGGGCACGCACTTATCCCCTTATAATTAAATTGGAAAAAAGAAGTTCAACTTCAAGAACCCACTAGCATTCCATCACAGATGCGTAATAAAGCGCAGAAATCCAGGCGTTTGACCAAGACAACCCGACAGCCAGAGGAATGAAGTTTGGAAGCGATTTCTTTTAATCCGCAGCGATCCGAAGCAGATCAGGTGACGGGTGATCGGTCATTGAAGACAATGCGGCATAGGCCGGCGGCACCATCAATCGCACAGGATAGGGGGACAAGCTGATTTCACACGGCAGTTTCCCGGCACTTTCGCCGTCAATCTGAAGCGGGGCTGGTCCGCAATGACTGGTGATCGTGATGCGCTCCGCCCGGACCACCGAAACGTCACTTTGGGCATGCAACCGATTAAGTGTCAGTGCCAGACCATAACGCGACAAGGCCCCGATCCCGTTGCCCGGCATCAGCACAACATCAAGGCTGTTGGCCGTCAGGCTGGCATCGGGCGATATGACAAATGCCCCGCCGTAATGTTGCGCATGGGTTACAACCACACCCGACACTCGATAATTTTCCCGGCCAATACTGACTTCAAAATCACGATGACGCGGGAAAAAGATGTTGCGAAGGCCTTCCAAAACATAGGCCCCCTTACCAATCAGGCGTTTGAGGCGAAGCGAAACATTGGCGACCGTATCGGCATCGGCCCCCATGCCGACCATCAAAAAGAACGCCCGGCCATTAACCAGTCCCGGACGCACCCAGACCATGCCGGGGTTATTGATATAGTCGGCAATCGCGCGTGCGCGGATTTCAAGCCCGACCTCGACCGCAAGCACATTGGCCGTTCCAAGCGGGATGATGCCAAGTGGCGGGACCTCGTGCCCGTCAATCTGGGCATCAAGCAATCCGTTTAATGCCTCGTTAAGCGACCCGTCGCCGCCGGCAACAAACAAGCGTTGATGGGCACGGACCTTGCGGGCCAGTTCGCGGGCGTGACCGGGATGAGTGGTTTGCAGCAACTCCACCTTGATGCCGGCATGTTGCAATATCTGGGATAAAAACCGCTGTTTATTGCCACCGGCACGTGGATTGAAGATGACAGTCACATCCGCATCGGTCATTTGGACCCACTTCCGAAATAAAAATGAAATAAATTTTTCACAGCACCTACCATATGAAATAAAACATGTAACAGTTGCTTTACAGAACTGCGAAATTTCTGTGAACGGGTTATATAATCGAACGATTTGTTTTAAACCGATACTGGCTTGGAACAGTATTCGGCAAGACAAACTGTCGAATTCCAGCCATCCTTTTGGCAGGATACGGAGGAGCGGCAATGACAGCGATGACGCTGCAACCGCATTACCGCACGGTCTGGATTTCAGACGTCCATCTGGGGACACGTGGATGTCAGGCAGACCTTCTATTGGATTTCCTCAATGAAGTGACGGCAGACACCTATTATCTGGTGGGTGACATTATTGACGGCTGGCGCCTCAAGAAAAGCTGGTACTGGCCGGAAAGTCATCATGCCGTGATCACGACAATCATGGAAAAGGCAAAGAATGGCGCCAAAGTCATCTTCGTCCCCGGGAACCATGATGAATTCGCCCGCGAGTTTGTCGATATGACTTTTGGCCATGTCGACGTTAAAATGAACGATATCCACGTCACCGCCGATGGCAAGCGCCTTTTGGTCATCCATGGCGATGAATTTGACGGCGTCGTCAAATACGCCAAGTGGCTGGCCTATCTCGGTGATACCGCCTACAACCTTGCCATTACGCTCAACCGCTATTTCAACGGCGTTCGCCGCCGCCTTGGTTACGGATACTGGTCGCTTTCGGCTTATCTTAAGAACCGGGTGAAGAACGCGGTTCAGTTCATCTGCAACTTTGAAAACGCCGTCGCCCATGAAGCCGCCAAACGCAAGGTGGATGGCGTGGTCTGCGGCCATATCCATCACGCCGAAAAACGCAAGATCGGCGATGTGCTCTATTGCAATGATGGTGACTGGGTTGAAAGTTGTACTGCCCTTGTCGAAGACAAGGAAGGCAAGCTTGAACTGCTGCACTGGGCCGAAATGCGCCAGATGGCAGTGAGCCATTCAAGCCCCGGCCACGATGCGGCAAGCGCCCCGTCGCTTGGCCTTGGCAAATTGATTTCCATGTTTCGTATCGCCCATGAAGCGGGCAACTCTGCATCGGGCTCTTCGAAAAAGGGCAATGATGCACCGATTGGAAAGACTGCATGAAAATACTGATCGTAACCGATGCCTGGTATCCGCAGGTCAACGGTGTTGTCCGTACCCTTGAAACCGTACGCGGCGAGTTGGGCGAGATGGGACATGACGTTCATGTCATCTCGCCCGATCAGTTTAAAACCATCCCCTGCCCGACCTATCCGGAAATCCGGCTGGCGCTTTTTGCCAAACGTAAAATGGCCAAGATGATCGAGGCCCTTCATCCCGTCGCCATCCACATTTCCACTGAAGGCCCGCTGGGTCAGGCCGCACGGGCCTATTGCCTTAAGCGTGGCATTCCGTTTTCGACCGCCTATCACACGCGCTTCCCGGAATATATTCATGCCCGCTGGCGCCTGCCGCTTTCGATCCTTTATCGCGGCATGAAGCATTTCCACGGCAAATCGCAATCCGTCATGGTGGCAACCGAAACCCTTCGTCAGGAACTGTCCGACTGGGGCTTTAACAACTTGCAAATCTGGTCACGCGGTGTCGATCTGGACCTGTTCCGCCCCCGCCCGGAAGCCAGTTTTGGCGATTTCCCAAAACCGCACTGGCTGTTTGTCGGCCGGGTTGCGGTGGAAAAGAATATCGGCCACTTCCTGGATCTTGACCTGCCGGGCACAAAGTTTGTCGTTGGCGATGGCCCGCAGCTAAATGAGCTCAAGGGCAAATATCCCAACGCGCAGTTTCTCGGCAAAAAAATTGGTGAAGAACTGGCAACGGCCTTTGCCGCGGCCGACGTCTTCGTCTTCCCCAGCAAGACCGATACTTTTGGCCTTGTGATCCTTGAAGCCCTGGCATCGGGCACCCCGGTTGCCGTCTTCCCGGTTCAGGGACCAGCCGATATCGTGCGCGGCACCAAGGCTGGCGCCATTGATGCCGACCTACGCGAGGCCGCCTTGGCGGCGTTGGAACTTAAAAGTGACGACGCCCGCGCGTTGGCCGAACAATATAGCTGGCGTAATTCCGCCACCCAGTTCCTGCACAATCTGGCACCGTTTTCCGGTGGGTTTGATGGTGTTGAGGCAACCCGTATTTCACTGGATGACGCGGCAAAGACCAGCACGGCAAAATCAAAGGTCGCAGAACCGGATCACGCGCCTGAAACCATGGCAGGCAAGGCACCTGTTGGGCAACCAGCCCAATAGGCCGCACGCCTGATCAGCGATAAAGGCTTTTGCGCAAGGTGCGATATGCCCAAAGACCGTTCAGTGCATCCGTGCCCAGCCAGCGACGGAACGGGCGGAGCATCAGATAGACCGGGCGCAAAAGCCTGATCACCTTGCGCAGCGGTACTAATTGCGGTGCGGTTTCGCCAGCAGCCTCGACATAGGCCTGCCATCCGGCGCGCAGTAATTCCGGGCGTTTTTTAAATTCACGCTGGATGGAAAAAACAAACAGCAAGATGTCGCGCGCCTGGGCATCAATCACCGGCATGCGGGCGTTCGGATCTTCTTCGAAATCGATAAAGCCGATCTGATGATCGTCGCGCAGTGTCATGTTGCGAAGCAACGGTGCACCATGCGCAACCCCTTCGCCATGCAATCTTGCCAGGGCCGCACCGGCGTCAACAACATGACGACGGATGGCATCATCATTGCCCTTGTCGACATCATCTTCGATGCAGGTTTTAAGGATGCGGCCATTATCGCCAATCGCAATCCAGTTTTCACCGACATCAATCAGATCGGGGACCAACACACCAAGGGATGTAAGCTTGCGCAACGTCGCGGCCTCGCTTTCAAGGCCCTTTTGCCCGCCGGGCGATACGGTCGGGCGCAACAATGGAATGCCGGTAATGTTGGCCGCAAAGCGCTGAACGCTGTGCCAGACTTTATGTTTGGCCGGAACTGCCTGTTTGACCCAAATGCGCCGGTTATCCCAGCGCAGCGGGAAAACCCGTGCACCGACACCCAGGGCCACAGTGCGTTCGACAAGTGCGTGGAGTTGCTCGTTCATTTATTTGTCTTATATGTCGCAGTTGGCAATCTGCTGTTATGCAGACCATTTTTGTGTCCGTTAAAGCGTCTCAGCAGCTTGCCGCCCTTGTCCGAGCGTGCTAGCAACAGCGCGAGTATTTTACTTTTATGATGCCGTATCCATAACGATAGTATCAATTCGATACAATCTGGAAATGGCGAAGAAGGCCGGGATCAAATCATTGCCAAAGAATTCGTTGGATCATACTGCAGAACACTGGGGTACCTGGCCGCTGGTCAAGCGTATCGTGCGAGATGCGGTTGCCCCCTATCTTGGCAAAATACTGCTCGCGCTTCTGTGCATGGCTCTGATGGCCGGGGCGACCGGCCTGTATGCGCTTTTGATGGATCCGATCATCAATGATGTTTTCATCAACAAGAAGGAAAACATGCTGGTGCCCGTCGGGGCAGCGGTTCTTGGATCCTTTGCCCTCAAAGGCTTTGCCAACTATGGCCAGACCGTTTTGATGAGCTATGTCGGTGGGCGTATTCTGGCCGATCTGCAAAACAGCCTGTATGAGCACGTCATTCGCCTTGATATCGGCTTTTTCCACAGCACGAATACCGGCAAGCTGATCACGCGCTTTACCAACGACATCACCGCGATGCGCGCGGCAGTTTCAAACTCGCTGACCGGTTTTGGCAAAGACCTTCTGACCGCTGTCGTCCTTGTCGGCGTGATGTTCTACAAGGACTGGTTGCTTGCGATCATCGCCTTTACCGTATTTCCCGCTGCGATCTATCCGATTGCGCGACTGGGCAAACGTATGCGCAAGGTGTCCGCCAATACCCAGCAACAGATCGGCGAATTCGCCACCTTGCTTGAACAAACCTTCCAGGGCATTCGCCACGTGAAGGCATATGGCATGGAGCCCTATGAATGTTCGCGCATGGGCAAGCTGGTAGAGACAGTCTTCAAACTGAGCTTCAAGGCATCGACGGTTAGTGCACGTTCGTCCCCCATCATGGAAACACTTGGTGGTGCAGCAATCACCGCCATCATCATTTATGGCGGCAACCGCGTGATCGACGGGGCAAGCGACCCCGGGAGCTTCTTTGCCTTTATCACAGCCTTGCTTCTGGCCTATGAGCCGGTCAAACGTTTGGCCAATATCAACATCACCTTGCAGCAAGGCCTTGCTGCGTCCCAGCGCGTCTTCACGGTTCTTGATATTGAACCTGAAATCAAGGACGCACCGGATGCCAAGGAGCTCGCCGTTTCGGGCGGCAACATCAACTTCAAAAACGTTGCCTTTGCCTATACCCCTGAAATCACGGCACTCCGCGAGATTGATCTTGATATCAAGGCAGGTGAAACCGTGGCTCTTGTCGGCCCGTCGGGTGCGGGTAAATCGACCATCCTCAACCTGATCCCGCGTTTCTATGACATTGATCAGGGTGCGATTACCATTGATGGTCAGGATATCCGCAATGTGACGCTTGAAAGCCTGCGCAAGGCAACCGCACTCGTCAGTCAGGAAATCACCCTGTTTGACGATACGGTACGGGCCAACATCGCCTATGGTCGTGCTGGCGCATCGGATGCCGAGATCGAACAAGCCGCACGTCAGGCCGCCGCCCACGACTTTATCGGACAGCTTCAACATGGCTATGACACGATTGTCGGCGAACATGGTGTGAAGCTTTCGGGTGGGCAGCGCCAGCGTATTGCGATTGCGCGCGCCATGCTGAAAAACGCGCCGATCCTGTTGCTGGACGAAGCGACCTCTGCACTTGATACGGAATCCGAACGCCATATTCAGGGGGCTTTGGCCGAACTGATGAAAGGCCGGACGACCCTTGTAATTGCGCACCGTCTGTCGACCATCATTGATGCCGACAAGATTTGCGTTGTCAGCAATGGGCGCGTGACCGAACAGGGCAAACACGAAGAATTGCTAGCACTGGGAGGGGCTTATGCGCACCTCTATAACTTGCAATTCTCGGAAGAAAACGGAAACTGATCCGGACAACTTCGGGAATATCGGGCGTGCAGTGGCATAAACGGATCATAAAAAGCGATACAATGCGCAGCACACTGTGCTGGCTGGCGGCGTTTTATGTGCGCCTGATGCGTGCCACAGGACGCTGGCGCACCAAAGGTGGTGACCATCCGGCCCACTACCTGACAGAAGGCAAACCGTTTATTGTTGCCTTCTGGCATCAACGTCTTTTGATGATGCCCTATACGTGGCGATCGGTCGGCGGGGACCGCCCGTTTAACATGCTGATTTCATCGCATCGTGACGGGGAAATCATTTCTCGGACGATTGCACGCTTTGATATCAAGACCATCGCCGGGTCGACCGGCAAGGGCAAAGGCGGTGCTGCGGCCCTGCGCCAGATTCTCAAGGCGCTGAAAGCTGGCGAAGTTGTCGGCATGACGCCGGATGGGCCGCGCGGCCCCCGCATGCGGGCATCCGACGGGATCATTCAGGCCGCCCGCATGGCCGGTGTTCCGATTTTCCCACTGACCTATTCGGCTTCCAACCGCAAGGTCATTCAAAGTTGGGATCGGTTCATTTTGCCCCTGCCCTTTTCACGCGGTGTTTTTCACTGGGGCGATCCGATTTTTGTCGACCGCAAGCTTGATGACGAAGGCATGGAAGCCAAACGGATCGAGCTTGAAAACGCCCTGACCAAGCTCACCCAGGAAACCGATCGTGAACTTGGTCTTGCGGTGATACCGCCTGCTGCCCCCGATGAGCTGCCCAAACAAAAGCGATCTGCCATCGCGGTGGGGGAAACCGGGTCATGAGCCTGTTTTACGCCTATCGCGCGGCAACCCGCCTGCTTGGTCCGGCGCTAAACCTTTATCTGAACCGTCGCAAAAACCGCGGCAAGGAGGACGCAGGGCGCATTGGGGAACGCTTTGGTCATCCGGGTGCGGCCCGCCCCAAGGGACATCTGGTGTGGATCCACGGGGCCAGTGTGGGGGAATCCCTGTCCGCCTTGCCGGTGATTGATGAAATCCGTCGTCTTTATCCGTCGGCATCCATTTTGGTGACAACCGGCACGGTCACGTCCGCCACCATGATGCATGCCCGCCTGCCCAAGGGCGTCATTCACCAGTTTGTCCCGATTGACCGTCAGGTTTGTGTCGCGCGTTTCCTGCATCACTGGAAACCTGATGTCGCGCTTTGGCTTGAAAGCGACTTCTGGCCAAACCTTCTGACCAAGGCCAAGAAAGCCGGTGTCAGCCTTGCATTGCTCAACGGGCGCATTTCGGAAAAAAGCTTTAAGGGTTACTCACGCTATCCGTCCTTTATCCGGCCGGTTATTTCTGCGTTTGATCTGATCCTGACCCAAAGCGGTGACGAAACCACGCGATTTGAAAGTCTCGGTGCGACATCGGTGCGGGCTGTTGGCAATCTTAAATTTGCTGCCCCGCCTTTGCCCGCCGATGAAACTGATCTGGCAACGCTTCAGGAACAGATTGGTCATCGTCCGGTCTGGCTCGCCTCAAGCACGTTTAAGGGCGAAGAACATATTGCCGGCGACGTTCATAAAAAACTCGCCCGCGATCATAGCGGCGTGCTGACCATCATCGTGCCGCGCCACCCGGATCGCGCCGATGATATTGAAGCCGATCTGGTCGCACAGGGCCTGCAGGTATCACGCCGAAGCCTTGGTCACGACATCACACCGGGCACTGATGTTTACCTTGCCGATACCATGGGTGAACTTGGCCTGTTTTATCGCATCGCGCCAATCGTCTTTATGGGCAAAACCCTGTCTGCGGGTGGCGGTCAGAACCCGCTGGAACCTGCACGATTGAATTGCGCCATTTTGCACGGCCCGGATATGAGCAACTTTGCCGCCATCAGCGCTGAAATGTTGGCAAACGGTGCCTGCCGCCCGGTGACCGATGCGGATGATCTTGCACGACAGGTTGCCGCCCTGCTTCACGATCCTGACTCCACAGGGAAAATCGCCAAAGCAGCGCTTGATTACGCAAACTCCAAGGCCGAAGTGCTGGATCGAACGCTTGATGCCTTGCGCCCCTTGTTAGCGCAAAAGGGCATCAAGGAGGCCCGTGATGCGTGATCCGGAATTCTGGCAGCATGACGGGGTCATTCCGAAACTTCTGAGCCCGCTTTCCGCAGCCTGGCGGGCGGGCACCTGCTTTCGCAAACTGACAACCACGCCGCGCCATCCCGGCTGCCCGGTTTTCTGCGTCGGCAATTTCACCGTCGGTGGTGCCGGCAAAACCCCAACGGCTGTTGCGCTTTACAATCTTCTGACGAACCTTGGCCGCACGCCGCATTTCGTCAGTCGCGGCTATGGCGGATCCCTTGAAGGCCCGCACCGGGTCAATCCGGGCGTTGATACGGCCGACAAAGTTGGCGACGAACCACTTTTGCTCGCCCAGCATGGCCCGGCGTGGATTTCACGCAACCGTGCCCTTGGCGCCGAAATGGCAGTTGATGCCGGTGCCAATGCGATCATTCTTGATGACGGATTGCAAAATCCAACCCTGATCAAGGATTGTAGTTTCGCTGTGATCGACAGCAACTATGGCATTGGCAATGGCCGTGTCATGCCCGCCGGCCCCATGCGTGAACCCCTGATCAGTGGGCTCGAAAAAGTGCGCGCCATCATTCTGATCGGCGACAAGACGCCCGACTTCATCACGCGCCTTCCGGCTTCCGTTCCGGTGTTGCGCGCATCGATCGAGGCGATCAACGCGGACGATTTCAATCAATCCCGCGTTCTCGCCTTTGCCGGCATTGGCCAACCATCGAAATTTTATGACAGCCTCCGAAAGGCTGGCGCGCAAATCATCCAGACACGTGATTTTTCAGATCACCACCCCTTTACGGCGCAAGAGCTTGGCGATCTGCGTGCCGATGCGGCACGGCTTGATGCCAGACTTGTCACGACCCAAAAGGATCTGATGCGCTTGCCATTAACGGACCGGGACGGCATAAGCAGTCTCGACATTCGTCTGGTGTTCGAGGCACCAGATCAGCTCGCAAAGATTGTGACATCAGTACTTGCCGATGGATAAGAACAGCCAACTTTACAAAATGCGCCAGAAATACATCTCCCACCCGCTTCAGGGTTTCGGGGCGTATCTGGTCTACTGGATGTTTGCGCTGATGCCCGTGGACATGGCATCGGCGGTTGGCGGTTGGCTTATGCGCACCTTGGGCCCCAAAGTCGGTCAGACGAAAAAGGCACGCAACAATCTGGTTGCGGCGTTCCCGGAAAAATCCCCCGAAGAGATCGAGCAGATCATTGTTGGCATGTGGGACAATCTTGGTCGTTCGGCTGCCGAAATTCCCCATCTGCATAAGATGCGCCCGGGTGGACCCCGCATTGAAATCGTTGGCATTGAAAATGGCCTTGCCACCAAGACCGACGACAAGCCCGGCCTGTTCTTTTCCGGTCACATCGGCAACTGGGAAGCGACCATGTGTATCGCCGAGGTGCTTGATATGGACATGATGAGTGTCTATCGCGCGCCGGATAATCCGTGGGTAGAAGGCCTGTTCATGCGGGCCCGCAAAACCTTTAAGGGGAAACTGGTCAAAAAAGGCCCGGAAGGTGCACGCAAGCTCACGCGCTATCTAAAAGATGGCGGTCATGCCTGCATGCTGGTCGATCAAAAGATGACCGATGGTATCGCCGTGCCGTTTTTTGGCCGGGATGCGATGACAGCCCCGGCACTGGCACAGTTTGCCCTTAAATACGATGCACCAATCATTCCCGTTCGTTCAGAACGCCTGAATGGTGCGCATTTCCGCGTCACGTTCTATCCGCCACTTGAAGTCACCAAAACCGGTGACCGCCGCGCCGATACTCTGGCAATCATGACCAATGTGAATGCCACCATGGAACACTGGATCCGCGAACGTCCCGAACAATGGCTTTGGCTGCATCGCCGCTGGCCGAAGTAAATCCGACTGGCGTTTTGATCAGGCATTAACCGAATAGGAACCCTGTTGGCGCAGACTGGCATTTCGTCCGCTGTCGAACGCGTCTTCGGAGCCCGCCTTTTTGCGCCGCTTGCTGATCATTTTCTGTCTTATTCTGGCCGGCTCGATCTTTGTCGTCTGGCCGACAATGGCGCTTGATCAGGACGACACGACCATTCGTGAAACAGCACGCGATATCCGCTTGCGGATTTCCGAGCTTGATCAGCAGCTCAAGGAACATCTGAAGCGTGCCCTTGAGGAATTCGGCAGTCGGCAAGTCGAATGCACCTCTGATCAACCCCGAAAGTCGTTGTCGCAATGTATCGAAGAAGATGCGCGCGATCTGACGCGAACAACCATCACAATCGCCTCGTCCGGGAAGGATGATAAAAACCTTCTTGATGATCTGGCCGACACCGAAGAACGGTTTGCCCTTTTCACCCGCGAGATGAACAAAACCAATGATCTTCTGGCACGCGCAGGAGCAAGGCTTTACCTCAACAGTCTTGATGTTGCACCGGAAATGGACCAGTTGCGCCGTGATGTGATTGTCTTTGTCGAACGCAAGCAGGCCTATGAACTGCGCACCAAACAGGCGCTTCTGATCGCAACGGTTGCCATCATTCTGATCGCGATCTTTTCACTGATTTTCGCCGTTATTCAGCGTTTCAGATAAATCAAACGATGATCTGATGACCATTGCGTCGCCCATCCCCGGTCGCCGAAAGCATATCGCCCGCTTGATTGACCTTGGCGGCATGCACCCCGCCAAAGAACATGTCCTCGCAATCCCAGCGCTGTTGATTGCCAAGGCTGAGCCCATCAAGCAAGGCGTCATCAAATCCGGGCTCGACCGATAACAGTTCATCTTCGACATGCATGCGGGGTGCTGAAATCGCGCCGTGCAGGGTCATGTCAAACGCATCGATATTAAGCAACACCTGAAGCATGGTCGAACGGATCCGGTTTGAACCGCCAGAGCCCAGCGCAACCGACGCCCCGTCCTGCCCAAGATAAAGCGACGGGGTCATCATCGATGTCATACGAACACCACACGGCCAGTTATGGAAACCATCCGGCGACAGATCGGCTTCCCCCAGCATGTTGTTCATCATGATCCCGGTGCCGGGAACAACCCGCCCCGATGTTGAGCCGTTTGAAATCGTCGCCGCGGCAAGATTACCATGCTGATCAACCACCGAAATATGGGTAGTGCCATTCTGACTAAGCGGGCGTTCACCAATCATCAGACGATAACGTTCGCAAAGCTCATCCGCCAGGATTGCCGGGCGTGCACCATATTCCCCGCGCGCCAGACCGGTGGCATGAATAATCCGCGACACCGCCTCAAGATGACGTTCCGAGCCAAAGGCCCCCAACGCCATTTCCCGCGCAAGCTTAAGACCAAAACCAACCAGAACCCCACCCGATGCCGGTGGCGGGTTCAGGACAAACCGCCCCTTGCGTCCGGACACCAGCAACGGATCACGCAGAAGCACCCGATAGCCCGCCAGATCCTGTGCCGTCAGATAGCCACCGTGTTCGGCACATCCGCGCACAAGGGCGGCACCAAGGTCACCTTGATAAAATCCCTCTGCCCCGTTCTCGACCAGATAGTGGATGCTGTCTGCCATATCGGGTTGCCGATGAAGCACACCGGCATCAAGCAGTTCGAACTCATCGGCACCGGTTTTGCCAACCTTGCCAAACACCTTCCGGCTTTCGGCACAAAAGCCCAAAAGCGGCTCGACAATCCCCATGACATAGCGTTGAAAGGCATCAAGTTCGACGCCATCGCGCGCCGCACGGATCGCCGGTTCAGCCAGTTTTGCCATCGGCAGTTTGGCAAGATCGTCATGGACGGCAAAGAGCCCCGCCACCACACCAGGTGTTGCCACGGAACCATAGCCACCATGGAATTCCTGGGTTACGCCACCGGCAAAGGTCGCAAGGCGGCTTTCAAACTCAAGGTTTTCACGCGATCGTTTTTCAAGCGGGGTTTCAACGAAGAAATCATACAGCCGTGGCGTTTGCCCGGAAGGGCGCGCCATGACAAACCCGCCGCCACCAAGCGATGCTAGGACCGGCTCTGCCACACAGGCCGCCCACATCGCGGCAATCACCGCGTCAAAGGCATTGCCACCCTCGTCAAGCACACGGGCCGCCGCATCTGCGGTAACGTCATGTCCTGCGGCAACGGCCCCGTGGGTTTTCATGGCTTATGTTTCCCGTTACTGACCGGCGTTTGCGGTCTTTTGTGCTTCTTCCATTGGTGGCACCAGCAACTGTGCATCAACCCGTGCCGCACCGACATTGACCCGCCAATCCAGATGCGGCCCGGTCGCACGACCTGATTCACCGATTTTGCCGATCAAATCGCCCTGTTTGACGACGTCGCCGACTTGCACATCAATTTCAGACAGATGCAAAAACGCCGACACCACGCCAAGCCCATGATCGATAAACAGTGTCGCACCGGAAAAATACATATCGGGATGGGCCAGCGTCACAATGCCATCCGCCGGCGCCACAACCGGGCTTCCGGTCGGAAGGGCAATATCAACACCCCAATGCGGTGCGCGCGGTTCGCCATTCAGAATGCGTTGCGATCCATAAACACCGCTTATCGGGCCAACGGCTGGCCAGATAAAGCCGTTTTCCAGGAAATTCTCGGTAAACCGTTCGGTGCGTGCTTCGCGGGCCTGGCGTGAATCATCCTGAATGCGGCTGATAACTTCCGGATCGGGCGTCACCATTTTGGGTGCCAGTCCGTCTATGCGCTGAACATTAAATTCGCGATCACCGATCTCGTAACTGAACGCCTCGACACTGCCATCGGCATGCCGGATGCTGACCCGTGCCGGGCCTTCGTAATCACGCGGGAACCCCAAAACAAACCGGCCATCGGGCGCAATGGTATCAATCGCCTCGTCATCCAGCAGCACTTCCGATCCGGCATCGGTTTGCCCGAACACAATCCCGCCCTGAACAAACCGCCCCTGATAGATCGGCTCGGCCGCCTGTGCGGAAAGACTAACCGCCAAAAGGCCCGCTGCGGCCAGCATGCCAGAAATGGTCATACGCATTACAGTAGGCTCCCTTGTCTGTCGTCGTCTTTGGGGCTTGGATTTTTCTTCTTTGCCGGTTTGGGTTTGGCGGCCTTTTCGGGCGCAGAGATGGCTGCGTTTTGATCTGCGATGGTAGCGCTATCATCCCTGCCCGGCACTGGCTTTGAGGTCGCAACACCTTCGCCCGCTGTCACCGGGGTAATGCCATCGCCCATCTCAAGATCATAGGTCTGACCCGTGACAAGATCGGACGATTTACCAACAAGATTGCCGTCCACGTCGCGCACCACGGCAAACCCGCGTTTCAGCACATTGCGATAGGAATAGCTTTCCAAAAGCCGGTCATAGCGGGCAAGTCCCTCTGCCTCGCGGGTCAGCGTATTGCGAACCGCCCCCTGCAAACGCGTGCCAAGATCCATGATCTGTTTGTCGGCACGTGCGATGTCGCGTTTGGCGTCAACAGGTCGAAGGCCCGCCGCGGCACGATCAAGGCGCGATTGCTGCATCTGAAGGGCGGATTTCATCGCACCATCCAAACGCAATGCCGCATTTTCCAAACGCCCGCGCTTTTCCGAAAGCTGTTCACGCGGGCTGACCAATCGTGCACTCGCCTCGTTCAACCGGGCGCGTGCCTGTTGCGTGACGTTGACGGCGGCGCGCGGCAAACGGTCTGCCCAGTTATCAAGGGTCTGACTGCGTTCCTCAAGCATGCGTTTGGGATCGCCAAGCCCACGGGCAAGACTTTCAAGCGCGGTTTTCTTTTCAACGCCCAAACGCCGCACGGCTTGGGCCAGACGAAGACCATCTTCCTCGACCTGACCAATCAGCTCAACCCGGACCGGCACGGCCTTTTCCGCCGCCCCGGTGGGCGTCGGTGCACGCAGATCCGAAACAAAATCAATCAGGGTGGTGTCGGTTTCATGCCCGACGGCCGAAATCACCGGAATGTCGGACTCGGCCACCGCACGGGCAACGACTTCCTCGTTAAACGACCACAGATCTTCAAGCGACCCACCACCGCGCGCAACGATCAACACATCCGGGCGCGGGATCTGGCCATAGGGTAAAAGATCGTTAAAGCCCCGCACCGCCTCGGCCACCTGATCGGCCGCCCCTTGCCCCTGCACAAGGACCGGCCACAACAAAACCCGGCGCGGGAAACGATCGCGCAGGCGGTGCATGATATCGCGGATCACAGCACCCGTGGGCGATGTGACAATACCAATGACATCGGGCAGGAACGGGATCGGCTTTTTGCGTTCGGGATCAAACAGGCCTTCGGCCGCCAGTTTCTTTTTACGTTCTTCCAGAAGCTTTAACAGCGCGCCTTCACCCGCGACTTCCATCGTCTCGATGACGATCTGGTATTTTGATCGGCCCGGAAATGTTGTGAGCCGCCCGGTAACGATGACTTCCATGCCGTCTTCGGGCACAAGGCCAAGCTTGGCCGCCTGCCCGCGCCAGCACACACCATCAATCACCGCCTTGTCGTCTTTCAACGCAAGGTACATATGCCCGCTGCTGGCGCGCTTGAACCCGGAAATTTCGCCGCGCACCCGCACGAACGAAAACGCATCCTCCACGGTCCGCTTCAGCGCGTTTGACAGGTCGGAAACCGAAAATTCGGGCGCATTTCCCGATTTTGCAGGCGTTTCGGGAACCGGGGCATAAGGGTCGAACAAATCTTGCGTCATCAAGGGTACTTTATGCTAAAAGCCCGCCTAATAATTTTGCGGGGTGGCAATTGGGTCTAGCCTAGTTCATCGCGCATGGACCATCAAGCAATCGGACAAGTCGAAGGATAAAGTCATGAAGGTTCTGGTCGTTGGCGGCGGCGGACGTGAACACGCATTGTGCTGGGCAATTGCGCGCAGCCCGCGCATTTCCAAACTGTGGTGTGCACCGGGCAATGCCGGTATCGCGGATTCGGCGGAATGCGTTGCGATTTCCGATGGCGACATCGATGGTCTGGTAAAATTTGCCAAGGACAACGCGGTTGATCTGGTCGTTGTCGGCCCCGAGGCCCCGCTTGTTGCGGGCCTTGTTGATGCACTGGATGCCGAGGGCATTAAATCATTCGGTTGTTCCAAGGCAGCCGCCCAGCTTGAAGGCTCCAAGGGCTTCATGAAGGACATGGTGGCAAAGTTCGGTGTACCGACCGCCGCCTACGGCCGTTTTACCGATCCCAAAGACGCCAAGGCGTTTGTCGAAAAACAGGGCGCACCGATTGTGGTCAAGACCGATGGTCTGGCCGCGGGCAAGGGTGTGACCATTTGTATGACAAATGACGAAGCCTTTGCCGCGATTGAAGAATGCATGGTCGGCGGCAAGTTTGGCGATGCCGGTGCGGAAATCGTGATTGAGGAATTCCTCAAAGGTGAGGAAGCCTCATTTTTTGCCGTATGTGATGGTAAAAACGTCATTCCGCTGGTCGCAGCCCAGGACCACAAGGCGGTTGGCGAAGGCGATACCGGCCCCAATACGGGTGGCATGGGGGCTTATTCCCCGGCCCCGGTCTTTACCGATGCGGTCGAAGCCAAGGTCATGGATCAGATCATTATCCCGACCGTCAAGGGCATGGCCGCAGAAGGCCATCCGTTCAAGGGCGTGCTGTTTGCCGGTCTGATGATTGACGATACGGGCAACCCGAAGCTGATCGAATACAACATTCGGTTTGGTGATCCGGAATGTCAGGTGCTTATGACGCGCTTGAAATCAGACGTGCTTGATATCCTTGAGGGTGCTGCCACCGGCACCCTCGATCAAGTCAAACCGGAATGGCACGATGAAACCGCCATGGTCGTTGTCATGGCCGCCAAGGGGTATCCGGGATCCTACGAAAAAGGGACCGAGATCAAAAACGTTCTAGCGGCGGACGCCATGGACAAGGTCAAGGTCCTGCACGCCGGTACCAAGATGGATGGCGACAAACTTGTTGCAACCGGTGGCCGCGTTCTTGGTGTGACCGCGCGCGGTGCGACGGTGACCGAAACCCAGAAACGCGCCTATGAGGCGGTTGATGCGATTGATTGGGATGGTGGTTTCTGCCGCCGCGATATTGGCTGGCGCGCGGTTGCCCGCGAACAGGGCTAAACCGCAAGCAAACCAAGCTACCAAAATCAAAAGACCAGGTTACGCAACCCGGTCTTTTTTTATGACCAAAGATTTCTGGTTTCCGGCGTGATAACGGATATGGCAGCGGCCCTGATCATCAATCTCGATATCGGCGGCAACCCCGAAAACATCACGAAGGTTTTGCGATGTCAAAATCTGTTCGGGCGTACCAAGCGCAATCAGCTTGCCACCATCCATCATCGCAATCCGGTCACAAAACATCGCCGCATGGTTCAAGTCGTGCAAAGCAGCCACCACGGTGACCGGCAGTGCACGCACCAGTTCCAGCAGGCCCAGCTGATGATGGATATCAAGATGGTTGGTCGGCTCATCAAGCAACAGGAAGTCGGGCTGCTGGGCCAAGGCACGGGCGATGTGAACGCGCTGCTTTTCACCGCCCGAAAGCGTATGCCACATCCGGTCCGCAAAAGGCCCCATTTCAACACTGGCAAGGGCTTCGCACACGATGGCGTCGTCGTGCCCTGACCATGGTGTCAGCAAACTAAGATATGGCGTTCGACCAAGCGCGACGGCATCGCGCACGGTAATGCGGTCGATGGTATCGGCCTGTTGTTCGACAAAGCCGATATGACGGGCAAGGTTGCGCCGACCGATTTTCTTCATCGGCTGGTCCCCCAACAATGCCTGCCCGGTCGACGGGGCACGAATGCCGCCCAGAACCGACATCATGCTGGTTTTGCCCGACCCGTTTGGCCCGATCACACCCAGGAACTCGCCGCGTGTCACCCGAAGCGACACGTCGCTGATGATTTTTTTGAATCCGGCATTCCAGCCGACATTGCGTAATTCAAGGCTCATCGCAACACCCGCCCATGACAGAGGATGATCGCAAAGGCCGGTGCCCCGATAAGTGCCGTGATCACCCCGATGGGCAGGACCTGACCATCAAGGATGATGCGCGATACAATATCGGCCGCAACAAGAAACACCGCCCCGATCAGGGCCGAAGCCGGCAACAGAAATCCATGCCGTGTCCCGACAAAGAACCGCGCGGCATGGGGAATGACCAGCCCGACAAAGCCGATAGACCCGACAATACTGACCATCACCGCGGTCATAGAGGCGGCAATGGCAATCAACACCACATAAACCCGGCGCACCGGCACACCAAGGGATGCCGCCGATTCCACGCCAAAGGTAAAGGCATCAAGCGCACGGGAATACCAAAGGCAAACCAGCAAGCCGATAACAGCGACCGGCAGCGCAAGATAGACATCGGGCCAGCGCACGCCGCTTAGATTACCAAGCAACCAGAACATCACCCCGCGTGCCTCGTCCGCCGTGGCGGCCTTGGTCACGATGAAGGACGTCAATGCGTTAAACAGTTGCGACCCGGCAACCCCGGCCAGAATGATGGCACCTGCCCCGCGCCCGGCCGGAATGGCCAAAAGTGCAACAAACCCGAACGCCACCAGCGCGCCGACAAAGGCACCAAGTGACAGGGAAACCATGCCTGCCCCGAACCCCAGAATGGCAACACTGACCGCACCGGTCGATGCCCCGGCCGAAATCCCCAACAAATAAGGATCCGCAAGACTATTGCGCAAAAGCGCCTGCAACACTGCGCCGGATAGCGCAAGGGATGCACCGCAGGCCGCCGCCACCATTGCGCGCGATATCCGGTAATTCCAGATGATCCCGGCATCAATCGGATCAACGTCATAGCCCGCCTGCCAAAGATGATTGGCGATGGTCTGAAGCACGGTGCCAAGGGGAATGTGCGTTTCCCCCTTGGCCGCGGCCATCGCTATGACGGCAACTAGCAAAACCAGGGCGCCAATACTGACACCGGCCCGCACAAGATATGCCCGCCCCGCCAGCGATTGCCGAGGTGGCTGAACCGGCTGCTGCACTGGCGTTGTTTCAAACATTGAATTCTCCGGGCATATCAGGCGCCTTTGGCAGTGCAGGTCAGTTCGAAGCACTCAGTCGTTCGACGGCTTCGGCAAGCGTTTCAATACCATTGATCAGGCGGATGGTCGGATCCATCGACTGGGCGTCCATCACCACGATATTGCCATTACGCACCGCCTTCATCTGACTTGCGACCGGATCGGTTTTCAGGAAATCCATCTTGACCTGCCAGTCATCGGCCGGAAAACGCCGACGGCCCATCTTGCCAATCACGATGATATCAGGATTGGCACGCGCAATGGTTTCCCAGCCAACCGTCGGCCATTCTTCATTGCTGTCGATGATGTTGCGAACACCGAGTTTACCGGCGATATAGCCCGCCGCACCGTTCTTGCCGGCCACATAGGGATCACTGTTGATTTCCGGGCTGGAAAACCAGAAGACGGCGGAAACGTTGTCATGGCCGCTTGCCGTCACACGTTCCAATGAGTTCGCCTGACGTTCCTTCAGGCTGGTAATCAGCGCGTCGCCGCGATCTTCGACATCAAAAATCTGCGCCAGATCGGAAATCTCGCGATAAATCAGATCCATGGTGAAGCCTTCGTGGCGCACCCCGTCACCGCCACCGGCATTGTCCTTGCCCACACAATCAGCGGGTGCGGTGTAGACCGGAATGGACAATTCGTTGAACTGTTCGGTGGTGCCGACGGTGCCCTTGGGCCCGACATGCCACTGATACTGGGTGGCAACCAGTTGCGGCTTTTGCGCGACAACGGTTTCGAACCCCGGATCATTGTCGGCCAGACGCGGCACAGATGCATTCACATCCTTGAATTCATCCATCACCGGGCCAAACCAGACCCCCGTACCCTTGACCTTATCGGCCAGGCCCAGCGAATAAAGAATTTCAGTCGTGCTTTGGCCCAGCGACACCACGCGATCGGGGACCACATCAAATTGCAACACAGTCCCGCAGTTCTCGATACTGAGCGGATATTCGGTTGCGGACGCAAATGAAACAGATGAAATAAGACCAGCGGCAAACACCCCGACCGCCAGTACACGTTTATCGTGATTAATCACTTTTAGTTCCCTCTTGCTGATGCGCTGATCCGGGACCGTTTTGGATGATCCAGTTTCAACACATCGTCAAATGTTATGTTATAACATAACATCACTTTTACTGCTGTCAATGGACTGGCAAAAGTGTCAGGAGATGACGGAAGATGTCGGCCTTAAAGCTTAGAGAACCTGGGCTAAACTATTGGGCCAAGACACGTACCGACATTCTCCGGGGCACCCCGCCCGGTCCGTCGTCTTCGTGTCGGCAGGTCTCCTGGCTTACGGGTCAACGCATTTTCCCTGGCCTTCCCGGGTTGATCCCAGTGGCATTGGTCAGAAAAATGCTCGCCGCCTACAGTTGCGGGGGCAGCTTCGGTTAATGAGCCAATATTCGGCCCACATCGAATTCCCTTTATCCGATATTCGGATACCGACACGTCACGGTTAGATTAAACCAAAAACACGGTCAAGGAAATTGGCAGACCACCAGCGGCATTAACGCCAAGGCTCCATGCATAAAAAGCAATTGATACGACCTTGAATTTGCCATGTTTCATCCCGATTACCTCCACACTGCCGGGTATGCTTTCCCGACACCTCAAACCACAGGAATGTGATGAACATGACGACTTCTGTTGAACGCAGACGCTTTTTGAAATCCATCGCGGCAGCCGGTCTTATCCTGCCGGGAATGTCGATCTATCAGCATGCTTTGGCAGATGTCGACGGCCTTGATCTGGGTTCGGCACAACCGTTTGATTTTGCCGATCTGATTGCACGCGCCAAATCCATAGCCACATCGGCCTATGAGCCGCCCGTTGCGCCAAACCCGGAAATTGTCGGCAAGATCGATTACGACACCCATGGCAAGCTGCATTACAAACGCGACCATTCGCCGTTCTCCGACGGGTCGGGCACCTATCCGCTGACCTTCTTCCATCTGGGTATGTATTTCGCCAAACCGGTGCATATGTACCTTCTGGAAAACGGTCAGGCACGCGAAGTGATCTATAAGCCCGATTACTTTGACATGCCCGAAGACAGCATTGCCCGCCAGTTGCCCGCCAATAGCGGCTTTGCCGGTTTCCGCCTGCATGAAAATCAGGCGCGCGATGACTGGAAAACCCAGGACTGGGCAGCGTTTCTTGGCGCATCGTACTTCCGCGCGATTGGCGATGAAGGCCAGTATGGACTGTCGGCACGCGGCATTGCGGTCAATACCGCGACCTCGGTTCCCGAAGAATTCCCAGATTTCCGTCAATTCTTTATCGAACCGGCCAAAAACCCCGAAGACCCGGTGACAGTCTATGCCCTGCTGGATGGCCCCAGCATCACCGGTGCTTATAAATTCCTGCTTTATCGCGGCGAAGGCGTCACGATGGATGTCGAAAAACATCTGTTCTTGCGCAGAGACATCGAACGGCTTGGCATCGCACCGCTGACCAGCATGTTCTGGTATTCAGAACAGAACAAATCGTTCCGCTTTGACTGGCGTCCGGAAGTACATGACAGCGACGGGCTGGAGCTTTGGACTGGCGGCGGTGAACGCATCTGGCGACAGCTCAATAACCCGGAAACCATCCGCGCATCGGCCTTTGGTGACAATAACCCGCGTGGTTTCGGTCTGATGCAGCGTGATCGCGATGTGAAAAACTATCTGGATGGTGTGCGCTATCACCGCCGTCCCAGCCTGTGGGTCGAACCGCAGGGGGAGTGGAATGACGGTGCGGTTCAGTTGATCGAAATCCCGACCGACGATGAAATCCACGATAACATTGCCGCCTTCTGGGTGCCGAATGGCGAAGCCAAGGCGGGCAATTCTTATCAATTCAAATACCGGCTTTACTGGCAGGCCCATAACCCGTTCCCGGTCAAGGAACTGGCACGCGCAACCGCAACCCGCATGGGCCGCGGTGGCGAACCCGGCACCAACCGGCCCAAGGACGAAATCAAGTTTTCGGTCGAGTTCGAGGGTGAGGTTCTGGGAACGCTTGCCTACGGCGAATTCCCCGAAGTGGTTGTGACATCCTCGCGCGGGGAGATTGTGCGCACCAAGATCGAACCGATCATGGATACCCGCATCTGGCGGGCGGCCTTTGACCTTAAGGCCGCGGGCACAGACCCGGTTGACCTGCGCATGTATCTGAAACGCGGTGATGAACCGCTCAGTGAAACCTGGATGTTCCAGCACCTGCCGGCCGTTGGCAACCAGCAACAGGGTTAGGGTTAATGCGGGGCCATGTCAGCAGACTGGCTGGCCCCGCCCTGCCCAAGGATCGACATGACATCGCGGATTGGCGGTGCACCAAACATGCGGGCATATTCGCGACTGAACTGTGACGCGCTTTCATACCCGACCGCATAGGCCGCCGATGCGGCATCCTTCATTTCGGCCAGCATGATCTGACGCGCCGTGGTCAGGCGGAGCCGCTTTTGGTACTGAAGCGGGCTCATGGCTGTCACCTGCTTGAAGTGATGATGGAAGGAAGACGGGCTCATATTGGCGCGATTTGCCAAGTCTTCCACCTTAAGCGGCTTGTCGAAATTATCCTTGATCAGTTGAAGGGCGGCCGAGATGCGCTGCATGTTGCTGCCGCCGATGGCAAGCCCCGCAATCGCCGCCCCCTTGGCGGTACATAACAAGCGGTAATGCACTTCGCGCATCAAAAGCGGCAACATCACCGGCACATCATCGGGACGATCAAGCAGCTCAACCACCCGCAAGACGGCATCGGTCAGGCTTTCGGTTGTCTTTTCGACAAAAAGCCCGCGTGTGCTTTCGCCGTCTGCGCCCATCTTGATATCCATATTGGCAACAAGTTCGCCAAGGATCTTCGCATCGAGATCAAGTGACAGGCTGCGATACGGCGCATCCTCGGCCGCCAGGGTCACATGACCAACAAGTGGCAAATCGACCGATGCCGCCAGCAGTTGACCGGGCTCATAGCGATAAAGCTCATCCCCCAGCGTGACTTCCTTCGCACCTGAGATAATCAGACACAGGCAAGGCTTGTAGATCGTTGGCACCTTAAGGGTCGGACCGGTTGATCGGAACATCCAGACCGGTTCAACGGCCGTGCGCACAGCGCCATCCGCCTCGCAGTATTTGTCAATCAGGCTACACAGCTTCTGATAGCTATCCATCGTAAAACCCTTTGTTTTCCTCAGGACCACTATACACGCGCCCACACACGGACAAAGCACTCAATCTTCGATTTGGAGGATTAGGCAATCCAATTCGAGTTCTGTGTATTCATCAATCGGGGATTTATCGACAGAGTAAGCGCCACGAACAAACACCGACACACCAACCCAAGGAGCATGTCATGTCGAACCCGATCAACCATGTCGAAAACAAGACCGTTATCATCACCGGAGCCAGCAGCGGCATTGGCGAAGCCACCGCCCGCCTTCTTGCATCCCGCGGGGCGAATGTGGTTCTTGGCGCACGCCGCACAGAACGCCTTGATGAGATTGCCACCGAAATCGAAGCTGCCGGCGGCCGTGCCATGGCCCGTTCGGTGGATGTCACCAATGCCGATAGCGTCGAGGCACTGGTTTACAACGCAAACAACCTTTATGGCCGTGTGGATGCGATTTTCAACAATGCCGGCGTGATGCCGCTTGCCCCGATGTCGGCACTGAAAACCGACGAATGGGACAACATGATCAACGTCAATATTCGCGGTGTTCTGAACGGTATTGCTGCGGTTCTGCCGCTGTTTGAACAACAGGGCGGCGGCCATGTCATCAACACCGCGTCCATTGCAGCACACAACGTCTATTCAAGCGCTGCTGTCTATTGCGGAACCAAATATGCGGTCTGGGCGATTTCCGAAGGCCTGCGTCAGGAAAGCAGCAATGTCCGTGTCACCACCATCTCGCCGGGCGTGGTCGAGACCGAACTGGGCCACGATATTTCCGATCCAAACAGTAAGGAGCTCCTGACCCAGTTCCGCCAGATCGCCCTCAGCCCGGATGCCATTGCGCGGGCGGTTCTTTATGCTCTTGATCAGCCAGCAGATGTCGACATCAACGAAGTCATCGTCCGTCCGACAGCATCGGCGTTCTGATGAAAATCATTCTGCAATCCTTGTATTTTCTTTCCGTGCTGGTGGTGTTCGCATCACCAGCATGGCCCCAACAGGAGGCCGGTATGAACAAAAGCGCTGAAATCGCCCCGCACCCGTATGTCGGCATGTGGGTGACCAAAGATGGTCATATCCGCCAGGAACTGCGTGCCGATGGCCGCTATGACGAGGCCCGTGGCGAACGAAAGTCAGCCTATCAGGGCGACTATCAGGTTTCGGGGAACTACATCACCTATCAGGATGACACCGGTTTTACCGCCGATGGCTATTTCGAAAATGATGTCCTGTATCACGGTGGCATGGTGATGTTCCGTGAAGTGCCGGAAAACTAAGTTCCGACGCTGACCAACCGAACAATCAAATCCCTAGCGCAAGCTGCCAAAGAAATCCTTCAAAAGCTTAGTAGCCTCGACCTCGCCAATGCCACCATAGACTTCCGGACGGTGATGGCAGCTTGTGCTTTCAAACACGCGCGGGCCGTGATCAACGCCACCACCCTTCGGATCATAAGCCCCGAAATAAACCCGGCGCAGACGGGCAAATGAAATGGCGGTCGCGCACATCGGGCAAGGTTCAAGCGTGACGTAAAGATCGCAATTGGGAAGTCTTGGTTCGCCCTTGGCCCCGGCAGCGGCCCGGATGACGAGGATTTCGGCGTGTGCTGTTGGGTCGTTCATTTCCTCGGTCAGGTTTCCGGCGCGTGCCAAAACCTCGCCGCTATCAGCATCGACAAGAACGGCACCGACGGGCACTTCGCCCCGGCGCGCGGCAGCACGGGCTTCTTCAAGTGCCATATCCATGTAGCTGTCTGCACTCATGATCTTTCCATCCCACTTGGGCCATCTGACAAATCAGGTCGTTTGTCATGGCTGATCTTGTTTTTACTTCATTTTAGGGCGTTAGGATCCAGAGTGCTACCATGCAGATAATCGGTCAAGCGATGATCTGGCGGGTTGCTGGTGAAGCTTTACTGGCGAGGGCCCGCAGAAACGCATGGACCATCCGCGTGAATTGCCGTTGCCCTTAAAGGGTTACACAGGTAGTTTCCGCGTGACTTTATTCGCGAACCTGTCACCAGCATCAAGGCTATTTCGATCATGACCACGCGCAAGCCGATCATTGGTATCACACTCGATTCCGAAGAACCGGGGGGCTATTCCAAATTCCCGTGGTATGCGCTGCGTGAAAACTATGCCGGTGCGGTGACCGAGGCAGGCGGCATTCCGATGCCTTTGCCCCACGAAGTGGAACTGGTTCCCGATCTGCTTGATCTGATTGACGGGCTGGTCGTGACCGGTGGCGCGTTTGACGTGGATCCGAGCCTGTTTGGTGCGACGGAAAAGCACGACACGGTTGTCACCAAGGATCGGCGCACCAAATTTGAATGGGCGATGGCCGAAGGCGCGCTTGAGCGCGACATGCCGGTTCTTGGCATTTGCGGTGGTCAGCAGCTTTTGAACGTTATTCTGGGCGGGTCGCTGATCCAGCATATCCCGGACACGGTTGAAAACTGCCTGCCCCACGAACAGCCGAACCCGCGCAACGAGCCCGGCCATAATGTCACGGTCGAACCCGATACGCTTCTGGCGAAGATCGTTGGCGATGTGAAAAGTCTTTCGGTCAATTCCGCCCACCATCAGGCGGTGGCGGGGGTTGGCCCGGATGTGATCATCAATTCCTACGCGCCTGATGGCGTGATCGAGGGGATTGAGCATCCGAAATATCGTTATTGTCTCGGGGTCCAGTGGCATCCCGAATTCCATATCAGTTCGGGCGATGCGAAGATTTTCGACGCCCTGATTTCCGAGGCCCGCAAATGAGCGACAAGAACACCACCCCGGATGACAACAAGCCCGAACGCATTGCCAAGCGCATTGCGCGATCTGGAGTTTGTTCCAGGCGTGATGCCGAACGCATGATTGCCGAGGGGCTTGTCCGCCTGAACGGCAAGAAGCTTGATACCCCGGCCGTCACCGTAACCGACGAAGATGAAATCATCGTTGATGGCAAGCCGCTGCCCGAAAAGGAAAAGCCGCGTCTTTGGCGCCTGTTTAAAAAGCGCGGTCTGGTCACCAGCCACCGCGATGAACAGGGACGCGACACGGTATTTGAACATCTGCCAAGTTACGTTCCGCGCGTGATTTCGGTCGGGCGACTTGACCTTAACTCCGAAGGGTTGCTGTTGCTGACCAACGATGGCGAGCTTGCCCGTTATCTGGAACTGCCTGCCACCGGCTGGGCGCGCCGCTATCGCGTGCGCGTGCATGGTCAGATCGACGAAGCCAAGCTTAAACAGCTTGAAGACGGTGTTACGGTCGACGGCATCAATTACGGCTCCATCCAGGCCGAGGTCGATGTTCAGAAAGGCACCAATGCCTGGATGACAGTGACGCTCCGCGAAGGCAAGAACCGTGAAATTCGTCGTGTCATGGAACATCTTGGCTGGCCCGTCACGCGCCTGATGCGCGTGTCCTATGGCCCGTTCCAGTTGGGCAATCTGGCGCCGGGCGAGTGCGAAGAAATCACCGGCAAGGTGATGAAAGAACAGCTCGCTGCGTTCTTCAAGGGCGACTATTCCAAGGTTTCCGAAAAGAAATCGGTTGCCCGTGGCGGCACGTCGCGCCCGAAAGCCCCGCGCACCGTATTCGGCCAACCAGCCCAGCGCAAACGCCCGCAAGGTGGCGCGAACGCCGCAGCCCAGAATGCCGAGGCCGACCAACAGCGTGAAACCCGCGAACGTCCGTCTGGTGGTGCTGCACGGAAAGGCCCGCGCATCGGGGCTGCCCCGCGTGCCGGTGGCCGTGGCAAACCGGCTTCTGGCGGGGATCGCCAGGAACGCGATATGCGCGAAGAACGCGGATCATCGCGCCCGACCAACAAGGGCCGTGGCCGTTACAGCGCCGAAGGCAAAGCTGCCGGTGGGCGTGATGGCGGCCGCGACAGTGGTCGTGATGGCGGACGGGGCACTGGCGGCCGCGAAGGTAAGCCGGGCTTCATCGAAGGGCGCGGTCGTGGAAAGCCAACCGGCAAACCGTCGGGAAAACCTGCTGGGCGTTTCGGCGATACCACACATAGTGCGCCCGGCCGCAAGCCGTCCGGCAACCGTCCGCGCGGCAAGAAGGACTAAGCTGAATGCGGATTGTCAGTGGCACCCATCGTGGCAGGCTTCTGACCGCACCGGAAGGGCGCGATACGCGCCCGACCCTTGATCGGGTGCGCGAAGCCCTGTTTAGCATCCTGTCACACGCATCGCGCTGGTATGAGGATGACTTCAACCCGCTATATGATGGCGTGATCCTTGATGCCTTTGCCGGATCGGGTGCGCTTGGCCTTGAAGCCATTTCACGCGGGGCGGAACGCGCAGTGTTCTTTGACAATGACCGCAAGGCGATTGCGATCATCGAACAAAACATCGACACCCTTCGCATTGCCGATCAGGCAAGTGCACGACGCGCGGATGCCACCAAGCCACCGCGCGCCAGCACGCCCGCCAGCATGGTGTTTCTCGATCCGCCCTATGGCAAAGACCTGATCGATCCCAGCATCACGGCCCTGGCCCAGGCCGGGTGGATTGACGATAACACCCTGATTGTTGCCGAACGCGATCCGCGCGATCCGGAAATCGCACTTGAAGATTTTTATCTGTGCGACAGTCGCAAATATGGCCGCTGCCAGATTGATATCGGGCGTTTTATCGCCTGATTGCGGCAAAGCTGCCCGACACCGAATTCTGTGATAGATTTGCCTACCAGCACTACCGGTTGATCGTCATGAAACGCCTGTCCAATAGTTCACCAGACAAGGATTTTGGTCGCCTTTTGCGCCAGTGGCGGCGCGCAAGCGATATCAAACAATCGCGTCTGGCCGATATTCTGGGCGTAACACAGGCAACCGTTTCACGGTGGGAAAGCGGCGCGCAAAGCCCGGCCCCGCTGCAATATGGCCTGATCCATCAAATGATGACGCGCAAACGCAATTTCCGCCTTGATCAGGCGATCAAACGGCTGGTGATGCAGTCATCACAGCGTGTCCACCTGATCGAAGACAGATCGCACCGTCTTCTTTGTTTGTCGCGCCCGCGTGAAAACGAGTGGCAACGTGACAGCACGCCGCTGCTTGGCACCTCGTTGTGGTGCTTTGCTACCCCGGAAATCGCATCAGCAGAAAAAAGCCTGCATGACCTTGGCTGGCACGAGGATCAGACCGATCACCTGACCTTTGAAAACTCCCGCCGGGAGGGCGCACCGCTGCGGATTGTCGATACCTATATCCTTTGGGAACGGTTTTTCCTGTCTGATGGCACGGCAGTGCGCCTGACCACCGGGTTTGATCAAAAGCCGGTTCACATCTGATACGGATCAGCGACGCATATTTTACCGGCGCATATTTCATACGTGGCATTCTTCTCAGAATATCGGTAATCAGTCCCTTCAAGTGCACCGTCCTGCCCGGAACTGATCCATGCCACCCATCACCGCCGTTATCATTCTTTATGGACTTGGATTGACCGCCTCGATGCAGGTCGGTCTGATTGGCCCGATCGCGCCTGACTTGCGCGCAAGCTTCGGGCTTAGTCAGGCGGAGTTCGGACTGGTAGCCTCCCTGATCACCGCAGCAGGCGCGCTTTGTGCCATACCCGCCGGGGTATGGGCGGCACGAGCCGGGCTGCGGAGGTCACTCGTCCTTGGCTGTATGATGATGATTGCGGGCGCGCTGATTTTTGCCACCGCAAGCGTGAGCAGCCTTTTATATGTTGGTCGGATTGTCACCAGTGTTGGCTATCTTCTGATTGTTGTCGGTGCGCCAAGCTGGATGGCGGCCTTCACAAACCCCAAGCTTGTCGCCATGGCCATGAGCATCTGGGGCACCTTTATCCCGGTTGGCATTGCCCTTGGCAACTGGGTCAGTGCGGCTGCGGTGACATGGATGGACTGGCGGATCGCTGTTGGGGTTTGCACCCTGCCGGTTCTGGTTTTGCTACCGCTTCTTGCCCTGATGGAAAAACCCGAAATCGCAACGGCGCGGCGATCACTTGTTGTCGGGGTGGTCGGTGTTTTGAAATCCCGTTCCGCCCTTCAGGTGGCGCTGACCTTTGGCGCGTTTGCGGGTGCGACATCAGCCGCTTTGGCGTTCATGCCGGCCATGCTGGCAGACAACCTTGATATTGGCATTACGCTGTCGGCCGGGATCATCGGCACAACCGCAATTGCCGGCAATATTGTCGGCAGTGTCGCCGCCGGGACTGTTCTGGGCCGTGATGTAGCTGGCCGAACCATTCTGATTATATTTTTGCCGATGATGGCGACTGCCATTTCGACCCTCTATGTCAGCACCTCTCTACCGCTTAGCGTCACCGCGCTGATTATTTTTAATGTCTGTCAGGGCATGGTCGCCGGAACCTGCTTTGCACTTTTGCCAAGGATCGCAAAGGACGGCCTTTCCATGCCCGCCTTGCAGGGCATGCTGGCCCAGTTCGCCGAGATTTTTGTCGTGATTGTTCCCCCATTTGCCGGGGCGATGATCGATCAAAATGGCTGGGCCGGGGCGGCTGTGGTTCTGGGTGGTTTTTACTTTGCAGGCTTCCTGATTATATTACGAAAACCGGGCGTGACAGCCCCTATTAGACAAAATTCATCTTAGAACTATACGATACGATGGCTTGACCTGTCCGGCGAAGCAGGCGACCCTTCCCTCCCACACAAATCAAAAAGATTCAGGGAAGTGGAATGCATTTGATCAAAGCCATCTTTATCGGACTGGTATTGATCGGCATTTCCGTTCTTGCTGTCTTCTTCATCTGGCTGGCCCCGGTGGGGGCTGCCTATAGCGCCAAGATCATGTGCTCCGCCATTTTTGTCGATGGCCTGACCTCCACACGGGCGCGCGATGTTGATGTTCTCGCCGACAACAATGCCCTTTTATCCCTGATCACCACCAATGTGGATCTGCGCAACCAGACTGTCAGTGCGCATGCCTTCGGGTTCCGCAAACGGTTTGCCGTTTATCGCCCCAACCTTGGCTGCACGCTGGCAGACGATCTGGATCATGTCGCCCAGTTGCGCAATTCGACCCCGGTGATGCGGCCGGTCGCACCGCGCCCGCTTCTGACGACACCGCCACCCGCCAATGTTGACCGACGGGCGCTTAACAACATCCTGTTTGACGTCATGGATGAGCCGGGCCTGCATCCGGAACGGCGGACACGTGCGGTGGTGATCTTGCATGATGGCAAGGTTGTCGCGGAACGCTATGCCGCGGGCATTACAGCCGACACGCCACTGCCCGGCTGGTCGATGACCAAAAGCGTTTTCAACGTCATCCTCGGTCGCATGCAGTTCGAAGGCATGATGCCAGACATCCAGGACCCGGTTCTAATCAACGAATGGCAGGCAGAGCCAAACGACCCTCGCGCAACCATCAATTACGATGATCTGCTTCGCATGCGAAGCGGCCTTGAGTTCGATGAAAGCTACGCCAATCCGCTATCAGACGTGGTGCAGATGCTGTTTATCGAACCTGCGGCGGCGGGTTATGCGGTATCCATGCCGCTGGAAAACACGCCGGGCAGTGATTTCGCCTATAATTCCGGGGCAAGTAACATCCTGTCAGCAGCCATCCGTAATCTGAGCGGGTCACGTTCGACCTATCTCAGCCGACCGACAGAACTTCTGTTCCGTCCGCTTGGCATGAGCAGTGCGGTGATCGAAACCGACCCGGAAGGCTATTTTATCGCCTCAAGCTTCATGCATGCATCCGCACGCGACTGGGCCAAGATCGGCCAGTTGTTCCTGCAAGATGGCGTGTGGGAGGGGGAGCGCCTGCTGCCCGAAGGATGGGTCGGATATTCCACCAGCCCCGCCGCAGAAGACCCGTATGGTCTTTATGGCGCACATTGGTGGATTGACCTGCCCGGCAGCCGGAACGAGGATGGCACCCCCCGTAATGACGTGCCGCACATCCCCGAGGACGCCTATTTCGCGCTTGGTCATGATGGCCAGTCGCTTACTGTCATTCCGTCCAGAAACCTCGTGGTGGCACGTTTCGGCGTCACCCGCAATTCCGGCGCATTCAAGCTGCGTCAGTTCATTGCCGACCTGAGTGCCATTTTCCCGGCGACTTCAGATGCCCCGGCGGATGCGCCGATCGGATCGGACGCCACAACGACAGGGGCAAATGACGGCTGATTGCAACAGTTGGTGTAATCACAAAAGACCCGTCAGATACCCAACCACAGCACCAGCACCGACAACGGCCCAGACCGGGGCAATCCGCCATTGCAGGATTGCGAAAACCAAAATCACGCACCCGATATCAAAGATATCAAGATTGGCACCGGTCCAGATCGGATCATACAAAACCGCCGCCAAAAGGCCGACCACGGCCGCATTCACCCCCATCAGCCCGGCCCGCATGGATGGGATATGCCGCACACGATCCCAGAACGGCAGAAGCCCCACCACCAATAACCATGCCGGCAGGAAAATCGCGATCAATGTCACAACGGATGTGATGCCACTGACCCAAATTCCCGTACCACCAGACCCGGTATGCAGGGCTGCCCCCAAATAGGCGGCAAAGGTAAAGATCGGACCGGGTACGGCCTGGGTTGCGCCATATCCCGCAAGGAACGTCTCGGCATCAACCCAGCCCGGTGTCACCACAGCATTTTGCAGCAGGGGCAAAACCACATGCCCGCCACCAAACACCAGGGCACCACTGCGATAAAAGCCGTCAATCACGGCAAAAAGTCCGGTGGGATCGAGCTTTGCCAAAATGGGCAACAGAACAAGCAGAGCAAAGAATGCGCAAAGGGCCGCAACAGCCCCCTTGGCCGAGCGCGGCACAGAGCCGGGATCGGCATCCGCGCCCACCTTGTCGCGAAGCAGCAAAAAGCCCGCCAGCATCCCGCCAAGAATGACGCCAAACTGTGCTAACACCGTCTCACTGGCAATCATGATAGCCGCGGCCAGCACGGCAAGAATGGCACGCGGAACATCGGGACACAGGCTACGCGCCATGCCAAGCAGGGCATGAAGGACAACCCCGACCGCCACCAGTTTAAGGCCGCGAATGATCCCCTCGACCGTGCCAAGATCAAATCCGACAAACGCCATACCAAGGGCGGCCAATACAATCGCGGATGGCATGGTAAATCCAAGCCAGGCAATCAGTGATCCACGCAAACCACCAAGCGCCATGCCAATGCCCATACCGACCTGCGAACTGGCAGGCCCCGGCACGAACTGGCAAAGTGCCACCAGATCGGCGTAGCGCGCGTCACTCAGCCACTTGCGGCGCGCAACGAACTCTTCACGGAAATAGCCGATATGCGCAACAGGACCACCAAAACTGGTCAAGCCAAGACGCAGAAAGATCAGGAAGATTTGCCAAAGACCAACACCGCCAATCGGCAATGAAGGAGCCGGGTTATCTGTGGAACTTTTTGTGGTTTTGTTTTGTGGCGTTGCATTTGGCATGTGATTTTCCTGCCCTACCCCTGATTTTGCCTGACCATACGCAATCATCGAAAGGCGGCAAAGCCAAAATCGGGACCACAGCCATTCGTCACAATTCCATAACAAAACCCCGCCTGTGGCGATCTACCGCAGGCGGGGTTTTGGTTTGATCATTCACGCCTTAGCGGAAGGCTGGTTCATCCAGGGAACGCAATTTGCGGGAATGGAGCTGATTGACGTCCTGACGGAGCGTATCAATCGTATCCAGACCCACCTGCAAATGCTGACCTATACGCTGGCGATAGAAATTGTTCGCCATACCGGGCAGCTTCAATTCGCCGTGGACCGGTTTGTCGGACACACACAAAAGCGTGCCATACGGTACCCGGAACCGGAAACCGTTGGCGGCAATGGTGGCACTTTCCATATCGACCGCGATCGCGCGTGACTGGTTGAGGCGAACAAACAGTTCACTATAACGCAGTTCCCAGTTCCGGTTATCGGTGGTTGCCACCGTCCCGGTGCGCATGCGGGCCTTCATTTCACGGCCCTTAAGACCTGTGATTTTGGTGACCGAGTCTGCCAGGGCGACCTGCACCTCGGCAATTGGCGGCACCGGAATCCACAGTGGCAGGTCCGAATCAAGCACGTGATCGTCACGCACATAGCCATGTGCCAAAACATAATCGCCAAGCAGCTGGCTACGCCGCAATCCGGCACAGTGCCCCAGCATCAACCAGCAATGCGGTCGCAGAACGGCAATATGGTCGGTTGCCGTTTTGGCGTTCGACGGCCCCACACCGATATTGACCAGCGTAACCCCAAGACCATCTTCGCGGATCAGGTGATAGGATGGCATCTGCGGCAGTTGCTTGACCGCCTCACCGCTTTCAACCCAGCCCTTGGGCGCGTTTTTGCGCACACTGACTTTCGGCCCCGGTTCGACAAACGCGACATAGGGGCTTTTCGGGTCATCAAGCTGTGCCTTGGCGAACTCGATGAATTCATCGACATAGCGCTGATAGTTGGTGAACAGAACGAACTTTTGGAAATGTTCGGGGGCTGTTGCCGTGTAGTGGCGCAGGCGTGCCAGCGAATAATCCACACGTTCACCGGAAAACAGCGACAATGGCTTTGGCCCCGGGGTCGCGTTCGCACCGTAATGAACACCATTGGCGATATCATCATCGGTACGCGCCAGATCGGGCATATCAAAAATCAGCTGCATCGGGCGGATATCATTCGGACCGATACTATCAGTCGCCGTTTCAACCAGAAACGGCACGGGGATCGGACGGTCCGAAACCCCCACCACGACCGGAACGTCATGGTTTTTGAGCAGAAGTTCGATCTGCTCGCGGTAATATTCTTCAAACAGGTCGGGCCGGGTCAGGGTCGTTCCATAAACACCCGGATCGCGCGGTGCGCCAAATGACAGGGTGCTTTCGACATGCAGCTTTTCCGGCGGCACTTCGATGCCGAGATACGGATAATATGCACGTATCGGAGAAGATTGTTGGCCTTGACCGAAACGGTTAAACGCCTCTTGGACGGCGTTGGCACCGGTCGCATAAATATCCTTGATGCGCGCAAGTGCCCGGTCGGCGTCCGTGAATTCAAACAGATCGCGTACCGATCCATGGACTTCTGAAACCATATTGGTTGCTCCTTTTTGTTATTGTTGTTTGGGTCTTTTGCCAGATCACGAAGCATAAAACAGCGACGGATCAATGACAAAACCCCTTGGAGCGAGAGATTTATCACCGCTCGCCCGGCTTCTGACAACCGAAAACTTTGCCATCACTTTCAATCCAGACGTCAAAACCGCTGATTTGTGGATATCGGAAAGTTTATAATTCGGACCTTTCCCGGCATTTTCAGAAACTTATGAAATATATGTCGGGTCTATTCTCAAAAATTCCAAATGACAGTTTTGAGGAGACCGTCATAACCCGCAAGGTCTGCACGCAAAGCTGGCGGCGCGAAACGACCGGTATTTTGAAAACAGGGCAAAAAAAATGCCGAAACCGGGGGACGGTTTCGGCAATTTCAGGGAAGGGCCTTAGACGTTGAGGGAAAAGACGATCAACCCTGATGTACTGTACTTATATGACCAGCGGTCATTTATGTCAATTCTATTTGTTCACAAGTGGCATTTTGCGGTTTCGCGCTATGCCAGGACATCTGCCTCCTCGGCGATGTGCTGTAACTTTTCGAGTCGTCTTCGCGCAGAATTGTCGGTTGCCCATCGGTCACCAACTTCGGTGACTTCAAGCTTATTAACAATCTTGGCAGCGCGCGGGTCACTCTCGACCAGACTTTCGATGTCCTGTTTTTCTTCGTCGTCTTCAAGCGTCCCGCGTACATAGCCAAGAATGTGATCTTTGCCATATATCGCAAGAACCAGACTCATATCATGCGGCCTCCGAGACATAACGTGATGCGTGTTCACGGGCTTCGATTCGACCAACCGATGCGCGCAGCTTGCGGCGTGCACGACCAACACGGGATTTGACCGTACCGATCTCGACACACATCTGATCTGCAGCGTCCTGATAGGACACATCATCAACAGCGGTCAGCATGATCGCTTCGCGCTCCTGGGCCGGAAGGCCTTCAAGCACACGGTCAGCATCACGAAGCTGCAAACGCGCCATCTGATTGCTGCCATGGCCATAGACGTCGCCAAGATCATCCCAGTCGACCTGCGGACCACGCGTTTTTTCACGACGTTTTCCGGAAATGAACGTGTTGAACAGAATACGGTGCAACCAAGCCTTAAGGCTGGTGCCTTCTTCGAACTGGTCCTTTTTGCTGATGGCTTTCAACAGCGTGTCCTGGACCAGATCCTGAGCCATGTCGTTGCTGCCGGTCAGACGATATGCATGACGGCGCAGTGCAGGCACATGGTTTTCGATTTCATTCATCACTTGTTCAGACATCACAACCTCCTTGTTCGGATGCACTGACCATAACAGGGCTAAATATAATTGATAGTAAAATCGTATGCTCTACTTATTCAACACAAGTACTTCACATAATATACATCGCAACATTAACAAACTTATTTTACTCTTATTATTCCACCCATTCAATTTACGCAAATAACGCACTATAATCACTTTACGTCATTTACGTCCGTATTCTCACTTACGCCAATTCAGCAAGATGGTTGTATTACGGAGAAAACAGCGGTAACGTAAGTTACTCCAAAATTTTGGAACGCTTTGATTTTCAACGGCTTCGGACGGCTTTAAGAACCTCTGAAATTTACAGGAAACCCCACGTGCCTACGTCGAAGAGAACAGAAAAGCTCCAGATCATGCTCGATGATGAAGAACTGAAATTCATCGATGACTGGCGGTTTGACCATCGGATGCCGACCCGAGCTGCCGCAATCCGCGAGCTGATTCGTCGTGGCCTCGTCGCAGAAGACGTCGATGACCCCGATACCGAGGGTAAAAGCACCACTGATTTCCGCATCGAGACGGAATAAAAAATTCGATTTTTCCAAAAAAAAGACCCGGCGAACTGCCGGGCCTTTTCATTTGGGCGTGTTTTCGGACCAATTTCACGTCGCATCTTGCCGTAAATCGGGTTTGCGACCCTCGAAAATGCGGGCGATTCCTGCGCCAAATCCCAGAACCAGTAACCACAATCCGTAATATCGGATCGCGCGCGATGCCGTGATCGCAATCAGAAACAACCAGATCGGATAGGATGTCGCCCCTGCGGCCAGGGCAGCAAGCTGCATCGGGACTGGTGTAATACTGATCGCAAAGACCACCCAGAATCCGCCTTCGGCAAATCGGCCTTCCAGATCTTCGAATTCCTGCTGCCCGCCGACCAGATCAATAAGCGGCTGGGCAAGGTCATCAAACAAAACCCACGCCAAAAGATATAAGGCCACCGCACCCAGCACACTGCCTGCCAGTGTTACGGATGCCACAATAAACCCGCGCGTCCGCGAAGCCGCCATGATCGGGGCAACGATGACTTCGATCGGAATCGGGATGATCGTCGTTTCAAGAAACGACGCGACCGATATCCCCCCAAGTCCCTTGCGTCCCTCTGCAAGTTTGGCGAGGCGGGACTTGGCATATGCCAACCCGTTTTTTATGCGCATTCCTGTTTTTTGATTATCACCCGACATATTCTGATCCTTGTTGGCGGTCCTACCCCAAAATAAAAGCAGCCCGCCCGAAGCCGGGCGGGCTGCTAACCTCGGACGTCATCCGCCGAGTTCAGGTTGTGACGTCTTATTCGGCGGTCTGAGTATCCGAGATGGCCTTCTGCGCATCTTCAAGCGCATTTACAGTATTGGCCTTTACATCTTCCCAGGTCTCCGCAGATGCATCCTTGGCATTTTCCAGGGCATCGCTCAGCTCATCGCTTGCGCTGTCCCAGGCCTCAGCCATTTCTTCGACAGCATCTTCGCTGTCATCTTTAACTTCGGCAGAAACCTCGTCGTACTGTTCGCCAAGCTGTTTGGATTTGGCATCAACCCAGGCAAGGAAGTCTTCTTTCTGCTCGAACGTAAAGTCTTTGGCTTCTTCGTACTGGGCTGAAATTTCGTTGCCCAGCTCATTGACGTCGGACTTCACTGCATCGTCGGTCGCCATGGTGTCCGAGCTGTCAGACCCGGCATAAGCCGGCGCCATTACAGAAACAGACATAAGTACAGTACCGATCATCAGCATATTCTTGTTCAACATCACAACCTCCTTATTAAACAAACACAGCACAATTACTTGCACGCTGCTTACCATTCACAACGGATGGCGCGAAAGAATGTTCCAATTGTGTTGATTTTATTTTCTGGAACCTTCTGGCGGAATGCACGTTTCATCTGCAAGCGCCCACAAAACGAAACGGGGTACAGCGCAATAAAGAATGCGCAATCCGATTTCACGGGCACGCTGTAAACAAAAGGAGTTTTAGTTATGGCACATAGCAGTATGCAGACCGTTGCGAAGGAAGTTCCCGTCGAGACTGGCGTGGACCGCAAGGATCGTCGCGAACTGGCGAAAATGCTGACCAAGATCGTTGGCTCGTCGCATGTACTGTATGCCAAAGTTCGTGGTGTTCACTGGAATGTGGTGGGTCCGGCTTTCTATTCGCTCCACAACATGACCGAGGAGCATTACGAGGACCTCAATACCGCGATTGACGATATGGCGGAACGCATCCGCGCCATCGGCTTTACGGCGCCAACGGGTCTCAGCGAGATGATGGAAAACTCGTCCATCAAGGATCAGACCAAACTTCTTTCGACCGAAGACATGGTCAAGGAACTGGTCGAGGATCACGAAAAAATGGCCCGCCTGCTCCGTGACGGGGTGGCTGCCGCCGAGGAAGTTGACGATGTGAAAACCGCCGACATGCTGACCGAGCGGATCGGTGTTCACGAAGAAGCAGCATGGATGCTACGTGCAACGATCTCGTAATCATGCCAATATGATATGATGAACCGGCGCCTTCGGGTGCCGGTTCTTTTTTGTGCCCCCAAACCAACGGTACAGCATGATGAAAAGCTCTGATCTGACTGGCAAGGTCCACTTGCTGCTGACGAAGTCGAAACTCCCCGACGAGTGGCGTGATAACGGCGCACAGCCGCTGCGCAATGTGTTTGAAGATGCCGGTTACAAGACCGAGCTGACACTGTGCGATAATCCTGACGTCATCAAGGAACAGATCAGCACCAGCTGTGCACCGGGCGATATCGTCGCGGTCGGCGGTGGTGATGGCACCATTAATGCGGTCCTTGATACCGTGATTTCGCAAAAGGTCGTTCTGATCCCGGTGCCGCTTGGCACGGCAAACGATTTTGCCCGCACCCTGACATTGCCCGACGATCTGATTGATGCGGCGCGCGCATCCATCCACGGCCAGATCAGAATGCTTGATATCGGCAGCGTGAATGACAAAAGCTTTGTCAATGCGGCCAGCATTGGCGTGCCGGCCGATGCACGCAAACGCATCAATCCCGACCTTAAGCGCACCTTGGGGGCCATCAGCTATGCGGTTGCCAACTGGCAAAGCTGGCATGAAATGGATCCGCTTGATCTGACCATCACGTGCGGCGAAGAAGAACCACAAGCCATGAAGCTGCGTCAGGTCACCATCACCAATGGCCGATATTTTGGCGGCGGATTGCGACCGAGCGAAACCAAAAGCCCGGAAGACGGTCTTTTGCACATGTTTGCCATTCGCGACAGTGTCGATACGCTCAGCGGCCTTGATATCGCAGCCGAGCTGTTGTTTGGCTCTGTCGATGACAGCAGCTATGCGACGTCAATTCAGTGCGACACGATCAAGGTCGATGGCGAAGACGGTGCGCCCATTCTGGCGGACGGCGAAATCATCGGCAAACTTCCGGCCAAATTTGCCATCCGTGCGGCGGTTCTGCCGGTCTTTGCCCCCAACAGCTTCGTCGACGAGGTCATCAATGACGGCGAGGCAAATACCAAAACCTTGCCCCAGCAGAACGAGATTAATGACGTCATGCGCGACACCATTGATTTCGCCGTACGTCTTGAGGCGATCTACCCTGTCGCACAGAACAGCGCGCTCAAATCGCTTTGCCATGACGCGGCAGGCCATTTGCGCAGCCATGCCCGCCAGCTTGAACTGGGCGTGCGTCCCTTCGGGATCAATGCCGCCTCCCCCGATCCGGATCTTCAGAACCTTGAAGAACTCCGCGACAAGGTCATCGGCTGGTTGCTGGGCAATGCCGATACCCGCCTTGCCAATGGCCTGAAAGCACGTGCGGACACCCTGACAACGGAAATACATGCGATCTCATTGGACAGCCAACCGACTGAGGTCTCAAGGGCCCTCGACGGGCTGGCAACGGAAATGGTCGATTTTTCCAAAACGCTGGATCGTATCGCCAAGGATCTGTGAGAGACAAAAAGACCGCCAAATGGCGGTCTTTTTTTGGCTTTATGTTGTATCTCTTGGTTAGTCTTCCAGACCGGCAAGACTTCTGGCAAAGGATTTGGCCTCGAACGGGCGCAGATCTTCGGCAGACTCACCCACCCCAATCGCATGCACCGGCTTGCCGAATTTTTCGGCCAGCGCGACGACAACGCCGCCCTTTGCCGTGCCATCAAGCTTGGTGACGATAAGACCCGACACATTGGTTGCCTGACCAAAGGTTTCGACCTGTGAATGCGCGTTCTGGCCCGTGGTGGCATCGAGCACCAGCAGCGTGTCATGCGGTGCCGTTTCATCGCGCTTTTTGATCACGCGGACGATCTTTTTAAGCTCGTCCATCAGATGGGCCTTGTTTTGCAGACGACCGGCGGTATCAATCAGCAACAGGTCATAACCTTCGCGCTGGGCCTGCTCGATCGCATCAAAGGCAAGGCCTGCGGCATCGGCACCCGTGTCACGCGCAATCACTGGGCAATCAGTGCGTTCACCCCAGACTTTAAGCTGCTCAACCGCGGCCGCACGGAACGTGTCGCCGGCTGCCATCATGACCTTGAGGCCCTGGTCCTTGTATGTCTTGGCAAGCTTGCCGATGGTTGTGGTTTTGCCCGATCCGTTCACACCAACCACCAGCACCACATGCGGTTTCTTGTTGGCATCAATCACCAGCGGCTGCGCGACCGGTTCAAGGATCTTGGCAACTTCTTCGGCGATGAATTCCTGGATTTCGGCGGAATCGACTTCCTTGTCAAACCGGGTCTTGGACAGTTCCGCGCTCAGTTTCGCGGCGGTCGTCACGCCAAGGTCGGATGTGATCAGAAGGTCTTCAAATTCTTCAAGCGCGTCATCATCAAGACGGCGCTTGGTAAAGATATCGGAAATGCCGGTGGTCAGTTTTGAGGAGGACCGTTTCAGCCCGTCTTTCAGGCGGCTAAACCAGCTTTTTTTCCCCTCTTCACTCATCCCGCAAGCTCCGCTATCAGTTTTCCATCTTCAAGGCCGGTGACTTTGGCCTTTGCTATCGTGCCCGCTTCTATCACGCGATCCAGCAGAACGGGAGCAAAATGCTCCGTATGGCCGGTATTTTCCTTTTCAACCAACACATTCTCGGTCATGCCGATGCGCGATTGCAGGAACTTGTTCAGCTGTATCTCGCCTGCTTCGCGAAGCGCACTTGCCCGTTCCTTGCGCAGGTCCTTGGGCACTTGCGGCATCTTGGCCGCTGGCGTTCCCGGGCGCGAGGAATACGGGAAGACATGCAGATAAATCAGGCCGCATTCATTAACCAGACGCAGGGTATTTTCGGCCATCTCATCAGTTTCCGTCGGAAAACCGGCAATGATATCAGCCCCGAACGTCACATCCGGGCGCAGATCGCGGACCTTTTTACAGAAATCGACAACGTCCTGACGCAGATGGCGGCGCTTCATGCGCTTAAGCACCATGTCGTCCCCTGCCTGCAAACTGATATGCATATGCGGCATCAGGCGGGGCTCGGTTTCGATCAAACGAAACAGGTCTTCGTCCACCTCGACCGGGTCAATTGATGAAATGCGCAGGCGCGGCAGTTCCGGCACCTGAGCCAGCAACCGGCGCGACATCTGCCCCAGCGTCGGCTTGCCCGGCAAATCATGGCCATAGGAAGTGATATCGACCCCGGTCAGAACCACTTCGCCATAACCATTGGCCACCAGTTCACGGACCTGGGTAACGATTTCCCCCATCGGCACACTGCGTGAATTACCGCGGCCATAAGGAATGATGCAGAACGTGCAGCGATGGTCACAGCCGTTCTGGACCTGCACAAAGGCGCGCGCACGGCCCTCAAAGCCCGACACAAGATGGCTTGCAGTTTCTTCGACCGACATGATGTCATTGACCACGACGCGTTCATGTTCGGGCATCATGAAGGTTTCGGCCTTCATCTTGGCGTCATTGCCAAAGATTCGGTCGATCTCGCCCATATTGGCGAACTTGTCGGGATTGACCTGAACAGCACAGCCGGTAACGAAGATTTTGGCGTCCGGGTTTTCGCGGCGCAGACGGCGGATGCTTTGACGCGCCTGACGTTCTGCCTCGGTCGTGACGGCACAGGTATTGATGATGATGGCATCATCAAGTCCGGCATTTTTGGCATGGTCGCGCATCACCTCGGATTCATAGGTGTTAAGGCGACAACCAAATGTGACGACGCGCGGCTCTTTCATGCTCGGACTTCTGCGATCCAAAGTTCGGTTTTGGGAATTATTCCGCCAGCGCAATTCAAAAAGGATGCTGCAAGTGCGGAACGCCCGGCAAGGACATTGATCCTTGCCGGGCGCTGGTTACATACGCTTTTGAACGCTTCAATGCAAGTCCGCGGCCCTCATGGCACGCATGCATCGGGCGCGCAAATCATCGTCGGTCACTGATATCAAAGGTTGGAAAAGGCTGCTTAGGCCGCGAAATTGCGGTTACGGCCTTCTTTTTTGGCCCGGTAAAGCGCGCCGTCGGCCCGGTCGATCAGTTTCGCGCCGCCTTCCTTGGCGACATATTGCGCAACACCAATCGATATGGTCATCTGACCGAACGAGACACCCGATTGCTTTGCCTTGATTTCACGTTCGGCAATGCGTTTACTCATATCATTTGCCAGTGACATGGCATCGACCAGCGGCGTCTGCGGCAGCAGAATGGCAAATTCGTCGCCGCCATAGCGCGCGACAAGATCGCGCCCCTTGATATTGGCCTTCAACATGGACGCAATCAGGACAAGGATTTCGTCGCCAATGCGGTGTCCAAACCGGTCATTGATCGCCTTGAACTGGTCAAGGTCGACAATCATCACACAGAATGGCTCCGGATGTTTTGACGAGTCGTGCTCTGCAACAAGCAGGTTGAGTTGCTCTTCAAAATACATCCGGTTGGACACACGCGTCAGGCCATCGGTATAGGATCGTTGGCGGGTTTCTTCGAGTTCGCGTTGCAACCGTTCGACGTTGCCAAGATACTGATCAAGGCGCTGATGCAGGCCTTCGACCGTGTGTTGCATCTCTTCGGTCTTTTCAATGATCTCGCTTAGAACCGGGCTGACCTGTTGATGATCCTTAAGCGTCTCAAGAGACCGCGTCAGCAGCGCACCATAATCCTGAAAACCGCTTCGCGCGGTTGTCAGACATTCATCGCTGTTTTCAACAAGCTCGGAAAAATCTTCCATCCCGCGCTGCAGGAAGTCTGCGGCCTGACGGTCAAAGATATAGCGGTAATACAGCTGAAGAAGCGTGTCCTCGGCCAAGGGTTCCCCGCTCGCCTGCACAGCATCGATGACGCGCAGGATTTCTGGGTTTTCCTCGGCAAAATAGACAAACCAAACATGATACAGTTCGGGTGTCGGGCGCAGGCCACGCTCGCGCAACGCCTTAAGGGTCGCATCCGCAAAATCCCAATGACGGGAAATCTGGTTTTCCGCTGTGGTCACAACGGGTGCTCCGGGCTTGTTTTCATTCGCAAAGACAATGCGTTATGCGCTTAATGCATACCGATTTGCCTCAACATACTCCTAATTGCCCTTCGGAGCCAGATATAGGTCGAAATAAACTACCCTAAAGTGGTGGTTTGATATCGACCTTTAGTTACCTCTGATCATTGTGCCTGCACCGCGTTCGGTGAAAAGTTCCAGCAAAACTGCATGTGGTGCGCGACCATCAACGATCACGGCGGCTTCGACCCCGTTTTCAACGGCATCCATGCAGGTTTCGGTTTTGGGAATCATTCCGCCCTGAATGGTGCCATCCGCAATCATTGCATTGATGTGGGCGGTGTCGGCGTCCCGTACAAGGTTCTTGTTCTGATCAAGGATCCCTTTTACGTCGGTCAGCATGTAAAGACGGCTGGCACCAACGGCCTTTGCAATCGCACCGGCAGCCGTATCGGCGTTGATATTATAGGTCTGACCGTCTTCACCAACGCCGATCGGCGAGATCACCGGAATAATGTCGGTATCGATAAAGCAATCAAGAACGTGCGGATCAACCTTCACCGGTTCTCCGACAAAGCCAAGATCAAGGACCTTTTCGATATTGCTTTCCGGATCGCGTTTGGTCCGCGTCAGTTTGCGCGCGGTAATCAGGTTGGCATCCTTGCCGCACAGACCAACGCCAACGCCGCCTGCGGCATTGATGTTTGATACGATTTCCTTGTTGATCTTGCCGGCCAGAACCATTTCGACAACATCGATGGTCTGCTGATCGGTGACACGCAGGCCATCAACGAATTCCGACTGGATATTAAGTTGCTTGAGCATCTGACCGATCTGCGGTCCGCCGCCATGCACAACAATCGGGTTCATGCCGACCTGTTTGAGCAGCACCATGTCCTGGGCAAACAAACGCGCCAGTTCCGGATCACCCATGGCATGGCCGCCATATTTGACGACTATTTTCTGCCCGTTAAAGCGGCGCATAAAGGGAAGAGCCTCGGAAAGCACCTGGGCACGTGCCAGCATGCGATAGGCGCTGGCTTCCGATTGGTCTTCTTCAGAACGGGTTTGGTCGTTCATGTCACTTCCCCATATTGTCGCTTTATGTGCCTGCCGGGATCAAAGCAGGGTGGATATTTCTGCCCGCAATTCGGCAAGGCCGGTATTCTTCTCGCTTGACGTCGCAAAAATCTGCGGCAGGGCTGCCGGGTGTTTGATCAACCCGTCGACCACTTCCTTGATGCGTTTTTCAAGCTGTCCCTTTTTTAACTTGTCTGCCTTGGTCAGCACAACCTGATAAGGCACAGCAGCCTCATCAAGCAGCTTCATCATATCCAGATCAGCCTTCTTGAAGCCATGTCTGGAATCAATCAAAACAAACACACGGCGCAGCGTTACACGCCCGCGCAGGTACTGTTTGATCAAAGCATGCCACGTATCGACGATATCCTTGGGTGCCTGGGCAAAGCCATAGCCCGGCAAGTCCACGATATAGCACGCACCATCAAGATCGAAATAGTTCAACTGCTGGGTCCGGCCCGGCGTGTTTGACGTGCGCGCAATGTCCTTACGGCCGGTGATCGCGTTGATCAGGCTGGACTTGCCAACGTTTGAACGCCCGGCAAAACAGATTTCTGTCTTGTCTTCCGGTGGCAGTTGTTCGAGCTGTGCGACGCCAAGAACGAAGTTAACCGGGCGGCTAAAAAGCTTCCGCCCGGCTTCGATCACTGAGTCTTCATGCGTCGGTATTGCAGTTGCCGACGGCAGGTTTTCTTGTGTCATCGTCTTTCCTTCCCCGATCTGTCGGGGATGCTCCCCGAAGGGAAGGTCAACCCGTGAAGGGTAGATGGGGATTAAATCCCCATCTTGTACATGATGTAGCGCTGCTGTGCGATGGACAGCAGGTTGTTCCACGCCCAGTAAATCACCAGACCTGCCGGGAAGCTTGCCAGCATGAAGGTAAAGATGAACGGCAGGAACATCATGATCTTCGCCTGGGTCGGATCAGCCGGCGCCGGGTTCAGTTTCTGCTGCAGATACATGGTAACACCCATGATCAACGGCCAGACACCAATCATCAGCATCTGCGGCGGATCCCACGGGATCAAACCAAACAGGTTAAACAGCGAGGTCGGATCGGGTGCCGACAAATCCTGAATCCAGCCAAAGAACGGCGCATGGCGCATCTCAATGCTGACAAACAGAACTTTATACAGCGCAAAGAAGACCGGGATCTGCACAATGATCGGCAGACAGCCCGAAGCCGGGTTGATCTTCTCACGCTTGTAAAGCGCCATCATTTCCTGCTGCTGACGCTGACGGTCGTCCTTGAACTTCTCGCGCATCTCGGTGATTTGCGGCTGCAGCTTTTTCATCGCACTCATCGATTTGTACGACTTGTTGGCCAGCGGGAACATGATCGCCTTGATGATGACCGTGATGATCAGGATCGAGACGCCAAAGTTGCCAACCAGATGATAGAGATACTGCAGGAACAGGAAGAACGGCTTGGTCAGGAAGTAGAACCAGCCAAAGTCAATCGCGAGATCGAAGTTGGTGATACCGTAATCCTCGGCATAGGTATCAAGCAGGGTCACTTCCTTGGCACCGGCAAACAGGCGCGTCTCGGCAGCACCTTCACTACCGGCCGCAATCGTGCGCGGGGCACCAAGGTAGTCGGTCTGATACTTGTCGGCGTTTTCCGCAACATGGTGGCTAAAGCGCGTGGTCATTTCCTCGTCCGAGGAAGGTGCCAGCGCAACCAGCCAATATTTGTCGGTAATGCCAAGCCAGCCACCGGTGGTTTTCTGTTCGATCGCACCGTCATCAGCCAGATCGTCATAATCGATCTCGGTAAGCGTACCGTCGATCACACCAAGCGGACCTTCGTGCAGGATATAGAACCCGGCAGTCTGCGGCTTGTTCTTGCGCGAAATCAGGCCATACGGATACAGAACGACATCGCCGCCAGTATTGTTGACCACCGACTGGTTGACGGTGAACAGATAGTTCTCGTCAATCGCGATTTCACGTTTGAAGGTCAGGCCTTCACCATTGTCCCAAGTCAGGGTGACCGGGCTGTCAGGTGTCAGCAATTCTTTATCAGCGGTCCACTGGGTGTCGCTGCTTGGCAGCGCCATACCGCTTTTCGCACCGACCCAGCCGAACTCCGCAAAATAGGCATCGTTGCTGCCGGTCGGGTTCAGAACGTGGATCAGCGGGCTGTCAGGTTCTTCGGTTTCGCGATAATCCTGAAGCTGAATGTCGTCGATCACACCACCGACAAGACGAATCGAACCTTCGACGCGCGGGGTATCAATCTTGATTCGTGGCGATTTGGCTAGCGCGTCTTCGCGCTTAACAGCCGGAACAGCGGGTTGACCACCCGGTACGGCCGGACCGGATACCTGCGGCGCGTTGGTTCCGTCCGCATTAAGCTGTTCGCGAACCTGCGCTTCACGAACCTGAGGACCAGGCTCGGGCGCAAAGAAGAATTGCCACCCGATAAGAATCACAACTGCTGATGCAATTGCTACCCACAGGTTACGTTGTTCGTTCATCGCCTCTTTCCGCTTTTTTCAGCCAGCAGCTGCCGACCGCATATTCTATTTACATGACGAAAGCGCCGGGGACCGGTTTTCACCATCCGACGACGCTTTGTTCTGTTCACAGCCACATCCGGGCACGGGATCATAACCATGACCACCCCATGGATGGCAACGCATTATCCGTTTAATTCCCATCCAGCCGCCTTTTAATGCACCATGACGGGCCAATGCTTCGAGCATAAAAGCCGAACAGGTCGGCTGATAACGGCACGACCACCCGATATATGGCGACAAAAACAGCTGATAGCCGCGAACTGCGACTTGAAGAAGACGGGCAAAAAAACCGGGAGCACGCATGAATGTCATTTTCCCGGGCCTCCTGCCTTCGTCGAACCGGCTGACTTGCTGTTGGCGCGTCCTTTTTTCGGACGACGCGCATCAGGCGCAGACGGCTTGGCATCAGGAACCCGACGCAGGGCAAAACGCATATCATCAATCAGCTTGTCAAAAGGCCGATCAATGGTCTGCGCACGACCGATCACAACATAATCCCAACCGGGCAATGCGTGTTCGCTCATCAATTGCTCTGCCACAGCACGCAAACGCCGCCGAACGCGATTGCGGACGACGGCCTTTCCCACCTTTTTGGTGACGGTAAACCCGACTCGTACGAGTCGGTCTTCACCGGCGTATTCTGTGTCCGGTTTGATCCCCGGCCGCGGTGCGCCCTGCAGGATCAATCCCTGTGTAACCCATTTCCGGCGGGTGCCCGCAACACGGAGAAACTCCGCCCGCTTTTTAAGGCGTTCCACCGAAACGGTCACGACATTAGGCCGACAGACGCTTGCGGCCCTTGGCGCGGCGTGCGGTCAGCACACGGCGGCCACCGACGGTCGCGCTGCGGGAACGGAAGCCGTGGCGGCGTTTCCGTACGAGTTTGCTTGGCTGGTAGGTGCGCTTCACTGCACTTACTCCGTTCTAAATAAGGTAATCCGATAAAATTCGAGGTCCGCTGTATAGGGCTTCACACCAGAGCTGTCAACTCGTGACACGGCATTTACCCCCAGAAAACCGGCAATGCCGCCGGGATTTCGTCCCGACGGCATCCGAAATGCGAATTCGTCACCACTCGATACGTTCGACATTGGAGAATGTCAACTCGGAACCGTCAGAAAACACGATTGTTCCGGACGAATCGGTGCTGAGTTCAAGGGAGTGTCCCTTGCTTTTGGTAATCTCGCCCTCATCAAGGACAAGGGTCCAGTCGCTCGAGTCGATATTGCCACCACCGGCCCCGTGCAATTCAATGGTGTCGGTGGTCCATCCGTTGGCACCGCCATCAACATGATCATTGCCATCGCCCATGTTGAAGATGAACAGATCCGATCCACCCCCGCCATAAAGGCTGTCATCGCCAATACCGCCGATCAGGGTGTCATCCCCCTCACCTCCCAGCAGGATGTCGTTGCCAGCCCCACCAAGCAGCATGTCATCGCCAGCACCACCCAGAAGGCGGTCATTGCCGTCACCACCATCAAGGCTGTCGTCACCACCGCCGCCATCAAGCGTATCGTTACCAGCACCGCCAGTGAACGTGTCTTTGCCCCAACCGGCGCTGAGGTTGTCGTCCCCGGCACCGCCGTCAAACACGTTGTCACCGCCATCAGCATTAAGGATATCGTTGCCATCGCCACCATAAAAGGTGTCATCCCCCCAGGCACCGTGGATCGAGTCATCGCCACCACCGCCCCAGACGGTGTTGTGGCCACTCCCGACATCGATGCTGTCGTTACCGTCACCAGCCGAAATGGTGTCCTTGTCGCTGCCGGTGGTGATGCTGTCATCCCCACTGCCGGTATCGATGGTATTGCGGCCTTCGCCAGCGGTAATGGTGTTATTGCCATCGCCGGCATCAATCACATCGTCGCCCGACCCGGTCATGATGGTGTCATCACCGACCCCCGATGCGATGGTGTTTTTGCCTTCGCCGACATTTATATAGTTGTCACCGTCCCCGGCACTGATGGTGTCATTGCCACTCCCGGCGAGGATGCTGTCATCCCCCGATCCGGTCGTGATGTCGTTGCGACCTTCGCCAGCACTGACATAGTTGTCGCCATCGCCGCCCAGAATGGTGTCATCACCACTTCCGGCATAGAGGCTGTCATTCCCGGCACCGGTTTCGATATAGTTTTGGCCTTCGCTGGCATAAACAATGTTGTCACCGGCACTGGACCTGATCGTGTCGCGGTCGCTGCCGCCCGTAATATAGTCATTGCCAGTACCGCCATCGATGGTGTTGCGGCCCTCTCCACCGTGCAGGGTATCATCGCCACCACCGCCATAGATCGTATCGTTACCGCCATCACCGGTAACACTGTCATCGCCATCTCCGGCATAGATCACGTCATCACCGTTGCCGGCCCAGATCGTGTCGTTCCCGGCATTGGTGCTGATGGTGTCATCCCCGTCATTGCCGCCGACCGTGTCGTTCCCGGATCCGGTTTCAATCACGCCATCATCGTTCGGGTCCCAGATGACTTCATCATCGTCCTGAACGGGATCAAAGGTCACTTCAAGAATGGCTGTGGTGGTTGCGGTATCGTCGCCATCGCGCGACTGGACCGAAACGGTCAGTTCAAACTTGCCGGCATAATCGCTGGCCGCCGAAATCGTCAGGCCCGACAGTTGTGCCGATGTCAGCGTCCAGGTGCCATCGCCATTGTTGGTACCGGCCGACAGACTTGCGCCGTCTGGCACGCCACTGACGGTAACCGTCAAGGTCTCACTGGCATCCGTGACTGCCGCATCAATATCAAGCGCAACGGCAGTTCCTTCGTCGCCACTTGCGTCTTCGACTTCAAGGGTCGGGGTATCTGCCACGCCCGCGACATTCACCGTGATCGTATCACTGACACTGCTGGTATCGCTGCCATCGGTCGAGGTCACCGTGACCGCAAGGTCGAACGCGCCGGAATAATCATCTGGCGGCGTGATTGTCAGCCCCTCAAGGTCGCCAGCACTCAGGGTCCAGGTACCATCGCCATTGTTGGTACCTGCCGAAAGGCTCGCCCCGTCTGGCACGCCAGACACCGTAATCGTCATGGTTTCGGAGCTGTCACTCAGCCCTGCATCAATGGCAAGCGCGATGTCCGTGTCTTCGTTGCCAGAAATATCGGACACATCAAGGCTCGGCGTATCCGCCACACCGCCAACATCCACTGTAATGGTATCGGTAATCGTCGAGGTATCTGTGCCATCGGTCGAGGTCACAGTGACATCCAGATCGAACGCGCCTGAATAATCCTCTGCCGGTGTCAATGTCAGCCCTGCAAGGTCTGCCGCTGCCAAACTCCAGGTCCCATCGCCGTTATCGTTACCCGCAGACAGGCGCGCACCTTCAGGCACACCTGAAATTGTCACCGACAGCACTTCCGATGCATCGGAAAGCCCGGCCTCGATATCAAGCGCAATATCACTGTCTTCCGAACCCGACGCATCCGACACATCCGATGTCGGCGTATCGGCAACCCCGGCAACATCGACCGTGATCGTGTCACTCGCACTGGCAATATCCTCGCCGTCGGCGGAAGTCGCCGTAACACTCAAATCGAACGACCCGCTGAAATCCTCAGCCGGGGTCACCGTCAAACCGTCAAGTTGCTCAGGGTTCAACGTCCATGTGCCGTCGCCATTGTTGGTCCCGGCAGACAAGGCAGCACCCTCCGGAACGCCGGAGATCGTCACCGTCAGCGTTTCAGAACTGTCCGTCAGACCCGCATCAAGATTGAGCGCGATCGCCGAATCTTCGCTGCCAGATGTATTACTGACATCCAACGTCGGCGCATCGGCAACACCAGTCACATCAACAGTAATCGAACCGGTCGTGGTCGAAACGTCTTCGCCATCCGCAGAAGTTGCCGTCACGCCAAGGTCGAAGGACCCGCTGAAGTCCTCGGGTGGCGTGATCGTCAAACCTGCAAGCTGCTCAGAGCTCAACGACCAGCTGCCGTCACCGTTATCCGTACCAACCGACAACACAGCACCTTCCGGAACGCCGGAGATCGTCACCGTCAGCGTTTCAGAACTGTCCGCAAGACTTGCATCAAGATTGAGTGCGATCGCAGAATCTTCGTTACCAGATGCATTGCTGACGTCCAACGTCGGTGCATCCGCAACGCCGGTCACATCAACCGTGATCGAACCGGTCGTGGTCGCAACGTCTTCGCCATCCGCAGAGGTCGCCGTCACGCCAAGGTCAAACGACCCACTGAAGTCCTCTGGTGGCGCGATCGTCAAACCTGCAAGCTGCTCGGAGCTTAGCGTCCATGTGCCATCACCGTTGTCGGTACCAGCTGACAAGGTCCCGCCGTTTGGAACGCCCGAGATCGTAACCGTCAGCGTTTCAGAACTGTCCGTAAGACCTGCATCAAGATTGAGTGCTATCGCCGAATCTTCGTTGCCAGCAGCATTCCTGACCTCCAACGTCGGTGCATCTGCAACGCCGCTCACGTCAACTGTGATCGAACCAGTCGTGGTCGCGACGTCTTCGCCATCCGCAGAGGTCGCCGTCACGCCAAGGTCAAACGAACCACTAAAGTCCTCTGGGGGCGTAATGGTCAGACCTGAAAGCTGATCAGAACTCAGCGTCCAAGTACCGTCGCCATTATCGGTACCTGCCGACAAGGTTGCACCGCCCGGAACGCCTGAGATCGTTACCGTGAGCGTTTCTGAGCTATCGGTAAGCCCAGCATCGATGTCCAGCGCAATGGCGCTGTCTTCGTTGCCGGAAGCATCAGACAAACCCAGCGTCGGTGCATCTGCAACGCCCGCAACATCAACCGTGATGCTGCCAGTCGTCGTGGCAACATCCGATCCATCTGCCGAGGTCGCCGTTACGCCAAGGTCAAACGAACCGCTGAAGTCTTCTGGCGGCGTGATGGTCAGACCTGAAAGCTGATCAGAACTCAACGTCCATGTGCCGTCACCA
>NZ_DGMR01000042.1:0-6841 GCF_002388495.1 Thalassospira sp. UBA4513
ACCTGTTGAAAGCTCACATCTAGAGCAGCATGGCCGCCCGTCCCCGCCGCTGGATCATTTTGATGCGCAAGACGTTGGCATTATGGTGCACACTGTATCCGCCCCTGATCCGGGGCACCCAGAACACGTACACCAAGCATACCTTTATCGCCTTCGTCACCACAATCGATTGAGCCCATGTTTAAATTCAGCCCGCGCAATCCGGAAAAAACCGGCGACGACCGACCTGCTTCGTCCCTATGGGGGTATGTCTGGCGCATGAGTGGTTGGCATCAGGTTGTGGTGTGCAGCCTTGCGGTGCTGGTCGCCGCCCTTGGCATTGCACCGATCGAGCTGCAACGCCGGATTGTCGATAACGCCATCACACCACAGAACTTTGATCTTTTGATCACTCTGGCCGCCCTTTATCTCGGCCTGATTATTGTCCATGGCGGGATCAAGTTCGTGCTTCGGATTTACGAAGGGTGGCTGAGTGAAAGTGCGATCCAGTATAACCGCAAGCACTTAACGCGCCTGCATGCCCATAACGAGGCCGGCAGCCAGGATGAAAGCAACGGGCGTGCGGTTTCGATCATCGGGTCCGAGATCGAAAAGCTTGGCGGGTTTGTCGGTGATGGCCTGTCACAGCCGGTGGTCAATAGCGGGATGCTGATCTTTGGCCTTGGCTATATGATCAGTGTCGAGCCGATGATTGGACTTATTGGCGTGATCGCCCTGATCCCGCAGGTCGCCCTTGTCCCGGTCATTCAGAAACGCATCAATGCGCTTATTGAAGCCCGCGTTGAGAAGATGCGCGATGTCAGTGACGAACTTTCGGAAATGTCGACCGACAAGGATGACGACGAACAGCTTCGCCCGATCAATAAAGGCATCACTGCATTGTTTGACAACCGCATGCAGCTTTTCGTTTTGAAGTTCGGCATGAAGTCGCTGATCAATCTTTTGAATGCGCTGGCACCTATTTGCGTGCTGTTTGTCGGTGGTTACCTTGTGATCCAAGGCCAGACATCGGTCGGTATCATCGTCGCCTTCATTTCAGGCTTTGACCGGATGTCATCGCCGATGCGTGAATTGCTGTCCTATTACCGGGTGGCGGCACAAGCAGCCGTGCAACACAAGATGATCGCGAAGTGGATGCAGTAGGCCTGAGAACGACCGCCAATCTTACCTAGCAGTCCTGACTTTGCGGGTTCAGGGCGTATCGGCCGCACAGTTCCCGATCAAGGGCACCGCATTCGTTGCAGCCGCCTTCGACATAGAAGCAAAAACGGTTACGCCCGCAATTCTTGGCGCGATAAAGCGCCTTGTCGGCATCGCGATAGATTGAGTCCGGCGTTCCGTTATGATCGGCACAGGTCGAGATGCCGATACTGATGCCAACATGGACTTCGTTGCCATCAATGATCAGGGGACGTGACACTTCCTCGATAATCCGTTGGGCCGGAATGGCGGCATCGCGGACATCATCCATCAATGGCAGGACCACGGCGAACTCATCGCCGCCAAGACGGGCGACGACATCGGCTTCGCGGCAATTGCGTTTGATGATTTCGGCGACTTCGACCAGAAGCTTGTCCCCGACCGGATGGCCAAACGTGTCATTGACTTTCTTGAAGCGATCAAGATCGAGCAGCAGCAAAACGATACTTTTTTCAAAGCGCCGGTTGATCTGAATGATCTGCGACAGCATTGAATTGAACTGATAGCGATTGGATAGACCGGTCAGTTGATCGGTCTGGGCAAGCCTGCGAATTTCGGCTTCGACCGCCTTGGTCGGCGTGATATCGGCATGGGTGCCCGACATGCGCAGCGGATTGCCATCCGCATCCCATTCCACGACCTTGCCGCGATCAAGAACCCATACCCAGCTGCCATCCTTGTGACGCATCCGGCATTCGCACTGATAGTGATCGGTTTCCCCCCGGAAGGTGCTTTGCAACGCAGCGTCGGACTTTTCGAGGTCTTCGGGATGGCAATATGCCAACCATGTGTCGATGCTTACGGGACCAAGTTCGTCGAGCGTGTAACCAATGATTTCGGCCCAGCGTTCGTTAAACCGGGTTTCGCCGGTCTGAACGTTCCATTCCCATGTGCCCGCACTGGTGCCCCAGATGATTTCATCAAGACGCTGGCGTTCCTCGGCCAGTTTGCGGTTGGCATCCTTGAGCATGCGTTCGTAATGTTCGCGCTCGGTAATATCGACATTGGTGGTGTGAATGTATTTGCGTTCATGCAGCTCTATCAGGCCGGCATGCACCTGCATCTTGCGGATTTCGCCATTCCCCAGGCGATGTTGAACGACAAATGACAACGCGCCATGTTCGAGAACCGCACTGACATGCCTGTGCATGGACGGTGCGCCATCAACATCAAGGTCCGGGATCGTCCGACCAACAAGACCGCCATCGGCAAAACCATAAAGTTCTTCTGCTGCGCGGCTGGCATCAACAATCTGGCCATCTGCCGGATCGACCAGAATGTTGATCGCAGTTGTGTTGCTAAACATCTGGCGATACAGCAGTTCACGTTCGCGGAAGGCGACTTCGGCCTGTTTGACATCGTTAATATCGGCGAATGAAACGATCACGCCGTCAAAGGTGCCGGTCTGTTCATTATGCAGGGGTTCTGCGTTAACCCGGATCCAGGCAAATTCGCCATTGGGGCGATTGACCCCCAACACAACGCCATATTCGCGGTCACCGGTTGCAAGGACCCTTTTGCCGGGAAGCTCATCACGGGTCAGCGGCACACCATCTTCGCGCACAAAGGTGCACGGCGTTTCGGGCACGGTCTTTCGGCAAAGTTCGTCGCCCGTGAGACCAAGAATCTCAAGCGCAGTATTATTGAACTCCACCACTGTACCGGCGGCGTCATGCACAACCACCCCCTCGGCAAGGGAGTTAAGAAGGCGCTTGTGCAGATTGCCGCCTTTTTGCAGCGTGTGACTGGTGCCATCCGATGAACAGAGCGTTTGCGTCGGACCAAGGCGCGTCAAGCATCCCGACGTCACAACATCGCCACTGGCCAATTCGTGGATCGTCGCGCAATCTTCGACCGTGATCCAATTGCCATCTTTATGGCGCAAACGGAAGGTTAGCCGCTGGTTGGCATCATTTGTGGCCTGTTGATTTCGGTGCTGCGCGAACAGCGCGACATCATCGGGATGAAGCAAGGATGCCCAACCCTGTGTGCGATCAAAGTCGCTATCGGCCGGGTCGTAGCCAAGCAGTTCAAAAACGCCTGCGCCGAAATAGTTCCGTGACGGGGTCTTGCGGAAAAACTCATAGAGAACCGGCGCCGCACCGGCAGCGCAAGCGTCAGTTCCTGTCTGTTTGGTCAAGTTTACCGACAAATTCATCCCGTCGCCGTACTGGCGTCTCCTTCAGGAAACCAAAATAAACGATACCAATGTATAGGTATTTATTTATACCTATTGAAAATTGATGCAAAGCAGATTCTGCAGCGAAGACGTGAAATCGTTTCCCCGATCGAGCTAACTTATTGAACTGAAGCCCCGTATCGACAATCCCTTCAAAAGTAGAACACCGATAAACAGGGCTCCGGCATGCACAGGAAACAGGCATAAAAAAAGGAGCAGTTACCTGCTCCTTTGTATGGGTCATGGCGTTTGCGCGGCCAGTTGCGGGTTAGCCCAGCAACTCCAGATAACGTCCGGCGGCCAAAAACTCTGCCCGGTGACGGTCGAGACGGGCGATGGCCTCGGCATCGTCGCCCCACTTTTCCATCGCGTAGCCTTCGTCAAGGATCGAGGCTTCAAACGCGGTTGTGGTGTCAAGCTTGCGGTTCATCACGGCAAGACCAATGATCACGGAACCTGAAATCGTCGTCAGACTGTGCAGGGCTGTCAGGTAATAGTCGTCAAAACCTTCGACATGATCCTGCAAGCGCAGCAATGCATGGTCTTCCTGGGTGATCGGCATCACACCTTCGGTGACCGTTAGCACCACCCCCAGATGGTCTTTTGACCAATCGAGAAGCGGCTGCCATGTCTTGGCCTGACGTTCGATCAGGTCTTCGGGGAAGGATGCGCGATAGCACAGCAAATCCGATCGGCCATAGCCGGTCAGCTCAGCAATCACCGCATCGCGGTTGGGCCGCACCCGGTCAATCGCGGTCGCGGCAAGCTGCATGATCGGCATGGTGGAAGGCTGGACTTTTTCGCCCTGTGCGTCCCATTCCGCCGCGATTTCACGCGCAAGTACTTCGGATGGCAGCACAAAGTCCGCCTTGGCCGGGGTTTTCACCGCACGACCATCAAGAAGCACGCGCCAGCCGGCCCCGGTTTCATCGGCGCTGGCATCGGCCTTTTTATAGAAACGTTTGATCGATTGTGTAAGCATGACCGCCATATGCCCAAAAGCAGCGGATTGCGCAAGTGATTTGCCACATAATTTGCCAGATAAAGAGCGCCAATTGAGCGATTATCAAGAATTTCTGTATAATTTTTGATCAAATTGCCCCATTGACCAAATAATAAACACCCTTACTCTGCTGGGCGAAGGTTACAAAACCGCGACAAAGCGGGCGCACAGGCGACATGGCATGACCATTGCTAAGTGCGCATTGGATTTATCAGGTGGCTGGATTGTTTCATCGATCCGCATTCAGGAGGCTTCTTTAGACATGACCACGTTTACGAACAGACTTTTGGGGGCTGCTATCGGGGCGGCTGTTGCGTTTGGCGCGCATGCGGCCCTTGCAGATATGGCGATAAAATTCTCGCTCGACTGGAAATATGAAGGTCCGGCGGCACCGTATCTTCTGGCCAAGAAGAACGGCTATTTCGAAGAAGAAGGCCTTGATGTCACGATTGACTCGGGCAACGGTTCGGTCGGTGCGATCACCCGTGTTGCCAGCGGCGCTTATGACCTTTCGCTTGCTGACATCAACTCGCTGGTGGAATTCAACGCATCCAACCCGGATCGCGCCATGAAGTCGATCTTCATGGTGTATGATCGCCCGCCATTTGCGCTGTTCATGCTGAAAAGTTCCGGCATTACCAAGCCGGAAGATCTGGTTGGCAAAACCCTTGGCGCACCGGTCTTTGACGCATCGCGCAAGCTTTATCCGGCATTTGCATCGGCCACCGGTCTCGACCTTGACGCTGTGACCTGGGAAAGCATGGATCCGCCGCTGCGTGAGCCGATGCTGGTGCGTGGCGATGTGGATGCGATTTCCGGTCACTATTTCACCTCGATCCTGAACCTGCAGGCGCAGGGTGTTGCCAAGGATGACCTGACCGTCTTCATGTATAAAGACTTTGGCATGGACTTCTATGGCAACGGCATCCTGGCATCGCCGGACATGATGGAAAACCACCCGGAAGAAGTTAAAGGCTTCCTGCGTGGTGTGGTCAAAGGCTGGGCGGCGGCAATTGCCGATCCGCAATCTGCAATTGATGCCCTTAAGGAAGTTGATCCGCTGATCAACCCGGATCTTGAGCTGCAGCGCCTGCAGATGGCGATTGATGAAAACGTCGTCACCCCAGCAACCCTTGAAGAAGGCATGGGCCTTGTCAAAGCCGACCGTATGGCCAAGGCCATCGATCAGGTTGCCCTGGCATTCGGGTTTGAAAACAAGCCGTCTGTTGATGACATCTATACCGACGAATTCATGCCGTCTGCTGAAGACCGCATGCTGAAATAATCACCTTATGAAGCGGGGCAGTCGGATTTTCTGACTGCCCCGTTTTCCATGACAGAGAAACAAGAATACGAACAGGCCAAGCAGGGGGAATAACTGCAGTGTCCAAAAGCTTCGTCGAACTCAACGACGTCAAACTTCGCTATAGCGAAGGCGATGAACTGGCGCTTGAAACCACCAACATGAAGATCGACAAGGGTGAATTTATCGCCGTTGTCGGCCCATCGGGGTGTGGCAAGTCATCCTTGCTGAAACTGGTTTCCGGCCTGATGCCGCCCTCGGAGGGCAATGTCATTGTCGATGGCAAGGAAGTTTCAGGGCCGCTCAAGATTGTTGGCATGGCGTTTCAGAACCCGACCCTTTTGCCGTGGCGCACGACCCTTGATAACGTTCTGTTGCCGATGGAAATCGTCAAGCCGCACCGCAATCGCCTGCGCAAACATCGCGCGGAATATGAAGAACGCGCACGCAAGCTTCTGGCGACCGTCGGACTTGAAGGCCACGAAGACAAATATCCGTGGGAATTGTCGGGGGGCATGCAGCAGCGTGCATCGCTGTGCCGGTCATTGATCCATGAGCCGGACCTTTTGATGCTGGATGAACCGTTTGGTGCGCTTGATGCCTTCACCCGTGAAGAGCTTTGGGACATCTTGCAGAACCTTTGGATGATCAAGCCGTTCACGGTTATTCTGGTCACCCATGATTTGCGTGAGGCGGCCTATCTTGCCGATACCATCTATGTGATGTCCAAACGCCCGGGTAAAATCCTTGTGGAGCGCAAAAACACCCTGCCCCGCCCCCGCGATCAGGAAACCACCTTTACCCAGCCTTTCACCGATCTTGTCCACGAATTGCGCAGTCACATTCGTGACGTGCGAGAAGCATAAGGAAGGGCGGGAAAAGTCATGAAAAAGAAATTGAACCTTCGCAAAGCAACGCCGTGGCTAAGCGCCATCGGGCTTTTTGTGCTGTGGGAATTGATTGTACGGATTTTCAACATTCCGCCTTATGTCCTGCCGACCCCGTCTGAAAGCATTATTGTCGGCTGGCAGTTCCATGAAGCGATCTGGATGCATGCCTATCACACGCTTTATACGACACTGGCGGGCTTTGCCATTGCCGTGGTGTTCGGGGTTGTGCTGGGTGCGCTGGTCGGATCAAGCCGGGCGATCTATGA
>NZ_DGMR01000042.1:7035-22685 GCF_002388495.1 Thalassospira sp. UBA4513
TTTTTGATTTCGTTCTTCCCGATTGTGGTCAATGTTGCCACCGGCCTTGCGACCCTGGAACCGGAATTGCGCGATGTGTTGCGGTCGCTTGGTGCGACACGGCGTGACATACTGATCAAGGTTGGTTTCCCGCGGGCGATGCCGTACTTCTTTGCATCCCTTAAGGTTGCGATCACGCTGGCCTTTGTCGGGTCGGTGATTTCGGAAACTGTCGCGTCGAACGTGGGTGTTGGTTATTTGATGCTGTCGGCTTCGTCGAAATTCAACATGCCGCTGGTGTTTGCCGGATTGCTGGTGATCGCGGTGATGGGCATTGCGATGTATGAGATCTTCAACGTCATCGAACGCCGGTCAACCAAATGGGCGAACCGCGGAAATCCAACCAACTAAACCCCATTTAGACCAATCATCAGACAAATAAAAAGGCCGGGAAAACCCCGGCCTTTTTTCATCGTACCATTTGCGATGGTTAGCTGAGATGTTCGTCAAAGAAGGCCATGGTGCGTTCCCAGGCCAGCATGGCATCTTCGCCGTCATAGCGCCCGCCGGTCGGGTTGGCAAAGGCGTGATCGGCGTCATACCAGAAGAACTGGTAATCGGTTTTGCCGGCGATGCGCAGCGATTCTTCGAAGCCTTCGACCATTTCCCGGTTGATGTTTTTATCAAGGGTGCCGAAATGGCCCATAATCGGCGCATTGAGCGTTGCGACCTGTTCCGGGGTCTTTTTTACATTGCCGTAATAGATCACGGCTGCGTCAATATTGGTGGCAAGTGCTGTATTGAGCGACCAGCCACCACCAAAGCACCAACCGACCGAACCAACCTTGCCAGTTGAGTCCTTGTGATTACGCAGGAATTCGACCGAGGCCTGCAATTTGCGGGTCGCAACTGCCGGGTCCATCGACGACATCAGGGAACGCGCCCCATCCGGCGTGGTGGCAGGCGGTTCACCATACAGATCAACCGCAAGCGCGATATAGCCCTGCTTGGCATATTCGGCCGCCACCGCACGGATATGATCATTAAGACCCCACCATTCATGGATCAGAATGACCGTGGGTGCCGGCAGGGTGGCCGGCATGGCGACTTCGGCGACCATTTCATCGCCTTCTGGCGTGGTGATGGTCACTTTATCAAGTCCGTGTCCGGCCGCATGGGCCAGCATCGGGTCGGCAAGAATAACAGCCAAAGGCAGGGCAACTGCGCCCTTCAGAAACAGTCGGCGTTCTTCATCGGTTGCCTTGGGCGGCGGACCGAGATGTTCGTGGGAGCCACATCCGTCTAGCGTACACATGTTCTAGCCTCTTCTGATTCCTGTTTTCGGGTTTTCCCGTATCACCATCATTTGCGACGGCACGCCCGGTTGGCAAATGACATTACTGTCATCTGGCCTGTCATCTATATTCAGGCGCGACCGCATTTCATTCAGGTTTGTTTACGGTGCCAATCGCAACAAGGATCATGATAACACAGCGCTTGGCCCTTAACTGCTGCTTGCACCAATGGACGTCCCCTGATTAAAAGGGGCACCCAACAGCCACAACCCGCCAGATGGAGAAGACATGCGCGATATTGAAACGGTTTTGTTCGACCTTGGCGGCGTTCTTGTCGACTGGGATCCGCGTTATCTGTATCGCAAGATGTTCAAGGACGATGCGGAGATGGAGCGTTTTCTGGCCGAGGTTTGCCATCCGCACTGGAACCATCTGCATGACCAGGGGATGCTGAGCTTTGCCAATTCCATCCCCGACCTTCAGCACCGCTATCCGCAGCACCATGACGAGATCGCCGCATGGCGGGAACGCTGGCCGGAGATGCTAAAAGGGGCGATTGATCGCACGGTCGGGATTCTTGAAGACCTTGAAAAACGCAAGAAGGTGCGCCTGTTTGCCCTGACCAACTGGTCGGCAGAAACATGGCCGCATGCGTTGGAACGCTTTGAGTTCCTTGATCACTTCGAAGATATTCTGGTGTCTGGCCAAGAAAAACTCGCCAAGCCGGATCCGCGAATTTTTGATCTGGCGATTGCGCGTTTCAAGCTTAACCCGCGCGAAACCCTGTTTATCGATGACAGCGAACGCAACATTCAGCAGGCACGCGAACTGGGCTTTATCACCCACTGGTTCCGCGATCCGGTCAAATTGCAGCGTGAATTGATCGAATACCAGCTGTACTGATCAGCGGACCGACATCAAAGCCGCCCCTAGCGGCGCTGGCGCAGGTAATTGCCAAAGCATTCGCCAAAGGCAAATTCCCAGCCCTTGAGGTAGCCTTCGCGAAGGGCTGGCGCGATTTCGCCGACATTTTCCCATGCCTTGTGCTCCAAACGGATGACACAGCGACCAAACTCGTTGAGGTCAAAGGACACCTCAACCAGGGTAAAGTCGCCGGCGTTCCAGCCCGGATGCCAGGTAAAGGACACATGTTCGCCCGGTTGCCAACTTCGTACCCGCCCCCACGGGATATCATCCTGCCCCTTGGCGCGTTCAATGATTTCCCCGCCAACACCCGAATTGAATTCGACCGTGATGCAGTCCTTTTTCGAGATCGAATGGGTATCGGTCGGCCACCAGTCGCCAAAGCCCGCAGTAAAGGCCTTGAAGGCATCTTCGGGATCGACGGCCAGGGTCAGCTCAAAGCGGATCGGGGCAAGGTCGGGATTCTTAAGCGGCGTCACGGTCAATTTCCCAAATCGTATCAAGGGCAGCGGTCAGTTCGTCAAAGTGACTGATCACTGCGTGCGCACCTGATTTATGCAGGGTATCAACATCATGATAGCCCCAATCAACGCCGATGGCGATCATGCCAGCCGCCCGGCCCATTTCGATGTCATAGCTGGTATCGCCAACAATCACCGCATTGGGCGCATCCACCCCGGTTTCTTCAAGGGCTGCCACCAACATCGCGGGATTGGGCTTTGACGGGTGATTGTCACAGGTCTGAAGGGTGACAAAGCGGCCTTCAAGTTCGTTGCGCGCCAGCACCGCATCAAGGCCTCGGCGGGCCTTGCCGGTTGCCACACCGCTTAACCATTTGCGGCCATCGATTTCCATCAGAACTTCGTGCACACCGGGGAACAGCGGTTCGTGAAAATCGGGGGTCTGGCGCAGGGTGAAGAACGCGGTTTTATAGGCCGCTGTCACCGCTGCGATGATGTCCTCATCCACCCGCGCCGGGCTTGCCAGCTTTGTGATGGCTTCGGGCAGGCTCAGACCGATGATAGTGCGCGTGTTTTCAAGCCCCGGGCAATCCAGACCGTGCTGTGCAAAGGCATGATCCATGCAATGCGCAATGGCGTGCTGGCTGTCGACAAGGGTGCCGTCGCAATCAAAAATCACAAGTCTAAGCGGATCAGTGGTCATGTGGGGTCTTTCATCAAAAATTTGGAACGCGGAGACTAATCGAAAGCGTTTCAAAGATCGAGTCTCCCGCGGTTGTATTGCCGTGCATTTTTTGTGCTGTGCGGGAAGCACCAGAAACCACAAGTGAATTTTGTATTACTGTCTAAGCGGCGCAATGCGCGCTACAATTGAATTCTGGCCTACAGGGCCCTGCCCGACAGAGGCAGGCTCTCTGCGACAGGAGGCAGACCATGCTTACACTTCGCGACTGCATCGACTTCAGCGACCTCACCGAGGAGGAAGTGCTGGCTATTGCCGAGTGCGAGCATATTCCATTGGTCACCGCCCTTGAGGAGGGTGAGTGCATGGTGCATACCAAAAACGGCCGCAAACAGCTTGCCGTGATGATCAAGGGCCAGGCCGAAATGTGTGAACGCATGGGTAACACGGTTCATGCCCAACACCTGAACCGGGTCTATGACGCCTTCATGAGACGTTTCGACAGCAAAAACACCTAGTACAGACTGTGTCCCAACGCCGTTTGATCAGGAGGACGAAAAAGCCGACGCAATGCGTCGGCTTTTCGGTGTCTGGTGCTGTTTGGAAAACACCCTATTTCTTGCGCGCACGCGACGGCTTTGCCTTTGGTTTGGGCTTCTCTTCCTTCTCGCGGTGAATTTCCGGGGTCAGGAATTTGGTCGGCGTTTTCGGATCGAAGTTCAGCTTTTTGAGCGTTTCGCCGAAATGTTCCGGCACGGGTGCCTCGATCACGACGCGATGGCCAGTGACCGGGTGCGGGAAATCAATCGCACGCGCATGCAGATGCATCTGATTGGACAGGCCATCAATAAACGCCTTGGGTCCACCATATTTGCCATCACCCAGGATCGGGCATTCGATGGCCTCGCAATGGACACGCAGCTGGTGAGTACGACCGGTCAGCGGTGACAGGGCAAGCCATGCGGCTTTGCGCCCGGCGCGATGAAGCTGACGGAAAACAGACTGTGCCGATTTACCGAGCTTTTCATCGATGACCATTTTCTCCCCGCCCTTGCCAGCAATTTTGGCAAGCGGGGCATCAATCATGCCTTCGCGTTCCGCAGGCGCACCGGTGACAATCGCCCAGTAAAGCTTGCGGGTCGATTTATCCTTGAACGCCTTGGTCAGCGCATGGGCCGCCGATGCCGAACGGGCCAGCAACAGAACACCACTGGTGTCCTTATCCAGACGGTGGACCAGCTTCGGGCGTTCTTTGCTATCGAGTTTCAGCGCATCAAGCATGCCATCGACATGAACATTGGTGTTGGTCCCGCCCTGCACGGCAAGGCCGGCGGGCTTGTTGATCGCCAGAACCAACTCGTCATAGAAAATGACGGAATCGCGCAGTGCCTGCAGCTCTGCCTCGGTCGCATCGGACTTGGCGGGGCCAGCCTGTTTGCGTTGCTGGACTTCAGACGGGTTATAGCTCGAACCGTCTTCGGCCCATGGGCCGGTGCCGCCACCAGACATGACAGGTACGGGTGGCACACGGATTTCCTGACCCGGCTCAACACGCTGATTGGCCTTGGCACGTTTGCCATCGACACGGATCTGACCGCCACGCAGGAATTTCTGGACCTGACCAAATGTGAATTCGGGACAGTTGCGCTTGAACCAGCGATCGAGCCGAATGTCGGCCTCGTCTGCCTTGACCTTGCGCAGAGTGACACCACTCATTGCAGAATACCCCTTACCAGCGCGATTGCGCCAAACAATGCCGAAATACCGACCACCACGGAAACACCAACATAAAGGGCGGCAAGCCCCATATTGCCCCGTTCATACAAAGTCGCGACATCCAGCGAGAACGTCGAAAAAGTTGTAAACGCCCCCAGAAAACCGGTCACAAGGAGTGCGCGCGTTTCAAGCCCCATGGATAGTTTCAGGGCGGAAACCTCGATCAGCACCCCCATCAGGAACGAACCGACGACATTGACCGTCAAAGTTCCCCAGGGAAATCCAGTGCCCATCACAGAACCCATCATGACGGAAACACTGTGACGCGCAACGGCACCAATGGCACCGCCCAAGGCAATGGATGCGATTAACAACGGTGAAAATTGCATGGCGCGGAACCTATTCCCTCAGTCCTGAAATGTCACGTGTGAATACGGCATGGGCCCATGCCAGCCAAGGGTATCAAACACCATGGCCGACGGATGATCAATCGCATTGGCCATGGCGGTTTAATGCCGGTTTACTGATTTTGTCCCATGCGGGCTTCGACATCGGCAAGCCAGGCCCGTGTGCGTTTTTCATTTTGCCCGAAATCATCGCGGCCATAGACCGATTGGGCGAACAAACAGAAAGCCACATCATTGCCGGTTTCCGGCAGGATCAGCTCGATCTCGACCCAGTCGGGAAAGCGAAATACTGCTGAGCGCGCCAGGAAATAAAGGCGACCGGCCTTGCCACCTGAAACATCGGTCATCAACGTCATGCCGTGATCCGGGGCGGTTTCGATCAAAACCTCGGTCAGTGTCGCGACCGACGCCGCAAAAGACGGACTTTGCATGGCGCGGTCACTGTCAGGCAGCCGGTCGGCCGGACAGGCAAGGAAGAAATTCGGCACATTCGGAAGGTCGGCATCGCGCCCGAAGGTCATATTGGGGGGATCGCCAGCAGGCAACATATGATCCATCAGCCCGGTAAAACGGACCGTTACGAAAATGCCTGCCAGTACCAGCAGTCCCCAGATTGCAACCATCGCCAGCCGTTTCAATGACACCACCTGCCCTTTTGCGAACTCCGATACATTAACCACAAAAGGTTAAGAATCAAAATGCCCGAACGGGAGGGAACCGTCGGGCATTTCGGGAAACACGCCCGTCAATCAGCAAACCAAGGGGGGGGGATATGGAAATTCGCTGATCGGCGGGAATGTAGCGGGACTTTTGAAACGGGATGCTTAGGCAGCGGCCGGCAGCTTGGCAGCTTCGACATTGGCAATTGCCTTGGCCATGGCTTCTTCGGCGTTAACACCAAAGCCAGACGCTTCGACGACTTCGACATCGGTGATGCCGATAAAGGCCAGAACCTGTTTGAGGTACGGGGTCGCGAAATCAGCCGGGCTATTGACCGGAACGCCACCGGTTGCGGCAACGATGTAGGCTTTTTTGCCTTCGACCAAGCCAACCGGGCCGTTTTCGGTGTAGTTGAAGGTCACACCAACGCGTGCAATCAGGTCAACCCAAGCCTTAAGGGTCGATGGGATGGAGAAGTTGTACATCGGTGCACCGATCACAAGAACGTCTGCATCCATAATTTCAGCCACCATCTTGTCAGATGCGGCGATCACTTTTTTCTGAGCTTCCGAACGGTTTTCAGCCGGGGTGTAATAGGCACCGACGGTTTCGCCGGTGATCGCTGAAACGACTGCCTCGTTGGTGTCGCGTTCGATAACGGTTGCCGATGAATCAGCGGCTTTGATGCGGTCGATCAGTTTGAGGGCGATCTGGCGGGAGTTCGAGTTCTCACCATTCACAGATGCGCTAACATGCAGAACTTTAGTCATTTTCAGTCTCCGAGTCCGGGTTTGTTTGTTGCCCTGAACTTACGCCTGCCAAACCGATCTGTTTAGCCAGAGACTCTTCACCAGATTGTTTCCATTTTGGAACCTAAATAACCTTTGGTTATTTATTGTCGCCTTTCTTTTGACGCTCCGCGCGCAGGCGGTCGAAATATTCGACGCGTTTTTTAAGATCGCGTTCAAAGCCGCGTTCGACCGGCTCGTAGAAATTTTGACGACGCATGCCTTCAGGGAAGTAGTTCTGGCCGGAAAAACCATCTTCCTGATCATGGTCATAGGCATAGCCGGTGCCATAGCCGATATCCTTCATCAGCTTGGTCGGGGCATTAAGGATATGGGCAGGTGGCATCAGCGACCCGGTATCGCGCGCAATCTTGAGCGACTTTTTATAAGCCGCATACCCGGCATTGGATTTCGGCGCGAGGGCGAGGTAAATCACCGCCTGTGCCAAGGCCAGTTCGCCTTCGGGACTGCCAAGGCGTTCGTATGATTCCCATGCCCCGATGCAGAATTGCTGGGCCTGTGGATCGGCAAGACCGATATCCTCGACCGCCATGCGGGTCAGTCGGCGGGCGACGAATTTGGGATCCTCTCCCCCGGCCAGCATACGGTTGAACCAATACAACGCTGCATCCGGGTCGGAGCCACGAATGGATTTATGCAGCGCGCTGATCAGGTTGTAGTGGCTGTCATCGCCCTTGTCATAGATCGGCATGCGCTTTTGCACGGTGCGGGCAAGCTCCGCCACGCCAAGCGGGCCATCATCTTCGCTGGGCGGCAGGGAAAACAGTTCCTCTGCCAGGTTCAGGCAATAACGCCCGTCGCCATCGGCCATGGCGCGCAGGGTTTCGCGTGCCTCGGGCGTGACGGGCAGTTCAAAGCCCATTTCCTTTTCGGCGCGCACCAGCAGTTCTTCAAGGCCCTGATCATCAAGACGCTTGAGCACCAGTACCTGACACCGTGACAGAAGTGCTGCGTTCAATTCAAAAGACGGGTTTTCGGTGGTCGCGCCGATCAGGGTGATGGTGCCGTCTTCGACATAGGGCAGGAAGCTGTCCTGCTGGGCCTTGTTGAAACGGTGTATCTCGTCGATGAACAGCAAAGTTGCCCCACCGGTGGAACGGCGCGCACGGGCACGTTCAAACACCTTGCGCAGGTCGGCAACGCCAGAAAAGATCGCAGAAAGCGGTTCAAACGCCATATCGGCAACATCGGCCATCAGCCGCGCCAATGTCGTTTTGCCACAGCCCGGCGGCCCCCACAGGATCACCGACGGCACACGGCCGGTCTTGATCATGCGGGTGATCGGGCCATCATCGCCAAACAGATGCCCCTGGCCCACCACTTCATCGAGTTTGGCGGGACGCAGTCTGTCGGCCAAAGGGCGCGTGACCTGACTTTCAAACAGGGAAACCATGCTGGAACAATACGATGTTGGTTTTTGGAGCGTCTTGACCGGAAAGTAACACGCAGATGACATTGATGACAGACGAAACATCGTCGATTGACGCTGGCATATGTGCGGCATAGCTTTCAGGCTTGTTTCCATCCAAGCAACAAAAAGAACACGTTCGTGACGCTCGTTTTTGCCCGCCTGCCCGACCCTGACTGTCGGTGCCTGCCATGACGTCGACTTCGCACGGCACGCCCGCCAAATTGCCGATTGTGATCGGCTTGGGCACGGGACAGACCCTTGCATTTGGTACCACATTGTATCTGCCGGCCATCTTGGCAGAGCCGATGGCGAATGAGCTTGGCATTCCAACGGGTTGGGCGTTTGGCGCCTTTTCACTTGCGCTGGTGGTTGCCGCCCTTTTCGGCCCCAAGGCCGGGGCGCGGATTGACCAGTTTGGTGGGCGCACGGTGCTGGCGGTGTCCAGCCTGATCTTTGCGTGCGGCCTTGCGATGCTGGGTACGGCGGACAGTCTGACCATGATGTGTGTGGCGTGGTGCGTCATTGGTGTTGGCATGTCGATGGGGCTTTATGAGTCGGCCTTTGCCACGCTGAGCTGGATTTATGGCCATGATGCGCGGGGCCCGATCACCGGCATTACCCTGATTGCCGGTTTTGCCAGCACGATCTGCTGGCCGATTACCGCCGGGATCGAGGCCGAATTTGACTGGCGCACGGCGTGCTACTTCTGGGCGGCGATGCATATCGTGCTGGGCTTGCCACTTAATCTGTTTCTGATCCCGCGCACCAAGACAGGCAACCGCGCGTCCCCTGCCGCGGATACGGCCAAAGCATCCCCTACCGCTGTCCCTGCCCCGGCCAAGCTATCGCGTTCGGATATCTTCAACATGCCGATGGTCCTTCTGGCCATCGTGTTTGCCGCCAGCTGGTTTACCGCAACGGCCATGGCCGCCCATTTGCCGCGCCTGTTACAAATTTCGGGGATGGATGCCGCCGGTGCGCTGATTGCCGCGTCGCTTGTGGGGCCAGCACAGGTTGCAGGCCGGTTGGCCGAGTTCGGGTTGCTCAAAAAGATGCATCCGCTGATTTCATCACGGCTTTCTGCCCTGACCCATCCGGTGGGGGCGGTATTGCTTTTGATCTTTGGCGGGCCGGTCGGAATGCTGTTTACCAGCCTGCACGGGATCGGCAATGGCATTCTGACCATTGCCAAGGGCACCTTGCCACTGGCGATCTTTGGCCCGGTTGGATATGGCGCCCGGCAAGGCTATATCATGGCACCATCGCGCTTTGCACAGGCGGCGGCCCCGTTTGTCTTCGGGCTTTTGATTGATGATTACAGGCAGTATGCGATTTTGCTGACCATCGTGCTTGGCCTTGTGACCTTTGCCGCGCTGATGATGTTGCGTCATCGCCCCGCCCCCGGCACATCCGACTGACCAAGATACAAAAAGGAGCGCACCACAGAGGTCCGCGCCATTGTTTTGGGTATCAGACCTGACGGTTACAGGGTGAAATCACCCGTAAGGACCTTGCCATCGCGTTTGACGGAAATCTTCCAGTCGCGACTGCGTTCACCGGCTCGGACGACTTCCTTGAAACGCGCGACTGTATCAATCGGCTGTCCATTGACCTCGACAATATAGTCACCGGCCTGAAGACGGGTGCGGCGTGCGAGGCTATCGCGGGCAACGGCGAGGATCATTACACCTTCGCTCAGCGTATCGATGCCCAGTTCATCGGCCAGTGCCGGGTTCATATTGGCGATTTTGGTGCCGCTGAACGGATTGCGGCCATCGATGATGCTTTCGTCACGGGCGGGAATTTCCGGTGCGACTTCCAGCGGCATGGCAAGGATGGTTTCAGCCCCGCGCCGCAGGACTGACAGCTTTGCCTCTCCGTTCAGCTCAAGCGTTGCGATACGGAATTTAAGCTCGTTCGGGTTATCAACGGCCAGGCCATTGACCGCGATGACAACGTCACCCGATTGCAGGCCGCCGCGTTCAGCGGGGCTTCCGGCGCGAACCTTGTTGATCAGAACACCATGCGGGCGATCCAATTCAAGCGAGGCCGCCAGATCGGCCGTCACCGACTGCCCGGCTGCACCCAGCCACGGACGACGCAAATCGCCACTGATCAGGCCGCGCATCACCACCTTGACCATATTGGCCGGAACCGCAAAGCCGATGCCGTTCGACCCGCCGGACTTGGTAAAGATCGCCGAGTTGACGCCGATCAGGTTGCCATCAATATCTACCAATGCCCCGCCGGAATTCCCCGGGTTGATCGCGGCATCGGTCTGGATGAAGGATTGGTAATCCTGACCGGTGACACCGGCACGGGCCAATGCCGAGACAATGCCACTGGTCACAGTCTGTCCGACACCAAACGGGTTGCCGATGGCCAGAACAAGGTCGCCAACCTCGACCGCGTCAGAGTCGCCAAACGGAATGGCCGGCAGTTCGTTATCGACCCCGCGCAGTTTCAGGACGGCAAGATCGGTGCGTTCGTCCGAGCCGACCAGATCGGCATCAAATTCGCGGTTGTCATGCAAGACAACGCGGATCTCGCTGGCGCCATCGATCACGTGATGGTTGGTGACCACCGTGCCATTGCCCGAAACAATCACACCGGAACCGAGCGAACGTTCAACACGCTGGCGCGGGGCGCCAAAAGCACCACCGAAACGATCGCCAAAGAATTGCTTGAAGAACGGGTCGTTGAAGAACGGCGTGCGCTGGCGTTGTTCGACGACCTTCTTGGTGTAGATGTTGACAACCGCCGGGGCGGTTTGTTTGACCAATGGCGAAAGCGACATCTTGATGTCCGCCTGGCTTGACGGCAAACGCCGGTCCAGGGTGGCTTCATCGCTTTGGGCATGGGCCAGATTGCCTGTGCTTGAAATCGTCGCGAGTCCGATTATGGCAAAGGCGACAATCTTTGAAATCCATCTTGCCTGCACGTCACACTCTCTCTGTTGGTTTGCTTGTTCGCGGTCCTGTGACCGACAAAGACTTGTCATCAATTAGGGAAACTAGACCTTACGCGCAACCTTGTCGGAAATATGAAATTTCTGAAATTTAGCCAAAAGAAAACGGGCGACACCGAATGGCATCGCCCGTTTCTGTTTCTTAAAGGCCGAAGCGTTGCTTATTCAGCAGCTGCTTCTTCGCCTTCGCCCTCTGCTTCGAGGCGAGCACGGTCTTCCGCGCCTTTTGCATCGGCGTTGCGATCGACAAGTTCAATCACAGCAACCGGAGCCGCATCGCCATAACGGAAGCCAGCCTTGAGAACACGGGTGTAACCACCAGCGCGCTCTTTGTAGCGGTCAGCGATTTCGCCGAACAGCTTGGCAACGACTTTGTCATCACGCAGGATCGAAATGGCCTGACGGCGTGCATGCAGGTCGCCCCGCTTGCCCAGCGTAATCAGTTTTTCGACATACGGGCGAAGATCCTTGGCCTTCGGAAGAGTGGTTTTGATCTGCTCGTGGGTGAGCAGCGAAACTGCCATGTTGGCAAACATCGCCTTACGATGGGACGAAGTACGATTAAGCTTACGGCCTTGCATACCGTGACGCATGGTAACTCTCCTTAATAGCCTGGCTTCGCTCACGAAACCGATTGTAAAACCGCGCCGCCACCCTGATCACTTTTACAGAAAGGCCAGGTTATGCACGTGCGGTGTGGGCAACAAGCCCGCCGGATGCCCAAACAACTGGGGTCCCCGGTTTGGAACACGAATGTTCCGATCTCGGCCCGAAGGCCGAAGACCCGTTCTTAGAACGGATCTTCGAACTTGCGCGCAAGTTCTTCGATGTTTTCCGGCGGCCAACCGCCGACTTCCATACCAAGATGCAGACCCATCTGAGCCAGTACATCCTTGATTTCGTTCAGCGACTTACGGCCGAAGTTCGGCGTACGGAGCATTTCTGCTTCGGTCTTCTGAACAAGATCACCGATATAGATGATGTTGTCGTTCTTCAGGCAGTTAGCCGAACGTACCGACAGCTCAAGCTCGTCAACCTTACGAAGAAGGTTACGGTTGAACGGCAGTTCGTCTTCTTTCTTCTCTTCGACAACCGCTTCCGGCTCTTCGAAGTTGACGAACAGCGACAGCTGGTCCTGAAGGATACGGGCAGCAAGTGCAACCGAATCTTCTGGGGTCAGTGCACCGTTGGTTTCAACGGTCAGCGACAGCTTGTCAAAGTCGGTATCCTGACCAACACGGGTGTTTTCCACCTTGTAGGCCACTTTACGGATCGGGCTGAAGATCGCATCGATCGGAATAAGACCAATCGGCGCATCCGACGAGCTGTGCGAGCTGGCTGCAACATAGCCTTTACCGTTATCAACGGTGAATTCGATGTTGAGCGTAGCACCATCGTCAAGATGGCAAAGCTCGAGATCCGGGTTAAGGATTTCGATATCCGCACCGGTTTCGATCTGACCTGCGGTGACGGCACCAGGGCCGGTCGCCTTCAGAGCCATTTTCTTCGGACCTTCAGCATGCATACGCACGCCCATGGTCTTGATGTTCAGGATGATGTCGGTGACATCTTCACGCACACCCGGGATCGACGAAAATTCGTGCAATACACCGTCGATCTGGATCGCAGTAACTGCCGAACCCTGGAGCGACGACAGCAGAATGCGACGCAGCGCGTTACCCAGAGTCTGACCAAAACCGCGCTCCAGCGGTTCTGCCACGATCGTACCAATACGGCTGGCATCAGTACCCGGAGTAACATCAAGCTTCGTCGGCTTAATCAGTTCCTGCCAGTTCTTTTGAATCACGAGACCCACCTTCGCAACTGGAGCCTATGGAAAGGAGGGCAATAAACTTGCCCCCACGAGAAACGCGAAGAGGCCCGGTCATCCCGGGCCCAAACGCGGGGTCGTCCGCAAGGATCGACGCGATTAGACGCGACGACGTTTACGCGGACGGCAACCGTTGTGCGGAATCGGCGTTACGTCTTTGATCGACGTAATGGTGAAACCGACAGCCTGCAGCGCACGCAGTGCAGATTCACGTCCCGAACCCGGGCCTTTAACCTGTACTTCGAGGGTTTTCATGCCGTGTTCAGCAGCTTTTTTACCTGCATCTTCGGCAGCCATCTGTGCAGCATACGGAGTCGATTTACGCGAACCGCGGAAACCCATACCACCAGCGGTCGACCAGGAAATGGTGTTACCCTGAACGTCGGTGATGGTGATCATGGTGTTGTTGAAGGTCGCGTTTACGTGCGCGATACCGTTCGTAATGTTCTTGCGCTCGCGGCGACGCACGCGAGTCTGAGGAGCTTTCGCCATTGTCGTTCCCCTACCTTACTTCTTCTTGCCAGCAATCGGCTTAGCCGGGCCCTTACGGGTGCGAGCGTTGGTGTGGGTACGCTGACCGCGTACCGGGAGACCGCGACGATGACGCAGGCCGCGATAGCTGCCCAGGTCCATCAGACGTTTAATGTTCATTGCGGTTTCACGACGGAGGTCGCCTTCGACGGTGTAATCAGCGTCGATAACTTCACGAACCTTCAGAACCTGGTCATCAGAAAGCTGATGAACGCGGGTTGCGGATTCGATTCCGACCTTTGCGCAAATTTCTTTGGCTTTAGCCGGGCCAATACCGGTGATGTAGGTAAGCGCAATCACGACGCGCTTCGCGGTCGGGATGTTTACGCCAGCAATACGAGCCACTATGTGAACTCCTGTTTCCTGTTAACAAACCCAGGGGCAGATCCGGTAGGGTAGGACGCTGCAAAAGCGGGCCAGCATTACTGCCAACCCGCCAGCAAAAAAACGCCCTGCCCGGGAAATTACCCCAGGATGGCTTCAATCTCGCGCGTAACTTCGTCGATTTCAGCCATCCCGTCAACTGTTTTCAGCTTACCGACCTTTTCATAGTAAGGAATGATCGGTGCTGTCTGCTTGTGATAAGCTTCCAGTCGCGAGGTGACCGTCTCGGCTGTGTCGTCCGCACGGCGTTTAAATTCGGTGCTGCCACAAACGTCACAGACACCTTCCTTGGCGGGTTTCTGGAACTCGTCATGATAGCCCTGCCCGCATTTCGCACAGGTATAGCGACCGACAACACGGGCCACCAACGCTGCATCATCAACACGCAGTTCAATCACGTAATCAAGTGCCAGTCCCTTGGATTCCAGCATTTCGTCCAGAGCTTCTGCCTGGGCGGTCGTGCGCGGGAACCCGTCCAGAATGAAACCACCCTTGGTGTCATCCTGGTCAAGTCTTTCAGAAATCAGACCGATCATCAGATCGTCGGATACGAGCTGCCCCGCATCCATGACTTCCTTTGCCTTCTGCCCCAGTTCGGTTCCGGCAGCAACCGCTGCACGGAGCATGTCGCCCGTCGAGAGCTGGATCATGCCGCGTCCTGTTTCAAGACGCTTGGCCTGGGTACCTTTCCCTGCGCCGGGAGGGCCAAGAAGGATAATATTCATCGTCTTCCCCCTGAATGCGGTGGTCGCTTGTTAGCGGCGGCGACCACGCAGTTTGGATTTCTTGATCAGGCCTTCATACTGATGAGCCAGCATATGAGACTGAATCTGCGCAACGGTATCCATGGTTACCGTGACAACGATCAGGAGGCTAGTCCCACCAAAGTAGAAGGGAACAGACCATTCCGCGATCAGCAGTTCCGGCAGGATACAGACGAATGCGAGATACGCCGCACCGATCACCGTCAGACGGGTCAGAATGAAATCCAGATAGTTGGCTGTATTCTTACCCGGACGAATGCCCGGAATAAAGCCACCATGTTTCTTCAGGTTGTCTGCCGTATCTTCCGGGTTGAAGACAACCGCGGTGTAGAAGAAGGCAAAGAAGACAATCAAACCGATATAAAGCGCAATATAAAGCGGCTGACCACGGCCAAGCAGTGCAGTTGCAGTCGTCAACCAGGCCGGGGCATCAACACCGGTGGTGAACTGGGCAACCGAAAGCGGCATCAGCAGCAACGAGCTTGCGAAAATCGGCGGAATAACACCGGCAGTGTTGATCTTCAGCGGCAGGTGCGAGCTCTGACCTTCCATGACCTTCATGCCGACCTGGCGTTTCGGGTACTGGATCAGAACGCGGCGCTGCGCACGTTCAACAAAGACGATGAAGGCGATAACTGCGATTGCCAGAACGATGATTGCAACGATAACCAGTGCAGAAATCGCACCGGTACGACCCAGTTCAAGGGTGCCTGCAATCGCGCTTGGCAGGCCTGCAACAATACCGGCAAAGATGATCAGCGAAATACCGTTACCAATGCCGCGCTGGGTGATCTGTTCACCAAGCCACATCAGGAACATGGTGCCACC
>NZ_DGMR01000042.1:22778-27245 GCF_002388495.1 Thalassospira sp. UBA4513
AGGAACATGGTGCCACCAACAAGGGTGATCACAGCGGTAATGCGGAAGAACATACCCGGATCCGGAACAGCAGCACCGGAAGAACCGGTCATGCTTTCAAGACCAACAGCAATGCCCCATGCCTGCACCGTTGCAATCAGCACCGTCAGATAGCGGGTATATTGATTAATCTTTTTACGACCCTGCTCGCCTTCCTTCTTGAGTTGCTCAAGCGTTGGCGAAACAGTCGTCATCAACTGAATAATAATCGAGGCCGAGATGTACGGCATGATATTCAGCGCGAAGATCGTCATACGACCCAGCGCACCACCGGCGAACATGTCAAACATGCCCAGAACGCCACCCGCATTCTGACGGAAAATGTCAGCAAGAATAGACGGGTCGACACCAGGAACCGGAATATAGGTTCCAAGACGGTAAACAATAAGCGCGCCCAAAGTGAACCAGATACGCTTTTTAAGCTCGGTTGACTTTGAAAAAGCGGACCAATTCAGGTTCGCGGCAAGCTGCTCGGCGGCCGATGCCATGCACTCATCTCCCAATACACATAAACTGGAGGGTCCGGTCCCGTGTACTGGAACCGGACCCTCTCGAAGTCAATTTAGGCTTATTCTACGGATTCTGCAGCAGCGACCGGAGCAAGAACCTTGACCGAACCACCAGCTTTCTCGACAGCTTCAACAGCTGCTTTGGAAGCACCGGAGATTTCGATGTTCAGTTTCGCTTTCAGTTCGCCTTTGGCAAGAAGACGCAGACCGTCTTTCTGCGGACGAGCCAGACCTTTTTCCGCAAGAACAGCGACGGTGACATTTGCACCTTCTTCAAGAACGCCGTTATCAACAGCAGTCTGAAGGGTACCAAGGTTCACAACGCCGAACTGTTTCTTGAACGGGTTTTTGAAGCCGCGTTTCGGAAGACGGCGATAGATAGGCATCTGCCCACCTTCGAAGCCATTGATGGCTACACCCGAACGGGACTTCTGACCCTTCTGACCTGCGCCAGAAGTTTTGCCTTTGCCCGAACCGATGCCGCGACCGACGCGGGTGCGCGCCTTGCGGGCACCCGGGTTATCGGCGAGTTCGTTGAGTTTCATCGTTCAACACCTTTTCGATCTGGGGTCAATCAAGCCTCGTCCACACGGACGAGGTGTTTGACCTTTGCGATCATACCGCGAACAGCCGGAGTATCTTCCAGCTCACGAGTCCGGTGCAGTTTGTTCAGGCCAAGACCAACAAGGGTCTGGCGCTGATCAGCCGGACGTCCGATCGGCGAACCCGTCTGGGTAACGCGTACGGTCGCTTTTTTCTTAGCAGCCATATCGAATTACTCCTTTTCGAGAACGGCGGCAGCAGCCGAACCGCTATCGCGACGGGCAACGACGTCACCGACTTTCAGGCCACGCTTAGCAGCGACCTGACGCGGGGAAGCACCGTTGACCAGAGCGTCAAGGGTTGCGCGGATCACGTTGTGCGGGTTGTTCGAACCGGTGCATTTGGACACAACGTCCTGAACGCCCATGGTTTCGAAAACCGCACGCATCGCACCGCCTGCGATGATACCGGTACCAGCCGGAGCGGAGCGAAGGATAACCTTGCCTGCGCCGAAATGGCCCTGCGTATCATGGTGAAGGGTACGGCCTTCACGCAGCGGAACGCGGATCATGTTACGTTTAGCAGCTTCGGTGGCCTTACGGATCGCTTCCGGAACTTCACGGGCTTTACCCGTGCCGTATCCGACGCGACCGCGCTGGTCACCGACAACTACCATTGCGGAGAAAGCAAAGCGACGGCCGCCCTTAACGACTTTCGCGACGCGGTTGATACCAACCAGCTTGTCGACGAGTTCGTTTTCTTCACGGGCTTTCGGCGCCTGCTGCTGTTGATTCTGGTTACGTGCCATGGTCGTGCTCCTTAGAAGTCCAGACCGCCCTCACGGGCGGCATCGGCCAGAGCTTTCACCCGGCCATGGAACAGATACCCGCCACGATCGAAAACGACCGTTTTCACACCAGCTTTGACTGCGCGCTCGGCAATTGCCTTGCCAACCAGAGCAGCGGCGTCGGCATTGCTGCCTTTCGCCTTCAGATCTTTCTCCATCGTCGAGGCAGCCACCAGGGTGGTGCCTTTGACGTCGTCGATGATCTGAGCATAGATGTGGGCGTTCGAACGGTGCACGCTGAGGCGCGGGCGACCGGCCGCTTTCTGGCGGATCGCAAAACGAACGCGACGCTTGCGGCGTTCGAATAGGCTTCTCACGTTTTTCATCGTGCCTGTCCTTACTTCTTCTTGCCTTCTTTGCGCAAGATATACTCGCCTTCGTAGCGGACACCCTTGCCTTTGTAAGGCTCCGGACCGCGCCAGCCGCGTGCATTCGCAGCGAACTGACCAACGAGTTGTTTATCTGCGCCAGAAATGGCGACGAGGGTCGGCTTTTCAGCAACGACGTTAAGACCCGCAGGGATCTCCATTTCAACGTCATGTGAGAAGCCAAGCTGCAGAACCAGGTTTTTGCCCTGAACCTGCGCACGGTAACCAACACCGGTGATTTCCAGTTTCTTGGTGAACCCTTCCGAAACCCCGGTAACGAGGTTCGCGATATTGGCGCGGGTGGTACCCCAAAGGGCACGTGCGCGCTTGCTATCGTTTTTAGGTTTCACGAAGATCTGGTTATCTTCCTGAGTGACGGATACGTCCGAGGTCAAAGCCAGGTTAAGCTCACCGAGCTTGCCTTTTGCGCTGATCTGCTCTTCGGTCAAGGTGATGGTAACGCCGTTAGGCACGACCACCGGGTTTTTTCCTACTCGCGACATCGTTGGCCCTCCTTAGAATACCTTGCAGAGGATTTCGCCGCCGACATTCTGCTCGCGAGCCTCCTGATCCGATAGAACCCCTCGCGGAGTGGACAGGACTGCGATGCCCAGACCGTTATATACCTTCGGAAGATCTTTGATCTTCGAATATACACGACGACCCGGGGTCGAGACGCGGTCGATCTGCTTAATCACGCCATCACCCTCAAAATATTTGAGTTCGATGGTGATTTCGCTGACGCCCTTGCGAATTTCATTAACATTGTAACCGCGGATATAACCTTCGCGCTGGAGAACATCCAGCACACCGGTACGCAGTTTCGAAGCCGGCGAAACGACGCTGGATTTACCAACGCGCTGGCCGTTACGGATACGCGTGAGCATATCACCGACTGGATCAGTCATCGACATGTGATGTCCTCCTTACCAGCTCGACTTCACCATGCCCGGGATCTGACCACGTGAAGCAAGTTCACGAAGCGCGATACGGGACAGGCGGAATTTGCGATAGACACCACGCGGACGACCGGTGATCTGGCAGCGAATACGCTGACGGATACGAGCCGAGTTACGCGGCAGCTGGGCGAGTTTCATCACAGCAACGATACGATCCTCAGGGGTCGTCTCGCGATTTGCGATAACCGCTTTAAGGGCGGCACGCTTGGCAGAATATTTTTTTGCCAGGCGTTCACGTTTGAGTTCACGCTCTACAGCGCTTTTCTTGGCCATGGGCCAACCTCCGTTAGTTTCCGAACGGAAGATCAAAGCCCTTAAGAAGGGCGAGAGCTTCATCGTCGGACTTAGCCGTGGTACAAATGATGATATCCATCCCGCGAACAGAGTCGACTTTGTCGTACTCTACCTCAGGAAAGACGAACTGTTCTTTCAAGCCCATGGCAAAGTTGCCACGACCATCGAAAGATTTTTTGTTCAGGCCGCGGAAGTCACGAACGCGCGGCAGCGCGATGGTGACCAGGCGGTCCAAGAACTCAAACATACGGTCGCGACGCAAGGTCACTTTACAACCGATGTTCATACCTTCACGCAGCTTGAAAGCCGCAACGGACTTTTTCGCCTTGGTGAAGACAGGCTTCTGACCGGTGATAGCAGCGAGATCCGCAGCAGCACCTTCCAGCTTCTTACGATCCTGGGTGGCGTCGCCGACACCCATGTTGATCACGATTTTCTCGAGGCGCGGAATCTCCATGGTGTTCTCGTAGGAGAACTCCTTCTGGAGTGCGTCACGCACCACTTCTTTGTAATGTTCGCGCAGGCGCGTCATTTTTCCGTCCCTCAGTTGTCGATGACTTCGCCGCTGAGCTTCGCTACGCGAACCTTGCGACCATCATCGAGGGTCTTGAAACCGACGCGGGTCGGCTTGTTTTCTTTCGGGTCAACAATCGCGACGTTGGAAACAGCAATTTTTGCTTCCTTTTCGACGATGCCACCAGCATCAGCACCGGTCGGGCGCTGGTGACGTTTCACCAGGTTAATGCCCGAAACCAGAACTTTGTTCTCGGTCGGGAAAGCGGCGAGAACTTCGCCGGTTTTCCCTTTGTCTTTACCCGTCAGAACAACGACGCGATCGCCCTTTTTAATCTTGGCAGCCATTACAGCACCTCCGGAGCGAGCGAAATGATCTTCATGAAGCCGCGGCC
>NZ_DGMR01000042.1:27431-32989 GCF_002388495.1 Thalassospira sp. UBA4513
GGCTTCCTTGACGGAAACCACGATAACATCACCAACGTTGGCGGTTTTGCGCTTCGAGCCGCCCAGCACCTTGATGCACTGGACGCGGCGAGCGCCGCTGTTGTCGGCGACGTCCAGATTGGACTGCATCTGGATCATGGGTTTACCCCTTGACTATGATTGGGCTGAGGACTCACTCCTCGACCACTACTTCCCAAGACTTCAACTTCGAGATCGGTTTGCATTCGCGAATGCGAACAACGTCACCCGTTTTGAAGCGGTTCTCTTCATCGTGCGCGTGGAATTTCTTCGACTTACGCACGTACTTTTTATACAGCGGGTGCATGACCTGGCGCTCCACTCGGACCACCACGGTCTTGTCGTTTTTGGTCGAAACGACTGTCCCCTGCAATACACGCCTCGGCATGTGTGTCTACTCCTCTGCGTGTCCAGTTAGGCCGCGGTTGCACCCTTCTCGTTACCGAGAAGGGTTTTAATGCGGGCAATATCACGACGGACCTGGCGGACCCGCGCAGTGTTCTCGAACTGCCCCGAAGCCTGCTGGAAACGCATATTGAACGATTCCTTACGCAGGTCCAGAAGCAGCTGCTTCAGTTCGTCAGCGCTTTTAGCGCGGAGATCAGCAATTTTCATCACTAATTACTCCCCTTCACCAAGACGGGTGACAAACTTGGTCTTGATCGGCAGTTTTGCCGACGCCAGCTCGAAAGCCCGGCGTGCAAGATCCAACGGAACACCGTCGAGTTCAAACATGATCCGACCCGGTTTAACGCGTGCCGCCCAATATTCAGGCGAGCCTTTACCTTTACCCTGACGGACTTCGGCAGGCTTCTGCGAGACCGGGAGATCCGGGAAAACGCGAATCCACACACGGCCTTGACGGCGCATGTGGCGGGTGATCGCGCGGCGAGCCGCTTCGATCTGACGCGCCGTTATACGCTCCGGCTCCATGGCTTTCAAGCCATAAGCGCCGAAATTAAGTTCGGTACCACCCTTGGCTTCCCCTTTGAGGCGGCCTTTGTGGGCTTTACGGAACTTTGTACGTTTCGGAGAAAGCATATCAGGATCTCCTTACTTACGACCGGAACCAGCCGACTCGAGAGCGCGACGCTCAGAAGCCAACGGATCATGTGCCATGATTTCGCCCTTGAAGATCCAGACCTTCAGACCGCAAACACCGTAGGTGGTGTGTGCTTCGGAAGTGCCATAATCAACGTCCGCACGCAGGGTATGCAGCGGAACGCGACCTTCACGGTACCATTCGGTACGGGCGATTTCTGCGCCACCAAGACGACCAGCAGCATTAATACGAATGCCACCGGCACCGAGACGCATTGCGTTCTGAACCGAGCGCTTCATAGCGCGACGGAACGAAACACGGCGCTCAAGCTGCTGGGCGATGTTGTCAGCGACCAGCTTGGCATCGAGTTCCGGCTTGCGGATCTCGATGATGTTAACCTGCACTTCGGCATTTGCCAGTTTCTGCAGATCGTTCTTGAGCTTCTCGATGTCCTGGCCTTTTTTCCCGATCACAACGCCCGGACGAGCGGTGTGGATCGAAATGCGGGCTTTCTTCGCCGGACGTTCGATAATCACCTTCGATACACCCGCCTGTTTCAGACGGTCGAAGATGAAATTGCGGATCGCGAGATCTTCGTGAAGAAGACCAGCGAAATCGGCCTTGTTGGCGTACCAGCGGGAATCCCAGGTACGGTTAATGCCAACGCGCAGACCGATCGGATTAATTTTCTGACCCATTACTCGGCCTCCTCACGTTCGCAAACGACGATGCGCATGTTGGAGAACGGCTTAATGATTTTGCCAACACGACCGCGTGCACGGGCGCGCCAGCGCTTCATTACGAAGGCCTTACCAACAGATGCCTCTTTAATATAGAGACGGTCAACATCGAGCTGATGGTTGTTTTCGGCATTAGCAATTGCCGATTCCAGCAGCTTTTTGACGTCCTGCGAAATGCGTTTATTGGAGAAGGTCAGTTCTGCCAAAGCAGCTTCTGCCTTCATACCACGAATCGACTCGGCGACGAGGTTGAGCTTACGCGGGGAAATGCGTACTGCCCGGAGCGAAGCCGCGGCCTCGTTATCCGCCAGCCGACGGATGTCAGCTTTCTTACCCATCGTTACTTCCTCTTCGCCTTTTTGTCGGCCGCGTGACCATAGTAGGTACGGGTCGGCGAGAATTCACCGAACTTGTGACCAATCATATCTTCGGTCACGAGCACCGGCAGGAATTTCTGGCCATTGTAAACCCCAAAGGTGAGGCCTACGAATTGCGGCAGAATCGTCGAACGCCGCGACCAGGTCTTAATTACCTCATTCCGGCCTGAGGCACGGACAGTATCGGCTTTCTTAAGAAGGTATCCGTCAACAAACGGACCCTTCCAAACGGAACGCGCCATAGTCTAGCCTCCTCCGTTAGCTCTTGTGACGACGGCGCATGATGAGCGCGTCGGTCTTTTTGTTCGAGCGGGTACGTTTGCCCTTGGTAGGCTTGCCCCACGGCGTAACCGGGTGACGACCACCCGACGTACGACCTTCACCACCACCATGCGGGTGATCGATCGGGTTCATGGCAACGCCACGAACCGAAGGACGCTTGCCAAGCCAGCGATTACGGCCGGCTTTACCAAGGTTCGAGTTCTGATGGTCCGGGTTGGACACGGCACCGATGGTAGCCATGCATTCACCACGAACCAAACGTACCTCACCGGAGGACAGCTTAAGCTGGGCGTAACCCTGGTCCTTACCAACAAGCTGTACATACGAGCCTGCTGAACGTGCGACCTGACCACCTTTACCGGCTTTCAGTTCGACGTTATGGACAATGGTACCGACCGGAATGTTCTTCAGCGGTGCGGCGTTACCCGGCTTAATGTCTACGCGTTCAGCGGCAACAATGTTGTCGCCGACAGCGAGACGCTGCGGTGCGAGGATGTAGGCCAGCTCGTCGTCGGAATAGCGAACCAGTGCGATAAACGCGGTACGGTTCGGATCATATTCCAAACGCTCGACGGTACCGACGACGTCAAACTTGGTACGTTTGAAGTCGATGAGACGGTAACGACGTTTGTGACCACCACCAATACGGCGGGCGGTGATACGACCAGTGTTGTTACGGCCACCTTTCTTGCGAAGACCTTCGGTCAACGCTTTGATCGGCTTGCCCTTGTGGAGATCAGAACGATCCACGAGAACCAGCTGACGGCGACCAGGAGAGGTTGGTTTAAACTTCTTCAAAGCCATTGTCTTAGATTCCCGTAGTCACATCGATGGACTGGCCCTCTTCGAGGGTCACCATCGCTTTCTTGAAATCGCTCCGACGACCGGAAATACCGCGAAAACGCTTGGTCTTTCCTTTTACCACAGAGGTATTGACCGCCTTGACCTTCACCCCGAACAGACCTTCCACAGCAGCCTTGATCTCCGGCTTGGTGGCGTCGATCGCAACTTTGAACGCAACTGCGTTGTGTTCAGAAATCAGCGTCGACTTTTCAGTGATATGCGGGGCGCGGATGACTTCGTACATCCGCTCTTTGCTGATGATCGTCATTTGAGACGTGCCTCCAACGCTTCGACCGCACCCTTGGTCAGCACCAGGGTGTCACGGCGCAGGATGTCATAGACGTTAGCACCAATCTGCGGGAGCACATCAACCTGCGGGATGTTGCGCGCTGCGCGTGCAAAACCTTCGTTGACCTGCGCACCGTCGATGATCAGTGCAGACTTCCAGCCGAGTTTAGTGAAAACTGCGACCAGATTCTTGGTTTTGGCGTCCGAGAATTCCGCATTATCAAGAACGATAAGCTTACCGTCCTTTGCCTTGGCCGACAGAGCGGTTTTCAGCGCGAGTTTACGGAACTTCTTGGTCAGATCATGTGCGTGGTCGCGAACGCGCGGACCGTGCACGGTACCACCACCACGGAACTGTGCGGCTTTACGGGAACCGTGACGTGCACCGCCACTACCCTTCTGACGCACGAATTTTTTCGTGGTTGCGGAAACTTCGGACTTTTCCTTTACCTTGTGGGTACCGGCACGGCGTTTTGCCAGCTGCCAGTTCACCATGCGGTGCAGGACGTCACGACGTACTTCCAGACCAAAGATGTCTTCTGCAAGATCAATCTTACCGGACTTGGAAGCGTCAAGTTTGAGAATGTCGAGCTTCATGATGCTTATTCCTTATCCTCGGCGACAGCTTCTTCAGCGGCCGGGGCAGCACCCTTGAGCGCGGCCGGGAACGGCAGACCTTCCGGTGCAGCACGCTTCACGGCATCCTTGACAAGGACATAGGCACCCTTGTGACCCGGAACGGCACCATGCACCAGGATCAGGCCTTTGTCGGCGTCCGAAGACACGACTTTAAGGGACTGAACGGTTACACGTGCGGCACCGAGGTGACCAGCCATCTTCTTACCTTTGAAGACGCGGCCCGGGTCCTGGCACTGACCGGTGGAACCATGCGAACGGTGCGATACAGACACACCGTGCGACGCACGCAGACCACCGAAGTTGTGACGCTTCATCGCACCGGCAAAACCTTTACCGATGGACGTGCCGATTACGTCAACGTATTGGCCTTCGACGAAATGGGTTGCAGCAAGTTCTGCACCAACTTCGATCAGGCCATCTTCGCTCACGCGGAATTCAGCAAGTTTGGCTTTCGGCTCAACCTTGGCTTTGGCGAAGTGGCCACGCATCGGCTTGGATACGTTTTTCACTTTCGCTTTGCCATAACCAAGCTGAACAGCGACGTAGCCGTCGGTGTCGTTGGTACGGTTGGCGACAACCTGAAGATCTTCGACCTTCAGAACGGTTACAGGAAGGTGGGAACCGTCGTCGTTGAAGACGCGGGTCATACCGACCTTCTGGGTAATAAGTCCACTACGCATTGCGGCTTACTCCCGATTAAAGTTTGATCTCGACATCGACACCGGACGCAAGGTCGAGCTTCATAAGAGCATCGACGGTTTGCGGGGTCGGGTCGACAATGTCGAGAAGACGCTTGTGCGTACGGATTTCAAGCTGTTCGCGTGACTTTTTGTTCACGTGCGGAGACCGCAGAACAGTGTACTTTTCAATGCGGGTCGGCAGCGGAATCGGGCCGCGGACCTCTGCGCCAGTGCGCTTCGCCGTATTGACGATCTCACGCGTGGACTGATCCAGCACGCGATGGTCAAACGCCTTCAGGCGAATGCGAATGTTCTGACTATCCATGTAATTATGTACCGGAGCCCTCAAAAGGACACCGGCCCCTCAACTGGAGTTGACGATTGCCGCAAAAGTGTTGCGGGCGGCTTACATAGCCGCCCGCTCCACAAAGATCAAGAGAAAAAATTATTCGATGATCTTGGCAACAACGCCCGCGCCGACGGTACGACCGCCTTCACGGATTGCGAAACGCAGACCTTCGTCCATTGCGATCGGTGCAATGAGAGTTGCGGTCATCTGAACGTTGTCGCCCGGCATAACCATTTCGGTGCCAGCCGGCAGCTCGATCGAACCGGTTACGTCAGTCGTACGGAAGTAGAACTGCGGACG
>NZ_DGMR01000042.1:33250-33999 GCF_002388495.1 Thalassospira sp. UBA4513
AGCTTGCGGAACATTTCAACGCCGGTAACGGTGGTTTTAACGGTGTCTTTAATGCCGACGATTTCAATCTCTTCGCCAACTTTAACAACGCCGGTTTCAACACGACCAGTTACAACCGTACCACGACCCGAGATCGAGAACACGTCTTCGATCGGCATCAGGAACGGCTTGTCTTTCGGACGCTCAGGAGCCGGGATGTAGTCGTCAACCGCTTTCATCAATTCGAGGATAGCGTTTTTGCCGATTTCATCATCGCGACCTTCCAGAGCAGCAAGAGCAGAGCCCTTGACGATCGGAATATCGTCGCCCGGGAAGTCGTAGGACGACAGAAGTTCACGGATTTCCATTTCGACGAGCTCGAGAAGCTCTTCGTCGTCGACCTGGTCAACTTTGTTCATGAAGACCACGAGAGCCGGAACACCAACCTGACGTGCGAGCAGGATGTGCTCACGGGTCTGCGGCATCGGGCCATCAGCAGCCGAAACGACGAGGATACCGCCGTCCATCTGTGCCGCACCAGTGATCATGTTCTTCACATAGTCAGCGTGGCCCGGGCAGTCGACGTGTGCGTAGTGACGGTTCTCGGTCTCATACTCAACGTGCGCGGTCGAGATCGTGATACCACGAGCTTTCTCTTCCGGTGCTTTGTCGATCATGCTGTAGTCCTGGAACGAAGCGCCACCGGCTTCTGCCAGAACTTTGGTGATTGCTGCGGTCAGCGTGGTTTTACCGTGGTCAACGTGGCCGAT
>NZ_DGMR01000026.1:0-7779 GCF_002388495.1 Thalassospira sp. UBA4513
TCTGAGCAGGCTGCAACTTGCGCAGCTCTTCGGGGGTATTGATGGTATCCAGCAGCGGGGTCTTGGAGGTCGTGCTCATTCCGATCTCGATTTCAATTTTTTATATGGCGTTGGTTAGGGTCAGGACCCAGCAACAGGGTGACTGTTATGGCGCCATGTTGCAAGCTGCGTAAAATAGCGAGGTTCGACCGAATTAGCGACCCTGAATTTCACCGGTTTTTACCTTATCGAGGAAACGGTGGATCACTTGCTCGACAGTGCGGTGAATGGTGTCGCGATCCTGACCAAAATCGCGGCATAAATAGCCAAAATTCTCTGCAATATATGGGGTACATTTCGGCAAGAATGAATAGTGCCCCGCCCCTTTGACCTTCACAAACTTTGCCCGCCCGCGCAACAGCTTGCGGAAGTGTGCGGCATTAACATGCTCATGCAGGATTTCATCCGTATCGGCCTCGACAAACAGCATCGGGATATCGATATCGCTCAATCCTGCATCGGTCGCCGCCACGCCAAAGGCTGGCGCAATCGCGATGATGGCGGCAATCCGGTCATCACGCTCGGACACCACCGGACCGCCATACACATTGTGCAACCGATCAAGATGATCATCGCTTGGCGCATGCTGGCAAATCACGTGGTCTTTGTCGGCATTGATTTCGCAGTAATCCTGCCAGGCCTTGGCATCAAAATCCCAGCCCGCCAGCTTCAGAACCGTCGCCCCGCCCGCCGAATGGCCAAGGGCATAGATTTTATCCTGGTCGATCTGCGGCCCGATCTCGTCATGCGCCAACAACAGATCAAGTGCCAGACGCATTTCCTGCGGGCGGCGCTCGATAATCGCCAATTGCCGCGCTTCGGACGCATCCAGATAATTGTCGCCATGATGCTGCGGGGCCGCGACGATATAACCCCGCCGCGCGAGATATTCCGCCAACCAGAACTGATTGAACCGATGCCCTTCCGACCCATGCGAAAACAGCACGATGGGAAACGGGCCATCATCGGCAAAGGCGGCCCCGCGCGCCGCACTGGAAACCACGCCCATATGACGCACCGAACTTTCCGGTGCGGTCGCCGGATACCAGATCGCTAACGGAAACGGGTCCTTGTCAAACAGCCGGTCGCGAAAACCGGCTGTATATGGCGCATGATCGGTCATGGTGATGATCTAGGGCCACGGCCGCTTAACGGCCGCGTTCAACCACAAAACGCGCCACCGCACGCAGCGGTTCGGCCTCGTCGTCAAAGCAGTTCAGATGATTGATCGCCTGATCGCACAGCATTCTGGCCTGCGCGCGGGCCTGATCCAGACCCAGCAATTTGACGAAGGTTGATTTTTCCTGATCAACATCCTTGCCCGCCGTCTTGCCCAGTTCTTCCGAACTTGCCTCGACATCAAGGATGTCATCCTTGATCTGAAACGCCAGCCCCATGTCATGGGCATAGGACCGAAGTGCCAAGCGAATGCTTTTCGGTGCCTTGCCAAGGATCGCCCCGGCTTCGCATGCAAAGGCAAACATCCGCCCGGTCTTAAGCAAATGCAGGTGTGTGACCTGCGCCTGATCAAAGCTCTGTCCTTCGCCGGCCAGATCGATCATCTGCCCACCGACCATGCCATACGGTCCTGCCGCACGGGCAAGGGCACGGACAAGATCGGTGCAAACGCGCGGATCAGGATGGGTATCTTCGTCGGCCAGCACTTCAAACGCCTGGGTCAGCAACGCATCACCGGCCAAAATCGCTGTCGCCTCGTCAAACTGCTTGTGGCAGCTGGGCTTGCCGCGACGCAGATCGTCGTCATCCATCGCCGGCAGATCATCATGGATCAGCGAATAGCTGTGCACCATCTCGACCGCGGTCGCCACACGAAGGGCGGATCGGCGCGATACCTTGAACAAGCCAGCAGAGCTCAGCACCAGAAACGGGCGCAGCCGTTTGCCATCGCCCAGCGTCGAATAACGCATCGCCTGATACAGGCGCTGCTCGATCTGGCCATTGGCGCGGGGCAGGATCCCGTCAAGCGTCTCGCCCAGATCAGCAGACGCCGCACTCAGTTCGGCAATCATGTCGTAACTCACGACGGTCTCCGATTATTCAATTTCGGTCGGGGTTGCCGACGGGCGGCCATCCGCATTCAGGGTGATTTTTTCGATGCGCTCTTCAGCCGCGCGCAGTTTGTCCGCGCAATGGCGTTTCAGCGCCGCACCGCGTTCATAGGACGCAATGGCGTCATCAAGCCCGACCTGCCCCTGTTCAAGCTGACGCACAAGGGTTTCAAGCTGCCCAAGCGCCTCTTCGAAACTCAGTTTCGCGATATCTTCAGGAATTGCGGGAGATGCAGTAGCCTCGGACATGTAAGCTCCATTTCTTAGATCGGCGCGGAGTTTACGCGCAAGTCACGATCAGGGCAACCGAACAGAACGCAATTTCGTCTGACTGAAACGCTTTTGTCGGGCAACACCCCGATGATCTTTGAGTGATCTTAGGGTGATGTTTGGCTGCCCTTAATGGGCCCCCATCAGTGTCCGCACATGTTGCACGGCACTGGTCGCAAGCGACGGCAAATCATAGCCCCCTTCAAGCAAAGACACCACACGCCCACCACACTGTTCCTCGGCAAGATCCATCAACTGCTTGGTCATCCAGACAAAATCATCCGCCACATAGCAAAGCCCCGCCAGCGGATCATTCTTGTGCCCGTCAAAGCCCGCCGAAATGATCAGAAGTTCCGGCTTGAACGCGGCAATGCCGGGCAAGACCGTCGAATTAAATGCTTCCTGTACTTCGGCAGTGCCCGATCCGGCAACCATACCGACATTAAGGATATTATTGGCACATCCGCGTTCGCTTTCCGCCCCTGTGCCCGGATAAAGCGGCCATTGATGGGTAGAGCAATAAAACAGGTCCGCATCATTATAAAACAGGTCCTGCGTGCCATTGCCGTGATGGACATCGAAATCCATCACCGCCACCCGCTTGATGCCAAATTTGTTGCGCGCATGGTGGGCTGCAATGGCCGCATTGTTAAACAGGCAAAATCCCATCGCCCGATCATATTCGGCGTGATGTCCCGGCGGTCTGGTGGCGACAAAGGCATTCTTTTCATGCCCCTCCATCACCGCATCAACCGCGACACAGGCCCCGCCAACCGATCGCAATGCCGCCCTGCCCGAGCCCGGCGAAACATAGGTATCGCCATCAAGCGGCTCGATGCCGTGGTCGGGGATGCTTGCCATCACCTTGTCGACATAGGCCGGGTCATGCACTTTCTTGATCAGGTCGATATCGCCCAGCGGCGCTTCTTCGCGGTGAAGAAACATGAATTCCTCGGCCTCGAAAACGCGCTGGATCACGCGCAGACGATCGGCGCATTCCGGGTGTCCCGGGCCGGTATCATGTTCAATACAATCGTGATGGGTCACGAACAAAGTCGCCATTTTTCTGCGTCGCCTTCCTGAATGGTCCGATATGGTGCGGCGCCGGGACCAAGCCCGGGTCACGGGATCGCGTTGACCGCGTCCGTTGTTTTTATCCTGCTTTGCTTGTTCTAGCGCAAAACCGGATGCTTCTCTTTGTTCTAAATCAGCACATCACCGAACGGTAAGGCAAGCTCTTTGGCCTTCGATCTTCGCATCATTTGGCGCGTGTCACGTCTGCTACTAATACTTTCACAGTTTTGCCGTTTTCTCGGGTTTGTATATGCTGGTATCGATTATGTTTCAAACCGAGCAAACGGGAACATAATCAAATAAAAACAGGTCCTGTCGGAATCGGTGCAAAGGTTTCATTCGCCCGCACACCGCCCAAGGGATCAAATTCGCGATCACCAGAGAAAAATCTGGTGCATGGAAGGAAGTTCGACAGGCCGGATTCCGGCACAAACACCATCAGCAGCAGGTGAGACCCGAGTAAACACTCTCTTGACAGATTTGTAATATACTTGAGAATAAGTTTACCGATGAATTCCTGTAATTTGTTGGTGGCAGAAGTCACTATCCTTTAGGTATTATTACCGCAGTGACTTCGCGCCAGTCGGATCAGAAGCCACCCGATGGCTCCGTCTGGTGATTTGTCGAATTTTCATTGGGACAATGGCCGCTTGCGGTCAGGCTCATAAGGAAGCCAAATGGAACTTAACAACTTAGAAGAAAAGGCCGAACAGGCTAGCACCCTGTTAAAGGCCATGAGCAATCAGAGCAGACTGCTTATCCTTTGCCAACTCAACGAAGGCGAAAAGTCGGTTGGCGAACTCGAACGCATTGTCGGGCTAAGCCAGTCCGCCCTCTCGCAGCATCTTGCACGCCTGCGTCGCGACAAGCTCGTCCAGACTCGTCGCGAAGCACAGACCATCTACTATTCGCTGAATGGTAACGATGCTCTGCGCGTGATCGAGACCCTCTACGGGCTTTATTGCAACGCCTCACGCAATTCTGCTGCTGCGTAAAACACCCGGGCACTCCCCACTAAAAAAGCCTGCCTTTTTTGGGCAGGCTTTTTTACGTCTGGATTTTAAAATCTGTCTTACTGCGATCCGCATTCCGGCAGCGGCAGCTTGGTGACCTTGTCCAAGGTTCCCAGAACTTCAAATTCGCCATAGTCAAATCGCATACCATGCGCGACACCGTTATCGCCAAAATCAACCGCCATCTCGGTTGACGGGCCGTTTTCCGCAGCCCCGATCGGATAAAATGCCAGGTTCATGCGATGAAACGCGCCGCGCGCAATCGCATCGGGATCGTTGGCGGTGTTATCGGCACCCTTGCTGCCTGAAATCACCACAGCCACCCGGTTGGTCGGGGTATCGCCGCTGCCATCAAACACCAGATCATTGGCAAACCGCACGCCGTCTTTTGCACGTTTCAGCAACACCAGCGAATGCTGGGTCGGGAACATGGCATCGGCCGGAAGTTCTTCCTCGACCTCGACCGGGATTTCGTAACTGACCTTGACCATGTCGTCCTTGCGGACCGCCTTGCCGACGATCTCGTCGACCTTGGTGCCATCAAGATAATCACGCATGCGGAAACGATATTCCGTTCCGTCGAAATCTTCCCACTGGGTCATGGAATAGGCCGAATTGATCGGCGTGCCTTCACTGCCCTGAAGGATCATGATCTGCTGCATTTCCGTGACCCAGCCATCGCACATCTTCTCAAAGCGATAGCCAAGCACACCGGACGCATCAATGATCGAGCTGCCCTGTTCGGCATGGCTCAGCTTGAAATGATATTCCGCCACATGCGGCACGATGGCATCTTCGATGCCCGTCACATTACCAGCCTGCGCGGCACAGCCACCAAGACCCAAACAAAAGATCAGCGTTCCTTTAAGGGAACGCTGACGTTGCTTAATCTCTGAAAAAAATCCAGACAACATCACTCTCCGGTGGCGCCAACTCCGACAATCCAGGGATCTTTAACCCCCTTTTTGGCAGCAAGAAGGCGCAAATCATGTGCGTGTTCTGCCGAAAGCGGCCCGACCGCAACACGAAGATACGGCTTACCCTTTACTTCGGCATTCAAAAGGCGCGGCTGGTATTCCTTATAAAGGCCCAGCGCCCTGTTGGCACGCGCTTCATCTGCAAAGCTTGCCAATACCACATAATCACCGGGCAGCGGCGCGGCAAGGTCATCCCCTGCAAGGGCGTCCCCGTCAAGTGCTGCATCCACCGGTTTGACCATCACGTCATCCCCGTCACCCATAACCGCCGGATCGATCAGTGCGGCGGTGACGGTTTCCTGTGGCGCGGCAATTTCGGCTACCGGTTCGTCACTGACATAGCCTGCAACCGCGGCATCTGCCTCGACCTGCGGGTCGATCGGGCCAAGGTCACTGCGATCAACGGCAACGTCTTCGACTTCGATCTGATCACGTGCAGAGGCAACCTCAACCGCATCAACCGTATCATCGGGCGTCTTTTTCGGGGTCAGTGGCGGCAGGTTGGTGGTGACAATCGCGTTGGATTTAAGGGCCGTCGCACTCGGGCGTGACCAATCCTCGGCCGGGGCATTCACCGCATAGATTTCCGGGCGGGCAACGCGCAGTTCCTGTTTGATTTCAGGCTCACCCATCACGGCAAGGGCTGCGGCCTCTTCGGCCAGGATGGTTTCGTCGTCCTTGCAGATGGTCTGTTCCAAAAGCGGGCGATGCAGCGCGCAATCGCGCTCGGCAACGAAAGAAACCGCATGGTCGGTTGTGCTTTTGCCGGTCGACACATAGCTGATCAAATCACCGGCAAGCTTTGCCACCGTCAACTCAATCGGACCACCGCACGCGCCAAGCGCCAAAGGTGCCGCCACCACAAGAATTTTTCTCAACAGGCCATCCCCCGAAGGATCGAATTTTCTTTTCCTCCGCTACAGTGGCCCAATGGCGGTTAATATTAGGTAACGATTGCCAATAGATTTCCCCAAAAGAAAACGGCCCGGAAAGCTCCGGGCCGTCTGTATCTTCAGTATTTCGGGCAAGGCCCCAAACACATCAGTCTTTTTTCGCTTTCGGCGGCAGCTGCACACGCAGGTGCAATTCTTTAAGCTGCCTGTCATCGACCTCTGCCGGCGCATTCATCATCAGATCCTGTGCCTGCTGGTTCAGCGGGAAGGCAATGACTTCGCGAATGTTCGGCTCATCGGCCAGCAACATGACGATACGGTCAACACCCGGGGCCGAACCACCGTGCGGCGGGGCGCCGAATTTGAACGCGTTGATCATGCCGCCAAAGCGGTCATCGACAACGTCCTTGCCATAACCGGCAATCTCGAACGCCTTGTACATGATGTCCGGGCGATGGTTACGAATGGCACCCGATGACAGCTCGATACCGTTACAAACGATGTCATACTGCCACGCCTTGATATCAAGCGGGTTCATGTTTTCCAACGCGTCCAGACCACCTTGGGGCATCGAGAACGGGTTGTGGCTGAAATCGACCTTCTTGTTGTCTTCGTCATACTCGTACATCGGGAAATCGATGATCCAACAGAGCCGGAAGACGCCATCTTCGATCAGGCCCAGCTCTTCGCCGACCTTGGTGCGGGCCGCGCCAGCGAGCTTGTAGGCGTCACTTTTCTTCCCGGCAGAGAAGAAGATGCCATCCCCGGCGCCAAGGCCGAGCTTTTCCAGAAGCGCGGCCAGATGGGCAGGCTCGAAATTCTTCAGGACCGGATCCTGGCTGTCGACACCGCCGCCATCGGCCTCCTTGAGGCGGGCATAGCCGAGGCCCGGCGCCTGCATCTCTTTCTTTGCCCACTTATCAAGTTCGTCGAAGAATTTGCGGGANNATCGAGAACGGGTTGTGGCTGAATTCGATCTTGCCGTCGTCGTCTTCCTCATACATCGGGAAATCAACAATCCAGCAGAACTTGAACATGCCTTCTTCGCGCAGTTCCAGTTCGTCACAAACCTTGTCACGGACCTTACCGGCAAACTTGGCCGCGGCCAGTTCCTTGTCACAGGCAAAGAACACCGCATCGCCATTGGCAACGCCGGTGATTTCCTTGATCTGTGCGATACGATCGGCATCAAGGTTCTTGGCAATCGGGCCTTTTGCTTCGCCGTCTTCACCGTAAACGATGTAGCCAAGACCAGCCGCACCTTCATCACGCGCCCAGTTGTTGAGCTTGTCAAAGAAGCTGCGCGGGCGCGATGCGGCACCGGTTGCCGGGATCGCACGAACAACCGAACCTTTTTCGATGTTCGATGCAAAGATGCCAAAGCTCGATCCGCGGAACGGCTCGGTGACGTCCGAAATGATCAGCGGGTTGCGCAGGTCGGGCT
>NZ_DGMR01000026.1:7922-30690 GCF_002388495.1 Thalassospira sp. UBA4513
GCGTCTTCATCGCGGAAGCACGGCGCAATCTGGAAATATTTGTCAAAGCCCGAAACCATCAGCAGCTGCTTGAACTGCTGCGGTGCTTGCGGCAGGGCATAAAACTTGCCCGGATGCATACGCGACGGCACCAGGAAGTCGCGTGCGCCTTCCGGCGAACTTGCGGTCAGGATCGGCGTCTGGATTTCAAGGAAGCCCTGTGCGGTCATTTTCTGACGCATGGCCGAAATCACCTGCGAACGCAGAACGATGTTCTTGTGAACGCTCTCGCGACGCAGATCGAGATAACGGTGACGCAGGCGAACTTCCTCGCCGTATTCGACATCGCCAAACACCGGCATCGGCAGAACTTCGGCCGAAGACTGAACTTCGATGTTCGATGCATAAACTTCGATCTCGCCGGTCGGCAAGTTCGGGTTGATGGTCTCGGCCGTACGTTTGACAACCTTGCCATCGACCGTGATCACGCTTTCAGCACGCGCTTTATCAAGCGTCTCGAACAGCGGGCTCGAAATATCGATCACGACCTGGGTGATGCCGTAATGGTCGCGCAGGTCAACGAACAGAAGGTTGCCGTGGTCACGTTTACGGTGAATCCAGCCAGACAGGCGAACTTCCGCATCGGCGTCAGTCGCGCGCAGCGCATTACAGTTATGAGAGCGAAAAGGATGCATTGTCATTCCAGGTTGCTTTGTATTTTGGGCCGCAAATTTGGCCGCAAAGGTGCATGCCAGACCCGCGCTGTCAAACAAAAAACGCACCACAACATGCCCGCCAACCAGTGATTCATGGCGCTTATGTGTGATGTTCCCCTGCCCGATTGGCACGGCATCTCAAAATTTCAGCGGTATAAAACGCGGACAGGCCGCCTTCGTCAAGTGCCAGTAATGCAGATCAGCAAATCATTGGGTGATTGGTTCCGCGCTAATCTTGATCGCCTGAAGATCCTTGACCTTGATAAAGTCGATCAGCCGTCCACTGCCCGGTGTGATTTCGCCCCAGTGATCAACATCGAACTCGAAATGCGCAAGTCCGCAAGTCGGGTATTTGCGCGCCATGATCTCGCGGGCCTCAATATTGCCACCGCCATACAGCGACTGGGCAAAAATCTCGATACCCGGATTATGGCCGATGAACATCACATGCTTGGCGTCTTCGTGGGTGTGATGCAGGTTTTCAAGCAATACCCGTTCGCTGGCCATATACAGGTCTTCGTTATAGATCACATCGGCATCGGTTGCGAAATCCCGCCCCAAAAGACCAAGGGTCTGCACCGCACGTGCTGCCGTCGAACACCAGATCAGGTCCGGCACCAGTTCATGCTGACGCAGATAGCGGCCCATAAAGGGTGCTGCCTTTTCACCACGACGGTTCAGTTCGCGGTCATGGTCGGCCCGACCCGGATCCGCCCAGCTTGATTTGGCATGCCGAAGCAACAACAGCGTTTTCATGTCTTCGTGTCTTAAGCAGTCGCGAACGATGATCAAACGGTGTTCTTCCATGCCATATCACACGCCGTGACGCCATTATAAAAACTGACACATAAATTTAAGAAAATTGCACCCACCCAAGCAGTTATCCTATACTCCATTTGCAACCGGGAACTGTCGCATAAGTTCAAGGACGTTCCCTCAATCCGCAGGAGGCATAGCGTGACACACGCCGCTGCAGTTCAGTCAAGCGCGATCACCATTGATTCGGAAAGCCGCTTCATTAACCGCGAATTATCGTGGCTGGCATTCAACAATCGCGTTCTTGAAGAGGCCCAGAATACCGGCCACCCGCTGCTTGAAAGACTGCGTTTCCTGTCGATTTCGGCCAGCAACCTCGATGAATTCTATATGGTTCGCGTCGCCGGCCTCGTCGGCCAGGTCCGCGCCGGCATGACCAAGGTCAGTCAGGATGGCATGAGCCCGTCCGAACAGCTTCGCGCCATTACCTTTGATGCCAACCAGTTGATGCAGGATCAGCAACGCGTCTGGCGTCAGCTCAGCAGCGAGATGGAAAAACAGGGCATCTCGGTCATCGATCAGGGCGACCTGACCCAGACCGACCGCAAATGGCTTGATGGCTATTTCACGCGCGAAATCTTCCCGACGCTGACCCCGCTTGCCATTGATCCGTCGCACCCCTTCCCGTTCATTCCCAACCTTGGCTTTGCCATCGTCATGCAGCTGTTTGATCCAGCAGACGGGCACAATATGCGCGGGCTTATTCCGGTACCGCAAAAAATCGGCCGCTTCCTGCGCCTGCCGGGCCGCAATGAACGATATCTTCCGGTCGAACAGGCGATATTGCTCTATCTTGGCAAGCTGTTCCCGGGCTTTGATATGATCGAACACGGTTTCTTCCGCGTCATTCGGGACTCGGACGTTGAAATCGAAGAAGAAGCCGAAGATCTGGTGCGCGTTTTCAAAACCGCACTGAAACGTCGCCGTCGCGGCAGCATCATCCGTCTTAAGGTCAACGCGGCAATGCCCGAAGACCTGCTTGATTTCGTCATTGATGAACTTGATGTCGCGCTGGAAGAAGTCGTTAAGGTCGATGGCCTTCTTGGCGTTGTTGATGTTAAACAGCTGATCGATTCTGATCTGCATCATGACTTGCTGTTCTCGCCCTATGCCGCACGTTATCCGGAACGGGTGCGTGACTTTGGCGGCGATTGCTTTGCCGCGATCAGCAAAAAGGATCTGGTGGTTCATCACCCGTTCGAAGATTTCGACGTGGTGGTGCAGTTCCTGCTGCAGGCCGCCCGTGACCCGGATGTGGTCACCATCAAACAGACGCTGTATCGCACGTCCGAAAACAGTCCGATCGTCAAGGCGCTGATCGCCGCGGCCGAGGCCGGCAAATCCGTCACGGCGATGGTCGAGCTCAAGGCCCGCTTTGACGAAGAAGCCAACCTGCGCTGGGCGGCTGACCTTGAACGTGCGGGCTGCCAGGTGGTCTATGGTTTCCTTGATTGGAAAACGCATGCCAAGGTGTCGCTGGTGGTCCGCCGTGAAACCCACGGCCTCAAGACCTATACCCACTTCGGGACCGGCAACTATCACCCGATCACGGCCAAATTCTATACCGACATCTCGTTCTTCTCGTGCGATCCGGCATTGGGGCGTGATGCGGCCAGCATCTTTAATTTCATGACCGGTTATGCCACCCCGCGCTCGCTTGAAAAAATCGCGATTGCGCCGCATACCCTGCGCCCGACGCTTCTCACCCACATTGATCAGGAGATCGAGAACTGCAAGGCTGGCAAGCCATCTGGCATCTGGGCCAAGATGAACAGTCTGGTCGACCCGGTGGTGATTGATGCGCTTTATCGCGCAAGTCAGGTTGGCGTTCATATCGAATTGATCGTGCGGGGTATTTGCTGTCTGCGTCCGGGGGTTCCGGGTCTTTCGGAAAATATCCGCGTCAAATCGATTGTCGGCCGGTTCCTTGAACATTCGCGCATCGTTGTCTTTGCCAACGGGGCAAAGCTCCCGTCGCGCAAGGCCAAGGCGTTTATTTCGTCCGCCGACTGGATGCCACGCAACCTGAACCGCCGTGTTGAAACTCTGGTTCCGGTTGAAAATCCGACCTGTCAGCAACAGATTGTTGAACAGATCATGATTGCCAACCTGAAAGACACAGCACAGGCATGGCATCTGCAGCCGGACGGCTCCTATGAACGCTGCGAGACAGGTGAAAATGCATTCTCGTCGCACAAGTATTTCATGACCAACCCGTCACTTTCGGGCCGCGGAAGTGCGCTGGATCAAGCCGACCCGAATGTTCCCGTGCTACAGCTAGACGACTAAAAACGACTACAGACGACCAACAGGTGCCAACATCTTATGCTGACTGACCAACGGGCTTCCAACCGCATCGCGATCATAGATGTTGGCTCCAACTCTGTGCGGCTTGTCATTTTTGATGGCATGACCCGCGCACCGATGCCGATCTTCAATGAAAAGGTCATGTGCGGCCTTGGCCGTGACCCGGAAAACACCGGTCGCCTCAATCCCGAGGGGGTGGAGCTTGCCGTGGTCGCCATGCACCGCTTTGCGAAACTGTTGCGTGCGATGAAAGTCACCCATGTCGATGTGCTGGCAACCGCTGCTGTGCGGGCTGCCAGCGACGGCAAGGAATTCTGTGATCGCGTGGCATCGGAAACCGGCCTGACGGTCAAGGTGATTGACGGCCTTGAAGAAGCCCGTCTGTCGGCCCTTGGCATCATATCGGGCGACCCGATGGCATCGGGCATCATGGGCGATATCGGCGGCGGATCACTCGAACTGGTTTTACTGGATCAGGGCGAGATCAAAAAACGTGTCAGCCTGCCTTTGGGTGCGATGCGCCTGCATACGGTATTTGGCTCTGATCGGGCCCGCCTGACGGCTGAAATCAATCAGCACCTTGATACAGTCGATTGGCTGGCAGAGGGCAAAGGCCAACAGCTTTATGCCGTGGGCGGCTCCTGGCGCTCAATCGCCAAGCTGTTCATTGCCCAGGAAAACTATCCGATTTCGGTGGTGCATAATCTTGCCATGCCGCAGTCGGAAATGGCCGAACTGACCCATATCATTTCCCAGCAAAGCCGGGTGTCGCTTGAAAAGATCGGCGGTGTATCCAAACGCCGTATCGACAGCCTGCCGCATGCATCGCTTGTCATGAACATGCTGATGACCCGCATGAAGCCAAAGGAAGTTGTCTTTTCCGGCCACGGGCTTCGCGAAGGCTGGATGTATGAAGTCCTGCCCGAAGATCTGCGTCAACGCGACCCGGTGCTTGAAGCTTGTTTTAGCTTTGCCGAAGACGGCGAACGTTTCCATCAGCACGGCGAAGAAGTCGCCCAGTGGTGTGCGCCGATCTTCTCGGAACTGCCGGTCAATATCGAACGGCTGCGTTTGGCCGCCTGCATCATCGGGGATATCGGCTGGAACGAACATCCCGATTACCGCGCAGAGCAAAGCTATAACCGCATTCTGCGCCATCCCTATATCGACCTTAATCATCATGACCGCGTGTTCCTCGCCTACACCATCGGCTCGCGCTATACCGGCAATTTCAAGGGTGATGAGGCCAGCGACCGCATCCTCAGCGACGAGGATCGCCTGACGGGCCGTTTGTTTGGCCATGTCATTCGCTTGGGCCATACGCTCTCTGGCGGGGTCGAAGGCATCCTGCCGCAAACGCAATTGCTGCTCGAAGAAGGCAAGCTGATCCTGCAATTCGAAAAGCAGGCATCGGCCCTGTATGGCGAAGTGGTTGAGCAGCGCCTGTCGAAACTGGCCAAGCTGATGAACCGCGAAAGTGTTGTCCGCCTCGCCGAATAGGGTTCAGACGCGCACAATCAGACCGCGGATTTTATTGACGCCCCACACCAAAACCGGCACGATCATCGATCTCTTTTCTGATCAGGAGTGCCGTGTCATGACCGACACCAAACAGCCATCCGATCACACCGCGCGTGACATCGTGGGCGCACTGGCGCACATGTCCTTTCAAACGCTTTGTCAGGAAATAACCGTTCTGCCAGATACCGACGACGACATTGAAAAGCTTCGCGCTGCGGCCCGCGATGATGAGAAATCACTGATTGACCTTCTGATCGCGCTGCGGTCTGCCCGCCTTGGCGACATTGCCCCCTTGTTTGCCAATCCGGACGACGACCCGGCCAATGCCAAAGTCGCCGCATCCGATGTGCCCGACAACATGCTCTCATTGCTGAGTGCTCTTCGGGCGAGCTCAGGCGCCCCGATCCCAGGCGAATAATGAAACCGCTCGACACCCAAGCCACGCTGCATGTCCGTTGCGGATCCGATATCCGAGATGGCCTCAAGCAGGCGGGCTTCATCGGCGATTTTCTGGAATTCTCCGATCCGTTTTGTCAGGGCCCGGTGCCCGATCTGCCGCGCGATGCCTTCATCGAAACCCGTGCGGCCTTTATTGCCGGCGCTTACGACCTGCACAGTGACGCAGCACTTGAACGTCTCAGGCGCGAATACGACGCTCTCAATCGTCTTGGGCAGTATGACCATGTCGTGCTCTGGTTCGAACATGACAGCTACGATCAGCTGATCCTGGCCTTCCTGATGGATTCCATTGCCACCATCCAGCCCGAAACCAATATCGACGTCATCTCCGTCAACCACGCGCCCGCGTCCGAAACCATCGACCGCTTCATCGGCCTTGGCCAACTCTCCCTCGATGGTCTGATCTGGTGCTGGAACACTCAACGCACGCTGCTTAACAGCGACATGCTGACATTTGGCAGCAAAGTCTGGAAGGCAGTCCGCCAAGACACCTCAAAAGACCTCAAAACGCTTGCGGAAACCGGCAACGCGCCCCTACCCCACATGCCAGAGGCCCTCAAACGCCACCTCGCCGAACTGCCCGACCCGCAAACCGGCCTGAGCCTGACCCAAAAACTCACCCTGCAAATCATCAAGGACCAAGGCCCGCTTCCCGTCGGCAAGGTCTTTGGCCACCTGATGCGAAGCGTTGATCCGCTGCCCTATCTCGGCGATCTGATGTTCTGGTCAGAAATCCAGTGGATGATGGACTGCCAAGACCCGCTCTTCACCCTCACGCCCGCCACCCCCGAAACCAACTGGGCCGAACGCACCATCACACTCACCAACACCGGCCACGAAACCTTGGCCGGCAAACGCAATTTCCTCGATAACTTTACCGGCACCCGTTGGGTTGGAGGCATAAGAATCAGCCCGCTATAAGCGGACTGATTCGTCGACTCTTAGGTTTAAGCGTTCCAGAAAAGATCCGCGTTCACTTTCTGGTTTTCCACCAGATACTTAAGCTGCTCAAGACGAATGTGTTTTCTGCCAAACAGGTCTTCTGCCTTCGCTTTTTCCGCTTTCAGGCGCTCAGCAATCTGCGCAGCCCCCTTTTCCGCATTCCATTTGAAACCGATATTTGGAAGCACACTATGAAGCTTGTCAAATGACACACGGTAGCTGCGCGCATCCACCTGCGCGTCATCGGAATAAGTCAGATCACAGCCCGGAACGACTTTCTGAACAGTTTTGGCAATATCAATAACCTGATAATTCTGCTCATTGGTGCCAACGTTAAAGGCTTCACCACTCACAAGGTTGGCCGGTGCTGTCAGAACGGCTTCAAAACTCGCGCTCATGTCCTCGACATGCATAAGCGGGCGCCAGGCAGATCCATCAGACAGAAGCTTCACTTCACCAGAAACAATCGCACGGGCTGTCAGGTTATTCAGGACAACATCAATACGAATACGCGGGGAGTCACCATAACACGTCGCATTGCGCATGAAGACTGGCTCGAAGTCCTCGTCTTTCATCGCAAGCAAGGCGTTTTCACAATCAATTTTGCTTTTCGCATATGGCGTCAGCGGAAGCGTTGGCGATGTTTCATCGACCGGCTTTGAAACATCAGCAGCACCGTAAAGCGAACAAGAAGACGCAAACACAAAACGTTTGATGCCATGCTTCTTGGCTATCTCTGCCAATTTCTTGGTTGCCTTGAAATTGATATCGTCAGTCAGCTCCGGTGCGAAATCACCCAGCGGGTCATTGCTGAGCGCAGCCAGATGAATGATGGCTTCAACGCCCTCGACATCCTTTTCCTGCACATTTCGCATATCAACGGTTCTGACTTCATCCACGGATGGCGGCGTCCAAAGGTCGAGACCATTGAAGTAGCCTGTATCCAGACCGATGACAGAATGGCCGCGGGACTTGAGATACCCGGACATGACACTGCCGACATAGCCCTGATAACCGGTCAATAATACTTTCATGAAAAGTCTTTCTGTTGATATGCGTGTTAAGGAGTACGTTTTGCGGCAAAACCAGCCTCATTCGCAAAACGAACAAACAATATTTTTCCTATCGCATTTTCTAAATCCTCGCAGAAATGCTTTCAACAGCAAAACAGCAAACACCCTTATAAGCGCACTAAAACCTCTGAGCTTTTTAAGGCGCGGGAATGCTAACGATTATTTTCAACTTGGCCGGAATCTGTCGTTGGACATTATGTTCGGATTGAGTATGTTCAGCCCCACAAGGGACATGGATTTTCTGCAGGAAAAATAAATGACGGCGAGAACAACAGTTATCACAATCACCCATAACGGGGGGCTCGTTATTGGCGGGCTGTTGAAATCGCTTCCTGCCGACCTGCCGCTGATTGTCATCGATAACGCTTCCGAGGACGATACGCTTGATATCGTCACCAATTTGCGCCCGGATGCCAAAATCATCCGCAATCGCGTTGGCCTTGGCTATGGAACCGCTGCAAGTCAGGGCCTTGAGATTGTCGAAACCGAATTTGCCCTACTGGCCAATCCGGACTCTTTGATGACCGGTGATGCCATTGACGCACTTGTCGCCGCCGCGGACCAATACCCAGATGCTGCGATGTTCGGCCCACTGCATAAGGATGGCAACGGCGATATCGAACCCAGCCATGATGTCGAACTCTGGAAGCGTCGCGATTATGGCCGACTTGCCTATGATTGCGTGCCCGAAGGGCCGCTCTGCGTCGAATTCCTATCTGGCGCGGTCAATCTGGTCCGCATGGACGTCATGCGTCAGGTTGGTTTCTATGATCCGGAAATTTTTCTTTATTTCGACGATGACGACATGTGCGCACGCATGCTCCGTGCCGGGCATGGCATGATCCTTGTTGCTGATTCAGTTGTCATGCATCTCAATGGGGGGTCAGTTCGCCCCAACCGTGCTTATTACTGGGAAAAGTTCTGGCACCTTGCATGGTCACGCATTTACTTTGAACGCAAATATAATGGCCGTTTGGCGGCGATCTGTCTTGGTCTGAAACACACTGTGCGATTTGGCTGGAAGGCGCTCTTGTATGGGATCACCATGCAACGCAAAAAGGGCTGGCGTGATCTTGCAAGATTTTTTGGCTCGCTTGGCGCGTTGATCGGTGTGCGGGCCTCAAAACAGCCGCGCGCGACACAGCGTTAAGGCCTCTGAAAGCAAACCCTGAGTGAGTGGGACTCTTTTTAAATGAAGGCAGTAATTCTTGCAGGCGGATATGGCAGCCGACTGAGTGAAGAAACATCGGTCAGACCAAAACCGATGGTCGAAATTGGTGGCAAGCCGATCCTGTGGCACCTGATGAAGATTTACGCGGCACACGGGGTGAATGAGTTCGTGATCTGCCTTGGCTACAAGGGCTATGTGATCAAGGAATATTTCGCCAACTACTTCCTGCATCATGCCGACGTGACCATTGATATGGCGACCAATCAGCTCGAATATCACAATGCCAATGCAGAACCCTGGAAGATAACGCTGGTCGATACCGGCCTGAACAGCATGACCGGCGGCCGTATCAAGCGTGTAGCCGACCATCTTGATGATAATGCGCCCTTCTGCCTGACCTACGGCGACGGGCTCGGCAATGTCGATATCACAGCAAGTATCGACTTCCACAAAAGACAGGGCCGCAAGGCAACCATGACAGTGGTCTCACCTCCGGGCCGCTTTGGCGCGACGGTTCTTGATGGTGATCGCGTCACCACGTTTCAGGAGAAGCCGCTTGGCGATGGTGCGCGCATCAATGCCGGCTTCTTCGTCTGCGAAAAATCCGTGCTCAACGAAATTGCCGAAGACAAAACCGTCTGGGAAGCAGAACCGCTGCGCAACCTGTCTGATCAGGGTGAACTTTCTGCGTGGCGTCACGATGGTTTCTGGCAACCGATGGATACACTTCGCGAAAAGCATATGCTTGAAAACTTGTGGTCAGAAGGCAAAGCACCGTGGAAAGTTTGGTAAGCCAAACCCGATGACGGCTGAAATGCGCTAAATCCCGGGGCTCCAGATCGCCCCGCCTGATGTGATGATGGATACGAAATGACAACGCCAACCTGCCGCGCCTGCGGAACCGACCTGAAACACACTCTCGTTGATCTTGGCCTGAGTGCGCTTGCCAACTCCTATGTGCCGATGGATCGTGCTGATCAAAACGATCCGCGCTATCCGCTACATGCGCGTGTTTGCAACAACTGCTTCCTTGTTCAGGTCGATGATGTTGTCCCGCCATCTGAAATCTTCAGTCACTATGCCTATTTCTCAAGCTACTCCTCAAGCTGGGTCGAGCATGCCCGCAAATACTGCGAAGCAGCAGCAGAACGGCTTGATCTTGGCAAAGACTCTTTCGTGGTCGAAGTGGCATCCAACGATGGCTATTTGCTGCAGCATTTTGTTGCCAAATCGATCCCGGTTCTAGGCGTTGAACCGGCTGCCAACATTGCTAAGGAAGCCGAGAAAAAAGGTGTTAAAAGCCTGGTGGCCTTCTTTGGCAAGGAAACGGCCGAAAAGGTCGTCGCCGAACACGGCCACGCAAACCTGACCGCAGCCAACAACGTTCTGGCCCATGTGCCCGACATCAACGATTTCGTCTCGGGTTTTGCCACGGTTTTGGCCGATGACGGGGTATCAACCTTTGAATTCCCGCATCTTCTGAACCTTCTGGAAAAGACCCAGTTCGACACGATCTATCACGAACATTTCTCCTACCTCTCGCTTTACGCGGTCGAGAAATGTTTTGAGCAAAATGGCCTTAAGGTCTTTGATGTCGAAGAACTCCCCACCCATGGCGGCAGCTTGCGCGTCTGGGCCCAGAAAACCACCGGCACCCGGCCCGAGACCGACCGCCTAGCAGCCCTTCGCGCCAAAGAGGCTGATGCGGGCATTGCGACCCTTGCCTGCTACGAAGGCTTTGACGCGAAATGCCGCAAGATCCGTGACGACCTTTTGGCGTTCCTGAAATCGGCCAAGACAGAGGGTAAAACCGTTGCTGGCTATGGTGCGGCTGCCAAGGGCAACACGCTTTTGAACTACTGCGACATTGGCACAGACCTGATTGATTTTGTGGTCGACGCCAACCCGCACAAGCAAAACACGCTCCTGCCCGGAAGCCACATCCCGGTCCACGCACCCGACCACCTGAAGGTCGCCAAGCCGGACTATGTCCTGATCCTGCCCTGGAACCTGTCGGCCGAGATCATGAAAGACATGGCACATGTTAAGGATTGGGGCGGACAGTTCATGGTTGCCATCCCCAGGGTCGAAGTGATCGGATGAAATTTATTGCGACAGATATCATTGGCGTCGACCTGATCGAGCTTGAAAAGCACAGCGATGATCGCGGCTTTTTCGCACGCTCCTTCTGCACAGAAGAACTGGCTGCAAATGGCCATGACTTCGAGGTCGTTCAGGCAAATCTGTCCTTTAATCACCATGCGGGCACACTGCGCGGTATGCATTATCAGGCAGCCCCGGTTGGCGACCCCAAAATCGTGCGCTGCACTTCCGGCGCGATCTATGATGTGGTCATTGATTTGCGACCAGATTCAGCAAGCTACTGCAAATGGGTGGGCGCCGAATTGTCAGCAGCCAACCGCAATTCCCTGATCATTCCGGCGGGCTGCGCACATGGCTTCCTGACGCTTGAACCCGATACTGAGGTTCTCTATCTGATGGGCGCGCCCTTCGTGCCCGATCTCGCATCGGGCGTGCGCTGGAACGACCCGACTTTCGGTATTTCATGGCCCGAAAAGCCAGCGATCATCAACGATCGTGATGCCAACTACCCTGATTACGAGCCATCAAAATGAAGGTCCTCGTTACCGGTGCCAACGGCCTGATCGGCCCCTATGCCTGCCAAAAGCTGATCTCGGCTGGCCATGATGTCATCACCTGCGGACGAACTGTGCCAGAAGATGGCGAGCTCCCCGGACGACATGTGACGGGTGACCTGCTGGATGCCAGTTTTCGCAAACACCTGATCGCATCCGAACGCCCCGACGGGCTGATCCATCTGGCCTGGCAGACCAAGCACGGTCATTTTTGGAACGCGCCGGATAATCCAGATTGGAGCGAAGCCAGTATCGATCTTCTTGATCGTTTCCATGAACAGGGCGGCAAACGTGCCGTGCTTGCCGGAAGCTGTGCCGAATATGACTGGCAGGGTATTGCGCCGGGTCAGAAACTGACTGAGGATGCAACCTGCAATCCGCACACAATCTATGGTCAGGAGAAGCTGAAGCTTGCCCGGCATTGTCTGGACCTGAACGCCAAGGGTGCCGCCATCGCCTGGGGACGCCTGTTCCTGCTGTGCGGCCCGAAAGAGGCCCCCGCACGGTTTGTTCCGGCCATCACACGCGCCCTGCTGGCCGGTGAAACTGCCAAAATGAGTTCTGGCAAACAGATCCGCGATTTCATGCATGTCGCTGATGCCAGTGCCGCCTTTGCCAAGCTGATCGATCATCCCTTCACGGGCCTGATCAATATCGCATCCGGCGAGGGCCACAGCCTGCTTGACGTCGCCGAAACCATCAAAAGCCTCATTGGCCGTGGCACCATCGCCGCGGGCAGCATACCCGACCGCCCGGATGATCCGCCCTATCTGGTCCCAGACACCTCAACGCTTACCCAAACAGTTGGATTCAGGCGCGAATTTGATCTCCAAGCGGCACTTGAAAACTGCATTGAATGGTGGCAATCCCACCCGGCTTGATTCGGGCTTGTTCAAGCGCCTCCCTACCCCAACCCACGCGACGCCCGGAAAATCTCGCCTCGAAGCCATTTATGCGCGGCGTTGGCGGCGTTGCGGACGTGCCAGTATTGGGCGAAGCCATATTCGCGGAACGTGAGCGGCAGATCGAACTGGCCAAAATCCTGCATCATGGAGCCTGACAGGCGCGACGGCAGGGTGGCGATGATGTCGGTGTCTCGGATGAGGTTGGCGACACTGGCAAAGGTCGGCACCTGAAGCACTGTGCGCCTTGATCGGCCAAGGCCACGCAGGATGACATCGATTTCCGAACTGTCATTGGCCCCGATCATCACGCGCGCATGGCTGGCCGCGCAATACCGGTCCAGCGTATCGGGCGGCCCGTCGTCGTGAAATGCCGGATCATAAAAACACCGCATCCGTTCGCGAAACAGGCCCTGGCGGGCGATATCGCCATGCTTGCCCGATTGATCAATCGTGATCGCATGATCAATCGTGCCATCGCGCAGCCATTTGACCATGCGGTCTACGCCCGGCACCGATACGACCTGAAGCCGCACATCAGCAGAACAGTTTTGCAACCGCTTCATCAGGGCCGGCAGGATCACCGCCACCTCGTAATCATTGGCACCAAGCACAAAGCGCGCAGAATGATCGGCATTACCGGGATCAAACGCCACCACACGGGTCAGGCCGCGCATCCCCTGCAATAACCCACGCACCTGTGGCGCAATTTCGTCGGCATGGGCGGTCGGTGCAACTGATCTGCCTGACCGGACAAATAGCGGATCGCCAATAATCTGGCGCAACCGATCCAGCCCGTGACTGACCGTCGGCTGCCCGACATCAAGACGGTGTGCGGCGGCTGTCACCGATCCCTCGTCATAAATCGTCAGGAACAGCCGAAGCAGGCGGTAATCAAGATCCAATTCATCGATTTTCATGCATAAGTATTATCATACCCATCGAATTGATCATATGCATTATTGGGTCCAGATTTCTCACATGAACAGGCGATGCCTGACCCCTTATCGGAGAAACTGACATGACCATCCTCATCACCGGTGCGACCGGCCAACTCGGAAGCCTTGTTGTCAAACATCTGCTTGATCGCATCCCGGCAAGCGACATCGCCATCAGTGTCCGCAAGCCTGAAAAGGCCGCAGACCTGAGCGCCAAGGGCATTGATGTCCGCGCGGGCGATTTCAATGACCTTGCCCTGATGACCAAGGCGTTCGCCGGCATTGACACCGCCCTCATCATCTCGGCCGAGGACGACAACGCAACCCGCATCCAACAACACCGCACCGCTGTCGATGCCGCCAAGGCCGCAGGTGTCAAACACATCGTCTATACCGGCATTGTCGATCCCAAGGCGGATGCCGATTTCACCTATTCGGCCATTCACCTTGATACCGAAAACTACATCCGCCAAAGCGGCCTCGCCTTCACCATTTTGCGCAACAGCTTCTATGCCGATCTTCTGCTGGCCGGTGTGCCGCATGCGCTTGAAACCGGCGACTATGGCGCCCCGGCGGGTGATGCCAAAATCACCTATATCCCGCGCAATGACCTGGCAGAAGCCGCCGCCGTGGTCCTTGCCAAGCCCGCTGATCACGGAAACAAAACCTATGACCTGACCGGAACCAAGGGTGTGTCGCACGCCGAAATCGCGGGCTACATTTCTGACGCCACCGGTAAGCCCGTGAAGTTTGTAGACCTGCCCGCAGAGGTCCATACCGGTATCCTCAAAAGCCTCGGCCTGCCCGATCATCTGATCGAAGCCCTTGCCGGTCTCTATGTCGGCGCGAAGAAAGGCGACTACGAAACCGTGAGCAACGATTTCGAAAAACTCGTCGGACGCAAGCCACAATCGGTTGAGGATTTCATCAAATCCGCCCTGGCAAGCTGACCCAACCCCATTACCAACACACAAAAACGGGCCCCGAAAGGGGCCCGGCAAGTTTTCAGGGAGGCATCAGAAACGGACCAAACGCTCCCTGACCTTCAGGGGGTAAAGGTCAGCAGAGAAGAAACAAAAAGCACGGCGGTCGAGGTAATCGAAAAGGCGATATATTTGATAATCATGTTCAGGCTCCTTTGCGGGGGGCGGGGAACAGGCAAGACAGCACCGGGGACGCACCATCTTGCCTGCCTGGGGTCAGGCCCCAAGTAGAACGCGTTTCCGCCGAACTTTCCTGTCCATTGCCGGAACCGGAACATGGCGGGGTGATCTAAATCGGGACTAAAGTCCCAGGTCTGACAGCCCCGGATGATCATCCGGACGGCGGCCAAGCGGCCAATGAAACAGCCGGTCTTCAGCCGAAATCGGCTTGTCATTGATCGATGCCACCCGATGGCGCATCAGGCCGTTTTCATCAAATTCCCAGTTTTCGTTGCCATAGGCCCGAAACCAGTTGCCGCTGTCATCGCGATACTCATAGGCAAAGCGCACCGCGATGCGGTTCTCGTGAAACGCCCAGAGTTCCTTGATCAAACGGTACTCCAGCTCCTTGGCCCATTTGCGGGTCAGGAATTGAACGATGTTTTCCCGGCCCTCGAAAATCTCGGCACGGTTACGCCAACGGCTGTCTGGCGTATAGGCCAGCGACACTTTTTCGGGATCGCGGCCATTCCAGCCATCCTCGGCCATACGGACCTTCTGTTTGGCGGTTTCGACGTTAAAAGGCGGAAGAGGTGGCCGTGACATCATCTGATCCTTTGGTGTTTGGTCGATAAAGGGACCCCGGTCGGCGCGCAGCAACAGGCGGAGGGGGGGGGGGGAATGCCGACCGGGGGAGTTGCCGGTTGTTACGCTGCGGAGGCGTTAACCACCGGGAAGTCAATCGGGGTATCAAAGGCTTCGTTGAGGTAATTGGTCAGGGTATTGAGCGCGACATGCGCCACGATCTCGACCAGTTCGGCCTCGCTGTAACCGGCAAGTTTGGCGGCACTGACGTCACCTTCGCTCACCTGGCCACGGTTTTTGACCAAAGCGACGGCAAAGCGCACAGCCGCATCCGCCTTCTGATCGCTCGACGTGCCATTGCGGTTTGCCGCGATCTCGGCGTCATCAAGCTTGGCGATGTTTTTGCCCAAATAGGTATGCGCCGACAGGCAATAGTCACAGCCATTAAGCTGTGCGACCGCAAGGGCAATGCGTTCTCGGGTCTGCGGATCGAGCGCCCCTTTGGCAAGCGCCCCATTCAGACCAAGATAGCCCTCAAGGGCGGCCGGGCTGTTTGCCGTCAAGCGAAACAGGTTCGGAACCGAACCAAGCATCTTGTTCACACCTTCAAGAAGCGGCTGGGAAGCTTCCGGTGCGGTATCGATCGAAGCAGGCAGGGAAATACGGGTCATTGAAACTCTCCTAAACAAGTTCGGGTTGATCAGTGTTGAAAACATATATACAGACAGGTCTGTCTATTTGTCAAATATATTTTTGGAATGACCATTCCTGTATCTGAAACGCTTGCAATTCTGCGGCTTTCCCGCCACAAGAATACAGACCGGTCTGACTATTGGAGTAAGAAAATTGAAGTCTAAACGCGACGTTCTCGTCGATACGGCCCTGCGTCTTTTCTATACACAGGGCTTCAACGCCACCGGAATCGACAAGATTCTGGCCGAGTCCGGCGTCGCCAAAATGACGATGTACAAACACTTCAAGTCAAAGGATGAACTGATCCTGGCCGCCCTTATGCGCCGCGATGAACAATTCCGCGACTGGCTGACAACCGAAATGCAAAAGGCCGCATCCGATCCGCGCGGACAGCTTCTTGCGATGTTTGATGCGCTCGAAGAATGGTTTCATGGCCGCGCCTTCAAGGGCATGGGCTTTTCCGGCTGCGCGTTTATCAACGCCTCAAGCGAGTTCGCCAAACTTGATCACCCGGCCCACCAGATCGCCGCTGAACACAAACGTTGCGTGCTCGAACATATTGCCGATCTGTGCACCAAGGCCGGCGCGTCCGATCCCAAACAACTGGCCGAACAACTCGCCCTGCTCAAGGAAGGGGCGATTGTCACCGCCCAGGTACGCGGCATGCCCCAATCGGCCCGGATCGCCAAAACCATGGCGACCGCCCTGCTTGATGCCGCCCTGCCCGCCTGACAACATCGAAACGTCATTCCCGCGACGGCGGGAATCCATTACTTGCGTGATAGGCCGGCTATCAAAAACAAAAACGGGGCCGTCGGGCCCCGTTTTTTGTTCATCGCGGCAGTATGCTTGGCTATTTATCGAGCTCAACAAAGACCACTTCGCCGTCTTTGAGCTTAAGGCCAAGCTGCCCGTGCTTGAGACGCAGCGCATATTGCCCGAAAAGCTCGCGCCGCCAGCCACGCATGGCCGGAACGTCCGCATTGTCGTCGGCAGCGATGTTCTGAAGATCGTCGCTTGATGCCACCAGACGCTGGGCAACGCCCTTTTCCTCGGCACAGAGTTTAAGCAACACCTTCAGCAACTCGACCGTCGGGCCGATCCCGGCCGGCAATTCAATGCGTTCCTTTGGCTTCGGCCATTGATCCTGCGGGCTATCAAGGGCTGCCTTGATCGCCTCGATAATTGCCTGCCCCGGTTTGGAGGTGCCAAAGTTGCGGCCAACGCCACGGGTTTTATCAAGGTCCTTGTCGGTCATCGGCTGACGGGCCGCGATATCCAGCAAGGTATCATCGCGCAAAACCCGGTTGCGCGGCAGGTTCTTGCGCTGTGCTTCAGTCTCGCGCCATTCGCCAAGCGCACGCGCCACCGCCAGGAATTTCGGGCTGTTGGATCGGGTTTTAAGCCGCTTCCATGCCTCGGCCGGATCAATCGAATAGATCGACGGATCGGTCAGGCGTTCCATTTCCTCAAACAGCCAGACCGCACGGCCATTGGCCTCAAGGCGCTCGTGAAACGCTTCATAGATCACACGCAGATGGGTCACATCCGAAAGCGCGTAACTGATCTGTTTGGTCGAAAGCGGACGGCGCGACCAATCGGTAAAGCGCATCGATTTATCAATGCTTTTGCGCGCCACCTTGTTGACCAGCGTCTCATAGCCGACCTGATCGCCATAGCCCAGCACCATCGCCGCCACCTGGGTGTCAAACACCGGATGGGGGACCTTGCCCGACAGATGGACGAAAATCTCGATATCCTGGCGGGCGGCGTGAAACACCTTGACCACCGCCTCGTCCTGCATCAGCTCGAACAGCGGCGTCAGGTCAATGCCCTCGGCAAGCGGATCGACCGCAGCCCCGTTATCGGACGGCTCCGGACTTGCCAGCTGCACCAGACACAGTTGCGGCCAATAGGTCGAGTCCCGCATGAATTCGGTATCGACAGTGACATATTCGAACTTGCGCAATCTTTCACAGAGACTGCGAAGTTCTTCTGTAGTTGTAATTGGTTCCATGCCGACTGCTATAGCATTGCCTGCCACAATTCGCCAGTGGCTTCGATGCAGGGCTGATCTTCGCCTTATTCGGGCAACATATGCCCCAAGGCTCTCCAGAGATTAGGGTCAGGACCTATTAATTTGGTTCGAATGGTCGGTCAGATTTGTGCGGATACGCGAAGCAAAATCGCTGGAAGATATGCATCTTTCAAGGTTTTGCGACAAAGTAACCCGTGCAAATCTGACCGATCCGAAGGACAGAGCTTATATTTGCAAACTCCGACGTCAAATCCCTTGCGCGGGATACCAACCCGCTCGGCAGGATTTTCCTTGGATTTCACAAATATAAGCTCTGCCATTCCAATCAAATTAATAGGTCCTGACCCTAGATAATCTCGTCCTCATCCAGAAGCGGATCGGATTGCAGATGGGTTTCGATGGCGTCCATGCGTTCCTGGACTTCTGACGGGCGCTTGATCGACGCGATATGAAACAGCGCATCCCCCTGATTGACAATCGGGTGGTTGGTCCGCCCGATGATCAATCCTTCCTCGCGCACGATGACTTCTTCGTCACGCTGCCCGAACGGATCGGATACCGCCGCGGCCACATCCCCGGCCCGGACAAACTCCCCGGCCAGTTTGAACGTCCGCAAAATGCCGCCCGCCGGTGCGCGCAGCCAATGGCTGTTGGAGGATTTGAATGACGGCACGCGCGGTTCGCGCACGGTGCGTTGCGATGTCATGCCCAGTTTGCGCATCACGCGCAAAACGCCCGACACTCCGGCACGGATCGACATTTCATCAAAACGAAGCCCCTCGCCCGCTTCAAACAGCAGGATCGGCACACCAAGCTCGCGCGCGGCCTCACGCAGTGATCCGTCGCGCAGCGGACTGGTCAGGATGATCGGCGCACCAAACGCCTCGGCATATTCCATGATATTCGGGTCATCTTCATTGACCCGGATCTGCGGCAAGTTAACCCTGTGAACCGCCGCCGAATGCAGGTCGATACCGAAATCGGATCTTTCGACAATTTCATGCAAGAACAAATGGGCCAACTGTGCGGCCAAGGATCCACGCGAATGCCCCGGGAAGCAGCGGTTCAAATCGCGCCGGTCGGGAAGATAGCGGGTGTTGTTAAGGAACCCGAACGCATTGACCACAGGCACGGCAAGCAACGTTCCACGCATGCCGCGCAATGCGGTTGATTTCAAAACGCGGCGGATAACCTCCACCCCGACAATCTCGTCGCCATGGACAGCACCACTGACGAAAATCACCGGACCCGGTCGTTTGCCATGCACGACATTGACTGTCAGATTGACCGGCGTGTGGTTGGACAAAAGCGAGATCGGGATATCAACAATCTGGCGCGTGCCCGGAGCAACCTTTTTCCCAGCGATTTCAAAATCAGGGTTCTTGGGGGTTCTGGGCGCTTTGCCTTTCCCCTTGGGTGATCCGGTTTCGCTCATTGTGGTATCCCTTGTTCTTATCCCTTGCCTTTGGTCCGCACCTTACCGGGTTTGAAATCTTTTTCCATGAATTCAATGATCATGCCGGCAATGTCCTTGCCCGTAGCATTTTCAATGCCTTCCAGTCCCGGTGACGAATTCACCTCCATCACCACCGGCCCGTGATTGGATCGCAGGATATCAACACCACAAACATTAAGCCCCATCGCCTTGGCGGCTTCAACGGCGGTCGAACGCTCCTGCGGCGTGATGCGGATTGCACGCGACGAGCCACCACGATGGATGTTGGACCGGAAATCGCCCTCCGCCCCTTTGCGTTCCATGCTGGCAACCACCTTGCCACCGATCACAAAGCAACGGATATCGCTGTTGCCGGCTTCCTTGATGAATTCCTGCACCATGATCGCAACATTGGCACCACGGAATGCCTCGATCACGGATTTGGCGGATTTTTCGGTTTCGCCCAGAACCACACCGATACCCTGTGTGCCTTCCAGAAGCTTGATCACTACCGGAGCGCCCCCCACGATCGACAGAACTTCATCGGTCTTTTTCGGGTCATGGGCAAAGGCGGTAACAGGCAGGCCAATGCCACGGCGTGCGAGGATCTGCAGCGAACGCAACTTGTCGCGCGACCGGCCAATGGCAACGGACTCGTTTAACGGATAAACACCCATCATTTCAAACTGGCGCAGAACTGCCAGACCGAACTGGGTCACGGACACACCGATACGCGGGATCACCGCGTCATAACCGGTCAGTTTCGATCCGCCGTAATAGATTTCCGGTTTCAGCGACGTGATGTTCATCGACACCCGCAGGGTATTGATGATGTCCATCTCATGCCCGCGTGCTTCGGCCGCCTCGACCAACCGTTTGTGGGAGTAAAGGTTTGGATTGCGTGCAAGCATCGCGATTTTCATAAGATGTCCCCCAAGGTCGGCAAAACGAAGTGCGACCGGTATAATACCGGTGGCTGGCGAATGCGGAATTGTCAGAAAGTAAAACGACCCTGTCGGGATCTTGTTCCGGCAATGGGTCGTTCTTCTGCGCGTCTATCTCTGTTCCGGCTTCCCTGCAAGATAAGATTTCGATGGCAGCACCAAAAATCTTCCTGCTTTCATCGCTGTGCGGCCCAAAAGCATGGGAAAGCCCATGATTGACCGGTTTGCCAGCGACACTTCAACTTTCAATTTGTGATGCCCAACCTGGATATGGGTGGCAACCACAAACCGTTCTTCGGCATTTCCGTTCGAAGAGCGAATCTCGCGCATTTCAATCAGCGGCGCCAGACAATCGATCCGCCCATGCCCGTCCCCGCGATAATGCGGCAGGGTGAATGATACAAAATCCTGCCCGTCACGCACGACTTTCTTTGGATTAAGCGCATGCAGCGATGATGTTCGGGCCCCGGTATCAACCTTGGCCTTGATCAAGGGCACGCCAAGATCAGGAAGGCCGATCCATTCCCGCCACCCCAAAACATGTCCATCGGAAATCAGGGTATCGGTCTGGCTCTTAAGCGACGGTTTTGCTTTTACGCGTTGCGGGCTCACATGCAGCTTCCGGTTATTGAATGCAATCTGTTAGGTGGTGGTGATGATAACCTGTAACAACCTGATCGGCTTACGAAATTCGTTTCGATGTTACGATTGCGTGGTCATGTCATCCATGACACTGCGCACCAGCGGCAAGGTCACCGCCCGCTTTTCGGCCAATGCCCGACGATCAATCGCCGCCACCAATTGACTTAACGCCGCAAAGGACCGTTCGATCCTTGGCAAAACATAACTGATGATTTGCGGGCTGGCCGGGATTTGCCGGTCGGCAAACAGCTTGATCAGAAGTCCAACAATCAAATCATCATCCGGCGGCGAAATCTCGCACACCAGCGCCGCCCCCAGCCTTGATTTCAAATCGGGCAAATCAATCTGCCAGCGCGATGGCGGCTGGCTTGCGGTCAACAACAAATGCCCACCGCGTTCCTTCAGCATATTGTAAATATGAAAACACACGGTTTCATCAAGGCCTGCACCCGCCACAAGGTCCGCATCCTCGATCACAAGACCGGTGGCGTCACCCAGAAGCTCATCGGGATTGATGCCGTTCAAGTCCGACGCTGCGACCTGTAACGCACCGGATCGCGCCCGCCACACTTCCGCCAGATGACTTTTCCCGCATCCCTTTGGCCCATACAGGCACAAGGCCGGGGCGGGCCATTTTGGCCACTGGTCGATCCACGCCACCGCTTCGCTATTGCAATCGGCCACCATGAAATCATCGCGCCCCAGTGCCGGACGCATTTCAAGCGCCAGCGGCAATTGCTGCGGGTCGTTATCTTTGTCCGGCTTGGATGTCACCCGGGTCACAGTAAACTCAATTTGCTGATCTCGATCTCTGGGGTCTATTTCTCGGATTCCGGCGTGGCATTGTTGCCGCCCTCCGGTCCGTGATCATAAAGCCTGCTATCGAGATACTGCCTTAAGCCATAACGTACAAGCACGCCGATCACGGCGGCCACCGGCACCGCCAGCATCACACCGAGAAGTCCGAACACCGCACCCCCGGCAAGCAAGGCAAACATCACCCAAACGGCATGCAGCCCGACCTTGTCGCCCACAAGCTTGGGCGTCAGGAAATTGCCCTCAAGCACCTGGCCGATCAAAAACACCAGCGCCACCAGCCCAAGATCAAGGCCAAAGCCAAACTGGGCCAGCGCGACACCCATGCCAACCGCAAAGCCGGCAATCATCCCGAAATAGGGCACAAACGACACAAGCCCGGTCATCAAGCCAATGACAAAGCCAAACTCAAGCCCCGCCAGCGTCAGGCCAAGCCCGTAAAACAGGCCAAGCAATATGCACACCGTCGCCTGCCCGCGGACAAAGCCTGCAAGGGTTTCGTCAATCTCGCTAACACACTGGCGGATATCCTTGGCCGACCGTCTGGGCAGGTAACTGTCCACCTTGGCGACGATCTTGTCCCAGTCGCGCAGCAGGTAAAACGACACCACCGGCGTAATGAACAGCAAGCTCAGGAAGTTCAAAAGTGCGAGACCGCCCGAAAGCACATTGGTCAGGACATTACCGACCCATTTAAGGGCATTGGCACTCTGTCCCTTGATCGCATCCGATACACTTTGCAGGGTTTCGGGCGCCACACGATCGAGCACATTTTGCAAATACGGCGCGACATTGGTGCGCAACGTATCGACATAGCCCGGAAACCGTTCAAGAAATCCTGCCAACTGGCTGCCGATCATCGGCACGACAATCAACATCACCAGAATGAACACAAGGAAGAAAAGGAAGGTGATGATGCTGGTCGCAATCACCCGGCTGGCCCCGCGTTCCTCAAGCCGGTCGGCAAGCGGATCCAGGAAATAGGCAATCGC